>NZ_JBHWFF010000043.1:36757-55759 GCF_042733785.1 Streptomyces sp. NPDC059695 | reverse complement strand
GCGGGTCCAGGCGCGGAACGCGGAGGCGCCGCGAGAGGGCGCCGTCCCGTGTGCCCACCCGTCCCGCCCCAGCGGGACGATTGCCCACACGGGCACCGGGAGGCGGCCCACACGGGGCGCGGGGCACCGCCCCGCCGGGCGCGGGCCCACGCGGGCAGTGGGCGAAGGCCCGGCGCGGGTGCGGGCGGGAGGCCCGTGCGGGGCGCGGGCGCGGGGCCCGTGCGGGGCGCGGGTGCGGGGCCCTGCGGGACCGGGGGCCGGCGACGCGGCGCGTCCACGTGGCGGACCCCGGCACGCGCGCGGCGCCCGTCACGGCAGGATGTCGCCCGTGACCGTCATCGACATCCCCGGCTCCAAGTCCGTCACCGCCCGCGCGCTCTTCCTCGCCGCCGCAGCGGAGGGCACCACCACCCTCCTGCGTCCGCTCGTCTCCGACGACACCGAGGGATTCGCCGAGGGCCTCACCGCCCTCGGCTACGCCGTCCGCCGCGAGCCCGGCGCCTGGCACATCGAGGGCCGCCCCGCGGGTCCCGGCGTGGAGACCGCCGACGTCTACTGCCGTGACGGCGCCACCACCGCCCGTTTCCTGCCGACCCTCGCCGCCGCCGGTCACGGCACGTACCGCTTCGACGCCTCCGCGCAGATGCGCCGTCGCCCCCTCGGCCCGC
Source organism: Streptomyces sp. NPDC059695 (assembly GCF_042733785.1). Taxonomy (NCBI): domain Bacteria; kingdom Bacillati; phylum Actinomycetota; class Actinomycetes; order Kitasatosporales; family Streptomycetaceae; genus Streptomyces; species Streptomyces sp. NPDC059695. Next base: position 55,091 of record NZ_JBHWFF010000043.1, on the reverse strand, counting down.
TCAGCACCGCCCTGCGCGAGCTCGGCGTCGACCTCCGGCACGGCGGGAGCGAGGGCCACCACCCGCTCGACGTCCACGCCGCCGGAGTGAAGGGCGGCGCGCTGACGCTCGACGCCGGGCAGTCCTCGCAGTACCTCACCGCGCTGCTCATGCTGGGTCCGCTCACCGCCGAGGGCCTCGACATCACCGTCACGGACCTGGTCTCGGAGCCGTACGTCGAGATCACCCTCGCGATGATGCGGGCGTTCGGCGCCGAGGTCACCCGGGAGGGACGCACGTACCGCGTCGCCCCGACCGGCTACCGGGCGCTCACCTACGGCATCGAGCCCGACGCCTCCACGGCCAGCTACTTCTTCGCCGCGGCGGCCCTCGAACCGGGCCGTTCCGTCACGGTCCCCGGCCTCGGTACCGGCGCCCTCCAGGGCGACCTGGCCTTCGTCGACGTGCTGCGCCGCATGGGCGCCGAGGTCGAGACCACCGCCGCCGGCACGACCGTCCGCTCCACCGGCGGCCTGCGCGGACTCACCGTCAACATGCGGGACATCTCGGACACCATGCCGACCCTCGCCGCGATCGCGCCGTTCGCCGACGGGCCCGTCCGCATCGAGGACGTCGCCAACACCCGGGTCAAGGAGTGCGACCGGCTCGACGCCTGCGCCGAGAACCTGCGCCGCCTCGGCATCACCGTGGAGACCGGCCCGGACTGGATCGAGATCCGGCCCGGCACCCCGGCCGGACCCGTCGAGATCGCCACCCACGGCGACCACCGGATCGTGATGTCCTTCGCGGTCACGGCGCTGCGCACCCCGGGGATCACCTTCGACGACCCCGGCTGCGTGAAGAAGACGTTCCCCGACTTCCACCGCGTGTTCGAGGCGTTCGCCCGCACCCCGTGAAGACCGCACAGCGTTTGCGGCAAGAATGGGGGGCATGAGCGACCGCCCCTCTCCTCTCGCCGACCCGCACATCGCCTTCGACGTCTCCGAAGGACGCCGGGACATCGTCGTCCTCGGTTCGACCGGGTCCATCGGCACCCAGGCCATCGACCTGGTGCTGCGCAACCCCGACCGCTTCCGGGTCACCGCCCTGGCCGCCTCCGGCGGCCGGATCGGACTGCTCGCCGAGCAGGCGCACCGGCTCAGGGTCGCCGCGGTCGCGGTCGCCCGCGAGGAGGCGCTGCCGGAGCTGCGCGACGCGCTGAAGGCGCTGTACGGCTCCGAGCCGCTGCCGGAGGTGCTGGCCGGTCCGGACGCCGCCACGCAGCTGGCCGCGTCGCCGTGCCACACCGTCCTCAACGGCATCACCGGCTCCATCGGCCTGGCGCCGACCCTCGCCGCCCTCGAAGCGGGCCGCACGCTCGCCCTCGCCAACAAGGAGTCGCTGATCGTCGGCGGCCCCCTGGTGAAGGCGCTCGCCAAGCCCGGCCAGATCATCCCGGTCGACTCCGAGCACGCGGCCCTCTTCCAGGCGCTCGCGGCCGGCACCCGCGCCGACGTCCGCAAGCTGGTCGTCACCGCCTCCGGCGGCCCGTTCCGCGGCCGTACGCGCGACCAGCTGGCCCACGTCACCCGCGAGGACGCGCTCGCCCACCCGACCTGGGCGATGGGCCCGGTGATCACGGTGAACAGCGCGACCCTGGTGAACAAGGGCCTGGAGGTCATCGAGGCCCACCTGCTCTACGACATTCCGTTCGACCGCATCGAGGTCGTCGTCCACCCGCAGTCGTACGTGCACTCGATGGTCGAGTTCACGGACGGCTCCACGCTCGCCCAGGCCACCCCGCCGGACATGCGCGGCCCGATCGCCATCGGCATCGGCTGGCCCGAGCGGGTCCCGGACGCCGCCCCCGCCTTCGACTGGACCACGGCCTCCACCTGGGAGTTCTTCCCGCTCGACACCGAGGCCTTCCCGTCCGTCGGCCTGGCCCGGCACGTGGGCACCCTGGGCGGTACGGCCCCCGCCGTCTTCAACGCGGCGAACGAGGAGTGCGTCGAGGCGTTCCTCGCCGGACGGCTGCCGTTCAACGGCATCATGGACACGGTCACCGCGGTCGTCACGGAACACGGCGTTCCCGCCCGGGGAACCTCCCTCACCGTGTCGGACGTCCTCGAAGCGGAGACCTGGGCGCGCGCCCGGGCCCGTGAGCTCGCAGCGAAGGCAACAGCGGAGGCCCGCGCATGACCGAAATGCTCCTGTACGCCCTGGGCATCGTGCTGTTCGCCCTCGGCCTGCTCGTCTCCATCGCCTGGCACGAGCTCGGCCACCTCTCCACGGCCAAGCTCTTCGGCATCCGCGTGCCGCAGTACATGGTCGGCTTCGGCCCCACGATCTGGTCGAGGAAGCGCGGGGAGACCGAGTACGGCATCAAGGCCGTCCCGGCCGGCGGCTACATCCGCATGATCGGCATGTTCCCGCCGGGCGAGGACGGCAAGATCGAGGCCCGCTCCACCTCGCCCTGGCGCTCCATGATCGAGGACGCCCGCGAGGCGTCGTACGAGGAGCTCGAACCCGGCGACGAGACCCGCCTCTTCTACACGCGCAAGCCGTGGAAGCGTGTGATCGTGATGTTCGCCGGGCCGTTCATGAACCTGGTCCTGGCGGCGGCGCTGTTCTTCGGCTCGATGATGACCCTCGGCATCGAGGGCCAGACGACCCAGGTCGCCGGCGTCCAGAAGTGCGTCATCAAGCAGAGCGAGAAGCGCGAGAAGTGCGCGGCGGGCGACCCGGTGTCCCCGGCGTTCAAGGCCGGCCTGAGGGACGGCGACCGGATCGTCGCCTTCAACGGCACCCCCGTCGCCGACTGGGACACCCTCTCCGACCGCATCCGCGAGACCATCGGCCCGGCCACGGTCACCGTCGAGCGCGCCGGACAGCGCGTCGACCTGCACCCCACGCTCGTCTCCAACAAGGTGCCGAGGAAGGACGCGGACGGCAAGGTCGTCCAGCCGGTGGACTACATCGACGCCGGCTACCTCGGATTCGCCTCCAAGACCGAGGTCGCGCCCCTCTCCTTCGGCGAGACCACCGAGCGGATGACCGACCTCCTGGAGAACGGCGTCCACTCGGTCATCGCGCTCCCGGGCAAGATCCCCGGTCTGTGGGACGCCACCTTCGGCGACGGCGAGCGCGCCGACGACTCCCCGGTGGGCGTGCTCGGCGCCGCCCGGATCACCGGCGAGCTGATGACCGTCGAGGCGCCGCCGACGACGATCCTCGTGATGTTCATGAACCTGCTGGTCATGTTCAACGTCTCGCTGTTCCTGTTCAACATGCTCCCGCTGCTGCCGCTCGACGGCGGTCACATCGCGGGCGCCCTGTGGGAGTCCGTCCGCCGCCACACGGCCCGGATCTTCAAGCGCCCCGACCCCGGCCCGTTCGACGTGGCCAAGCTGATGCCCGCCGCCTACGTGGTGGCTGGTGTCTTCGTCTGTTTCACGCTGCTCGTCCTCGCCGCCGACATCGTCAACCCGGTGAAGATCACGTAGCTCCCAGGGGGGCCGCACCCGGTGGTGTCAGGCCCCCCGCCCCCGGGGCGGTAACCTCGGAGACCTGAGCCCGCCGACGCACAACCTTGAGGTTGCACTTCAGATGACCGCGATTTCTCTCGGTATCCCGACCGTTCCGACCCGGCTCGCCGAGCGGCGCAAGAGCCGCCAGATCCAGGTCGGCAGCGTGGCCGTCGGCGGTGACGCGCCCGTCTCCGTCCAGTCGATGACGACGACCCGCACCTCCGACATCGGCGCCACGCTCCAGCAGATCGCCGAGCTCACCGCCTCCGGCTGCCAGATCGTGCGCGTGGCCTGCCCGACCCAGGACGACGCCGACGCGCTCGCGACCATCGCCCGGAAGTCGCAGATCCCCGTGATCGCCGACATCCACTTCCAGCCGAAGTACGTCTTCGCCGCGATCGACGCCGGCTGCGCGGCCGTCCGCGTCAACCCGGGCAACATCAAGCAGTTCGACGACAAGGTCAAGGAGATCGCCAAGGCGGCCGGCGACGCCCGCGTCCCGATCCGCATCGGCGTCAACGCCGGCTCGCTCGACGCCCGCCTGCTGAAGAAGTACGGCAAGGCCACCCCCGAGGCGCTCGTCGAGTCGGCCCTCTGGGAGGCGTCCCTCTTCGAGGAGCACGGCTTCCGCGACATCAAGATCTCGGTCAAGCACAACGACCCGGTCGTCATGGTCGAGGCCTACCGCCAGCTCGCCGCCCAGTGCGACTACCCGCTGCACCTCGGCGTCACCGAGGCGGGCCCGGCCTTCCAGGGCACCATCAAGTCGGCCGTCGCCTTCGGCGCCCTGCTCTCCCAGGGCATCGGCGACACCATCCGCGTCTCGCTCTCCGCCCCGCCGGCCGAGGAGATCAAGGTCGGCATCCAGATCCTGGAGTCGCTGAACCTGCGCCAGCGCCGCCTGGAGATCGTCTCCTGCCCGTCCTGCGGCCGCGCCCAGGTCGACGTGTACAAGCTGGCCGAGGAGGTCACCGCCGGCCTCGACGGCATGACCGTCCCGCTGCGCGTCGCCGTCATGGGCTGCGTCGTCAACGGCCCCGGCGAGGCCCGCGAGGCCGACCTCGGCGTCGCCTCCGGCAACGGCAAGGGCCAGATCTTCGTGAAGGGCGAGGTCATCAAGACCGTCCCCGAGTCGAAGATCGTCGAGACCCTCATCGAAGAGGCGCTCAAGATCGCCGAGCAGATGGAGAAGGACGGCGTCGCCAGCGGCGAGCCGTCGGTCGCCATCGGCGCCTGACCGCCCCGCAGCACCGTGCGCGAAGCCCCTCCGCCCCACCGGGCGAAGGGGCTTCGCGCTTGTGACGGGCCCCGCCGCGGGGCACGGGGGTACAGTGCGGAGACCAGCAGATCCGTCCCGTGAGGCCCCCTCGTGCTGACAGAGACCACCACTCGGGTCCTCGAACCCGCCGACCTCGGCGCCGCGCTCGCCGTCCTGGAGAGCGCCCCCGTCGAGAACGCCTTCGTGACCGCCCGCGTCCAGGTCGCCGGACTCGACCCCTGGCGCCTCGGCGGCGAGATGTGGGGCTGGTACACCGAGGGCAGACTCCGCTCCCTCTGCTACTCCGGCGCCAACCTCGTGCCCCTCTGCGCCACCCCCGAAGCCGTCCGCGCCTTCGCCGACCGGGCCCGCAGGATCGGCCGCCGCTGCTCCTCGATCGTCGGCCCCGTCGAGGCCACCAGCGAGCTGTGGCGGCTCCTGGAGCCCAGCTGGGGCCCCGCGAGGGACGTCCGGGCCCGGCAGCCCCTGATGATCGCCGAGGAGCCCTCCGCCACCGTCGTGCCCGATCCGCTGGTGCGCCGCGTCCGCAAGGACGAGATGGAGGCGATCATGCCCGCCTGCGTGGCCATGTTCACCGAGGAGGTCGGCGTCTCCCCGCTCGCCAACGACGGCGGACTGCTCTACCAGGCCCGCGTCGCCGAGCTGGTCGGCGCCGGCCGCTCCTTCGCCCGCATCGAGGACGGCAAGGTCGTCTTCAAGGCCGAGATCGGCGCCGCCACCCGCCAGGCCTGCCAGATCCAGGGCGTCTGGGTCGCCCCCGAGCACCGCGGCAAGGGCCTCTCCGAGACCGGCATGGCCGCCGTCCTCCGGTACGCCCTGGCCGACGTCGCGCCCGTCGTGAGCCTGTACGTCAACGACTTCAACGTTCCGGCGAGGGCCGCGTACCGCCGGGTCGGCTTCCGGGAGACCGGCGCCTTCATGAGCGTGCTGTTCTGAACGAGGTGTGCGCGGCGGGCGGGCGCTTGTAGGGTGCGCCGCATGGATGACGCACAGGTCGTGATCGGTCCGGTCAACCTCGCCGCCCGGGTGGACGAGGCCCTCGCCGTGCAGGCGGTCGCCTTCGGCCTGGACGCGGGCGAGGTCGCCGTACGCCGCCACATCGTGCTGCGCCACCTCCTCAGCCCCGGCGCCCGCAGCTACGGGGCCACCACCCCCGACGGGCGGCTCGTCGGCTTCGTGTACGGGATGCCCAACGACCGCACGCACTGGTGGTCCACCGTCGTCGAGACGTACCTGCGCGCCACCGGCACCGCCGACTGGCTCGACGACTCCTTCGTCATCACCGAGCTCCACGTCCACCCCGACTTCCAGGGCCGGGGCGTGGGCCGCGGTCTGATCACCACCATCACCGACGGCGCCGCCGAACCCCGCTCGATCCTCTCCGCGATCGACACCGACAGCCCCGCCCGCGGCCTCTACCGCGCGCTCGGCTACCAGGACCTCGCCCGTCAGGTGCACTTCCCGAGCGCGCCCCGCCCGTACGCGGTCATGGGCGCCGCGCTGCCGCTCAGGCGCCGGAACTGATTTCTCCTGCCAGGGGCGGCCCGGCTAACCTCGGGCCATCACCTCCCCCAAGCCCTCGGCTGCGCTCGGGCAGGGGGGACCCCCAGTTCCGGCAGGAGTACGAGAACCATGGCCAACGCACCGGTCCAGCGCATGTCCCAGTTGATGGCGAAGACGCTGCGCGACGACCCGGCGGACGCCGAGGTCCTCAGCCACAAGCTCCTCGTCCGCGCCGGCTACGTCCGCCGCACCGCCGCCGGCATCTGGAGCTGGCTGCCGCTCGGCAAGAAGGTCCTCTCCAACGTCGAGCGGATCGTCCGCGAGGAGATGGACGCCATCGGCGCGCAGGAGGTCACCCTGCCCGCGCTGCTGCCCCGTGAGCCGTACGAGGCGACCGGCCGCTGGGACGAGTACGGCGCCGAGCTCTTCCGCCTCCAGGACCGCAAGGGCGGCGACTACCTCCTCGGCCCGACCCACGAGGAGATCTTCACCCTCCTGGTGAAGGACCAGTGCTCGTCCTACAAGGACCTGCCGGTGATCCTCTACCAGATCCAGAACAAGTTCCGCGACGAGGCCCGCCCCCGCGCCGGCATCCTGCGCGGCCGCGAGTTCCTCATGAAGGACTCGTACTCCTTCGACACGGAGGACGAGGGCCTCGCCCAGTCGTACGCCCTGCACCGCGCCGCCTACCAGCGCGTCTTCGAACGCCTCGGCCTCGACTACCGCATCTGCGCCGCCACCGCGGGCGCGATGGGCGGCTCGAAGTCCGAGGAGTTCCTCGCCCCGGCGGAGGCCGGCGAGGACACCTTCGCCGACTGCCCGAACTGCGACTTCGCCGCGAACACCGAGGCGATCACCTACGCGCTCAAGCCGGTGGACGGCTCCGCCGTCGCCGCCGCCGAGGAGATCCCCACCCCCGACACCCCGACGATCGAGACCCTCGCGGCCTCCCTCGGCGTGCCGGCCTCCGCGACCCTGAAGAACCTCCTGGTGAAGGTCGACGGCGAGATCGTCGCGGTCGGCGTCCCCGGTGACCGCGAGGTCGACCTGGACAAGGTCGAGGCGCACTTCGCCCCCGCCACGGTCGAGATGGTCACGGAGACGGACTTCGCGGCCCGCCCCGACCTGGTCCGCGGCTACGTCGGCCCGCAGGGCCTCGACAAGGTCACGTACCTCGCCGACCCGCGCGTCGCCCCCGGCACCGCCTGGATCACGGGCGCCAACAAGGACGGCATGCACGCGAAGAACGTCGTCGCGGGCCGTGACTTCGAGGTCGACGCGTACGTCGACGTCGTCGTCGTGCAGGAGGGCGACCCGTGCCCCGTCTGCGGCACCGGCCTCAAGCTGGACCGCGCCATCGAGATCGGCCACATCTTCCAGCTGGGCCGCAAGTACGCCGACGCCCTCAAGCTCGACGTCCTCGGCCAGAACGGCAAGCCGGTCCGCGTGACCATGGGCTCGTACGGCATCGGCGTCTCCCGCGCGGTCGCGGCGCTCGCCGAGCAGACCGCCGACGAGAAGGGCCTGTGCTGGCCGGCCGAGGTCGCCCCGGCCGACGTCCACGTCGTCGCCGCCGGCAAGGCGCTCCAGATCGAGCTGGCCCTGGAGGTCTCGGAGAAGCTCTCCGCGGCCGGCCTGCGCGTCCTGGTCGACGACCGCGCGGGCGTCTCCCCGGGCGTGAAGTTCACCGACGCCGAGCTCATGGGCGTCCCGAAGATCCTCGTCGCGGGCCGCCGCTCGGGCGAGGGAGTGGTGGAGCTGAAGGACCGCCGGACGGGCGAGCGCGAGGAGCTCACCGTCGACGAGGCGCTCGCCCGCCTGACGGCCTAGGACGAGGAAGAGGGCGGGACCCGCGCGGGTCCCGCCCTCTTCCGTGCGGCTCAGAGGTCGCCCTCGCGGGGGGACGGTTCGACCGAGGTCCCCGTCAGGTCCTCGACGGACTCCTCCGCCGCCGCCCGGCCCTTCAGGTACGCCTCGCTCAGCGGCCCCGTGATCGGCTCCGGCGCAGCCGGGGCCTCCGCCGCCGCCTGCTCCGCACGTGCCGGAGCCGCCGGCGTCGCCCGTTCCAGGAACCGCAGCAGCTCCACCGGGATCGGCAGGACCAGCGTCGAGTTCTTCTCCGCCGACACCGCCATCACCGTCTGCAGCAGCCGGAGTTGCAGCGCCGCCGGCTCCGCCGACATCACACCCGCCGCCTCCGCGAGCTTCTTCGACGCCTGGAGCTCCGCGTCCGCGTTGATGACCCGCGCCCGCCGCTCCCGGTCCGCCTCCGCCTGCCGGGCCATCGAGCGCTTCATCGTCTCCGGCAGCGACACGTCCTTGATCTCGACCCGGTCGATCGCGACGCCCCAGCCCATCGCCGGGCTGTCGAGCATCAGCTCGAGGCCCTGGTTGAGCTGCTCGCGGTTCGACAGCAGGTCGTCGAGGTCGCTCTTGCCGATGATCGAACGCAGCGAGGTCTGCGCCATCTGCGAGACCGCGAACCTGTAGTCCTCGACCCGCACCAGCGCGTCCGCCGCGTCGACGACCTTGAAGTACACGACCGCGTCCACCCGCACCGTCACGTTGTCCCGGGTGATGCCCTCCTGCGCGGGCACCGGCATCGTGACGATCTGCATGTTCACCTTGTGCAGGCGGTCGACGAACGGAATGATCGTCGTGAAGCCCGGGGACCGGATCTCACCGCGCAGCCTGCCGAAGCGGAAGACGACGCCGCGCTCGTACTGCTTGACCACCCGCGAGGCGGCGCCCGCGTACACGGCGATCACCGCGGCCGCGCCGGCCGCCGCCGCCAGTACCTCTTCGATCATCACGGCCCCCTGTAATCGAGCCGAACGTTACAAAAAGGGTATTACCCCGCAAGTGGCTCGCGAACTCACAGCCAGCTCGCGAACTCCAGGAGCAGCTCGGCGTCCTGCCGCCGCCCCTCCGTCAGCGCCCGCGTCGCCGACTCCACCGCGCGGAACAGGGTCCAGCCGCGCAGCCGCTCCCGGTCCAGGTCCAGGGAGTCCGCCAGCTTGTTCACCCGCCGCCGCGCCGCGGAGGCCCCCGAGGACGCGGCCACCAGGTCCTCGACCCGGTCCCGTACGAGCCGGGCGAGGTCGTAGGCCCGCTCGCCGACCAGCGGCTCGGGACCGACGGCCAGCCAGGGCGTCCGGTCGCCGGCGAGCACCTTGCCCTGCCGGAAGTTCCCGTGCAGCAGCACCGTCTCCGTCCCGGCCGCGACCAGCTCCTCGCGGGCCGCCAGCGCCGCGGCCGCCAGCGCGCCGGCCGCCGCGTCGTCCCGGTAGGCGTCCATGGCCGAGGCCTGCCCGGCCGTCCGGTCCGCCACCGTCTCGAAGCCGTGCTCCGCCGGAGGCTCGACCCACAGCTTCCGTACGGTGCCCGCGGCCTCCAGGAGGGCCTTCGCCTCCGGCAGCGAGCGCAGGGAGACCTCGGGGTGGAGCCGTTCGAGGACGAGCGCGCCCTCCCCGGCCCCGTCGAGGAGCTGGACCGCCCCCCAGCCGTTCCAGTGCGCCAACGCGTCCCGTTCGAGGCCGGGCCGGGTGAACGGGGGCGCGACCTTGAGCGCGGCGGGGGAGCCGTCGGAGCGCCGGACGAGCACGACCAGGCTGCTCCGGCCACCGGGGGCCAGCACCCGCTCGGCGTCGAGGGAGGCGACGGCGAGCGCCTGCTCGGTGAGCCCGGGCAGCTTCCCGAGCCACTCGGCCGCCACGGCCTCCCCGTACGCCGCACCGAGCGTCCTGGCCAGTCGCTGCGGCGGTTCGAAACCCATGCGTACGTAGTTCCTTCGGTCGGGGCGGCACTCGGTCAGGGGGCCTGCACCCGCTCGGCGAGCCCAGGAAAGGTTACGTCGCTGCCGCGCCAGCGGACCGCGCGTACCGCCGCCTCCCGCAGCGCGGCGGCCGCCTCGCCCCGCGCACGGCCCTCGGTGGCGCGGACGAGATCGGAGTACACCCCGCCCACCCGGTCCTCCAGGACCGCCGCGAGCCGCACGGCCCCGGCCGGGTCCGCGACCCCGAAGGGCAGCTCGTACGCGGCCTCCGCCGCCACCGGCACCCCGCCGAGGTCCCGCACGCTCCGGCGCAGCGCGTCCCGCCGGGCCCGGTGCGCCTCGTACGCGGCCGTGGCCTCGGCCCGCCGCTCGGTGCCGATCCGGCCGCCGACGACCCCGTACCCGTACACCGCGGCGTGCTCGGCGGCCAGCGCGGCCTGGGTCGCGACGAGGGCGCTCATCCGCGGGCTCCTTCGGTCAGCAGGTAGGCGTGGGCGGCGCCGGAGGCCGCCACGGAGGCGAGCAGCCGGGCGTACTCGGGCGGGGCGCCGAGCAGGGCGGCCGTGTGTCCGTCGGCGGCCGCGCGCTCGGCGGCGGCGAGCTCCCTGAGCGCGGCCCGGGGGTCGGCCGCCACCCGTACGGGCGCGGGGGAGCCCGCCGGCTTCCGCGTGGCGGACTTCCCGGGGGCCGTCCTGCCGGGCGTGGGGGAGCCGAGGGCCGCCGGGGTGGCCTCCGCCGGCGGCTCCGTCGTGGGCCCCGCCGTCGTGCCGCCCTCGCCGAGGGCCTTCGCGTGCTCCGCCACCGCGCCCCGCAGCGGGGTCAGGCGGGGCGCCAGGGCGGGGTGGGCGGCGAGCGCGGCGTCGTAACGTTCCAGCAGGCCGCGCGCGGCGGTCACGGCCCGCAGGCGCAGGGCCGCCTCGGCCCGCGCCGCGCGTGCGGCCGCGAGCTCGGCGGCGTCCGGCCGTCGCGGCTGCCCGCCGGACGGGGAGGTGCACCCGGCGAGGGCGGTCGCGCCCGCCGCCGCACCCGCCACGAGGAGTGCGCGTCTGCCCGTCGTCCTCACGCCTGCTCTCCCCGTCTGCCGTACGTCGCCGAAGATCGTCGAGATCACCGCAGGCGAGCGTACCCGCGGGCCCCGGGGCGATGGACGGCAACACCCTCCCGGACCGGATACCCTTTGGTCTGACACGCGACGAACCCACAACAGCACACGCGGCCGAGGAGTCACCCGGATGAGCACCACCCAGAGCGACAGGCTGCGCGGAATCGTGGAGCCGCTCGTCGCCGCCAAGGACCTGGATCTGGAAGAGATCGAGATGTCCCGGGCCGGCCGTCGCGGACTGCTGCGGATCGTCGTCGACTCGGACGAGGGCGTGGAGCTCGACGTGTGTGCCGAGCTGAGCCGCGCGATCTCCGAGAAGCTCGACGAGACCGACGTGATGGGCGAGGGCGAGTACGTCCTCGAAGTCAGCTCCCCGGGCGCCGACCGCCCCCTGAGCGAGCACCGCCACTACGTGCGCGCCACCGGCCGTCTGGTGAAGCTCCAGCTCGCCGAGGGCGGGGACCTGGTCACCCGCATCCTCGCGGTGGACGAGGACGGCCTCGACACCGAGGTGCCGGGCGTGAAGGGGCGCAAGCCCACCGCCCGCAGGGTCGCGTTCGCCGACATCACGAAGGCGCGTGTCGAGATCGAGTTCAACCGCAAGGACAAGAAGGAAGAGGAGGCGTAGCCGTGGACATCGACGTGAAGCTCCTGAAGGGCTTGGCACAGGAGAAGGAAATCTCCTTCGAGATGCTGGTCGAGGCGATCGAGTCGGCCCTCCTCATCGCGTACCACCGCACCCCCGACGCCCGTCGCCACGCGCGCGTGGAACTGAACCGGGCGACCGGTCACGTGACGGTGTGGGCGAAGGAGGACCCCTCCGACCTGGAGGAGGGCCAGGAGCCCAAGGACTTCGACGACACCCCGTCGGACTTCGGCCGGATCGCGGCGAGCACCGCCCGTCAGGTCATCCAGCAGCGTCTGCGGGACGCCGAGAACGACGTGACCTTCGGCGAGTACGCGCGCCGTGAGGGCGATGTCGTCGCCGGTGTGGTGCAGCAGGGCAAGGACCCGAAGAACGTCCTCGTCAAGCTGGACGACAAGCTGGAGGCCATCCTTCCGGTGCAGGAGCAGGTGCCGGGCGAGGACTACACGCACGGTCTGCGGCTGCGCACGTACGTCGTCCGGGTGGCGAAGGGCGTGCGCGGTCCGTCCGTCACCCTCTCGCGCACGCACCCCAACCTGGTGAAGAAGCTCTTCGCCCTGGAGGTGCCGGAGATCGCCGACGGTTCGGTCGAGATCGCGGCGATCGCCCGTGAGGCCGGTCACCGCACGAAGATCGCCGTCCGTTCCACCCGTTCGGGCCTGAACCCCAAGGGCGCCTGCATCGGCCCGATGGGCAGCCGCGTCCGCAACGTGATGGCGGAGCTGCTCGGCGAGAAGATCGACATCGTCGACTGGTCGGACGACCCGGCCGAGATGGTGGCGAACGCGCTCTCCCCGGCGCGGGTCTCCAAGGTCGAGGTCGTGGACCTCGCGGCCCGCTCCGCGCGGGTCACGGTGCCGGACTACCAGCTGTCGCTGGCGATCGGCAAGGAGGGCCAGAACGCCCGCCTCGCCGCGCGTCTCACCGGCTGGCGGATCGACATCCGTCCGGACACGGAGCCGGCCGAGCAGCAGGGCTGAGACCGTTTTTGGCCAACAACTGTTCGATTCTTGCCCTGAACGGGTGGGGTCGGTACGGGGAGGTAGACTAATAGTGTCTGGCCGGACGCATGCCTGCGCGTGCCCTGAGCGAACCTGCGTGGGATGCCGGGAGCGAGCGGCCAAGAGCGATCTGCTGCGGATCGTGATGAACAAGGACGAGTGCGTTCCTGATCATCGCGGTACGCTGCCCGGCCGGGGTGCGTACCTGCACCCCGCCGTGGCTTGTCTCGACCTGGCGGTCCGCCGCCGGGCCTTCCCGAGGGCCTTCAAGGTCCAGGGGCCGCTCGACACGGAGGCACTCCGCCACCACGTCGGGCAGACGGCACCGCAGTGAAAAAGAAGTACGGCACGGAACACCGTGCGGTCAGGTACCTCGCGAGTTGGAAGTAGGTCGAGATTGCGATGAGCACTCGATGAGTACGCGATGAGTACGCCCATGAAGTAGCGACGGTCCGGCGGTAACCGGACCTATAAAGGAGCGAAGTGGCTAAGGTCCGGGTATACGAACTCGCCAAGGAGTTCGGTGTGGAGAGCAAGGTCGTCATGGCCAAGCTCCAAGAACTCGGTGAATTCGTCCGTTCGGCGTCCTCGACGATCGAGGCGCCGGTCGTGCGCAAGTTGACTGACGCTTTGCAGGGTCCCGGTGGCAACGCCGGCAAGACCGCTGCCAAGCCCGGCGCGCCCCGCAAGGCGACGCCTTCCCCCGCGGCGCCGTCTCCGGCTGCCGCGGCACGTCCCGCTGCCCCCAAGCCCGGCGCCCCGGCCCCCAAGCCGGCCCCCGCCGCGCCTGCGGCCCCGGCCGCGCCGGCCGCGCCGGCGAGCAGCACCCCCTCTCCGGCTCCGGCCGCCTCGGGCCCCCGCCCGGGCCCGAAGCCCGCGCCCAAGCCGGTCACCCCGGCTCCGGCCGCCCCGGAGTTCACCGCGCCCCCGTCGGCTCCCGCCGCCGGTCAGCGTCCCGGTGGCGCCGCCCCGGGTCCCCGTCCCACCGGCGAGCGTCCCGCCCGCCCGGGTCAGGGTTCCCCCCGCCCGCAGGGCCAGGGCGCTCCGCGTCCCGGCGGCCAGCAGGCCCCCCGTCCGGGCGGTGCCCGTCCGGCCGGTCCCCGTCCGGGCAACAACCCCTTCACCTCGGGTGGCTCCACCGGAATGGCGCGCCCGCAGGCGCCCCGTCCGGGTGGCGGCGCTCCCCGTCCCGGCGGCCCCGGTGCCGTTCCGGGCGCCCCGCGTCCGCAGGGTGGCCCCGGTGGCGCCCCGCGTCCGCAGGGTCAGGGCGGTGCCCGTCCCACCCCCGGTGGCATGCCTCGTCCGCAGGCTCCCCGTCCGGGCGGCGCGCCCGGCGGTAACCGTCCGAACCCGGGCATGATGCCGCAGCGTCCCGCTGCCGGCCCGCGTCCCGGCCCCGGCGGTCGTGGCCCCGGTGGCCCCGGCGGCCGTCCGGGTGGTCCCGGCGGTGGTGGCGGCGGTCGTCCCGGCTTCGCCGGTCGTCCGGCCGGTCCCGGCGGTGGCGGCGGCGGCTTCGCCGGCCGTCCCGGTGGTCCCGGTGGCGGCGGCGGTCGTCCGGGTGGTCCCGGCGGCGGTGGCGGCGGCTTCGGCGGTCGTCCCGGTGGCTTCGGTGGCCGTCCCGGCGGTCCGGGTGGCCGTGGTGGCACGCAGGGCGCCTTCGGTCGCCCCGGCGGTCCCGCGCGTCGTGGTCGCAAGTCGAAGCGTCAGAGGCGCCAGGAGTACGAGGCCATGCAGGCCCCGTCCGTGGGCGGCGTGATGCTTCCCCGCGGTGGCGGCGAGGTCATCCGCCTGTCGCGCGGTGCCTCCCTCACCGACTTCGCCGAGAAGATCGGCGCCAACCCGGCGTCGCTCGTCGCGGTGATGATGAACCTCGGCGAGATGGTCACGGCGACGCAGTCCGTCTCCGACGACACGCTGCAGATGCTCGGCGACGAGATGAACTACCAGGTTCAGATCGTCTCCCCGGAGGAGGAGGACCGCGAGCTCCTCGAGTCCTTCGACATCGAGTTCGGCGAGGACGAGGGCGGCGAAGAGGCCCTGGTCTCCCGTCCGCCGGTCGTCACCGTCATGGGTCACGTCGACCACGGAAAGACCCGACTGCTCGACGCGATCCGCAAGACGAACGTCGTCGCGGGCGAGGCCGGTGGCATCACCCAGCACATCGGTGCCTACCAGGTGGGTACCGAGGTCAACGGCGAAGAGCGTCGCATCACCTTCATCGACACCCCGGGTCACGAGGCGTTCACCGCCATGCGTGCCCGTGGTGCGAAGTCGACCGACATCGCGATCCTCGTGGTCGCGGCCAACGACGGCGTCATGCCGCAGACGATCGAGGCGCTCAACCACGCCAAGGCCGCCGGCGTCCCGATCGTCGTCGCGGTCAACAAGATCGACGTCGAGGGCGCGGACCCGACCAAGGTCCGCGGTCAGCTGACCGAGTTCGGTCTGGTGGCCGAGGAGTACGGCGGCGACACGATGTTCGTCGACATCTCCGCCAAGCAGGGTCTGCACATCGACTCCCTGCTGGAGGCCGTGATCCTCACCGCCGACGCCTCGCTCGACCTTCGGGCCAACCCGAACCAGGACGCGCAGGGTATTGCGATCGAGTCCCACCTCGACCGCGGTCGCGGTGCCGTCTCGACCGTCCTGGTCCAGCGCGGAACGCTGCGCATCGGCGACACCGTGGTGGTCGGCGACGCGTACGGCCGCGTCCGGGCGATGCTCGACGACAAGGGCAACAACGTCGAGGAGGCGGCCCCGTCGACTCCCGTCCTGGTGCTCGGTCTCACCAACGTGCCGGGAGCCGGCGACAACCTCCTGGTCGTCGACGAGGACCGCACGGCCCGCCAGATCGCCGAGAAGCGCGCTGCGCGTGAGCGCAACGCCGCCTTCGCCAAGCGCGTCCGCCGGGTGTCCCTCGAGGACCTCGACAAGGTGCTCAAGGCCGGTCTGGTCCAGGAACTCAACCTCATCATCAAGGGCGACGCGTCCGGTGCGGTCGAGGCTCTCGAGGCCTCGCTGCTCCAGCTCGACGTCGGCGAAGAGGTCGACATCCGGGTCCTGCACCGCGGTGTGGGTGCGGTCACCGAGTCCGACATCGACCTGGCGATGGGCTCCGACGCCATCGTCATCGGCTACAACGTCCGTGCGGCCGGCCGTGCCGCGCAGATGGCGGAGCGCGAGGGCGTCGACGTCCGGTACTACTCGGTGATCTACCAGGCCATCGAGGAGATCGAGGCGGCCCTGAAGGGTCTCCTCAAGCCGGAGTACGAAGAGGTCGAGCTCGGTACGGCGGAGATCCGCGAGGTCTTCCGCTCGTCCAAGCTGGGCAACATCGCCGGTGTCCTCATCCGCTCCGGCGAGGTCAAGCGCAACACCAAGGCGCGCCTCGTCCGCGACGGCAAGGTCATCGCCGAGGACCTCACGATCCACGGTCTGCGCCGCTTCAAGGACGACGTCACCGAGATCCGCGAAGGCTTCGAGGGCGGTATCAACCTCGGAAACTTCAACGACATCAAGATCGACGACGTCATCGCGACGTACGAGATGCGCGAGAAGCCGCGCGCCTGATCGCGTCCGATCGCAGCACTGAGTCGGGGCCGGTCGGCGGAAGTTATTCCGTCGATCGGCCCCGGCCGTTGCGTGTACGGTTCTGGTGTCCCTGCCAAGCGACGGCGTGGCAGGCCACCGAACCCGAACCGGCGGGACATCCGGCACCACATGTACGTGGGGACTCTGTCCTTCGACCTGCTCCTCGGCGACGTTCATTCGCTGAAGGAGAAACGCTCCGTCGTCCGGCCCATCGTCGCCGAGCTCCAGCGCAAGTTCTCCGTGAGCGCGGCCGAGGTGGGCGATCAGGACCTCCATCGCAGGGCCCGGCTGGGCGTCGCGCTGGTGGCCGGGGACGCGGGGTTCGTATCGGACGTGCTCGACCGCTGTGAGCGGCTCGTCGCCGCACGCCCGGAGGTGGAGCTGCTTTCGGTGCGCCGCAGGCTCCACACTGATGAAGACTGATTTGAGCAAGGCAAAGAAGGAGAAGGACCAGTGGCCGACAACGCGCGGGCGAAGAAGCTGGCAGACCTCATCCGGGAGGTGGTCGCCGAGAAGCTGCAGCGCGGCATCAAGGACCCCCGCCTGGGTACGCACGTGACCATCACGGACACCCGCGTCACCGGTGACCTGCGGGAGGCCACGGTCTTCTACACGGTCTACGGCGACGACGAGGAGCGCGCGAGCGCCGCGGCCGGCCTGGAGAGCGCCAAGGGCATCCTCCGTTCGGCCGTGGGCCGGGCGGCGGGGACCAAGTTCACCCCGACCCTGACCTTCGTGGCCGACGCCCTCCCGGAGAACGCCAAGACGATCGAGGACCTCCTCGACAAGGCGCGTGCCTCCGACGCCCAGGTGCGGGAGGCGTCCTCGGGCGCCGCCTTCGCGGGCGAGGCGGACCCCTACAAGAAGCCGGGCGAGGACGAAGCCGCCGAATGAGCACCGTAGAGAAGACGCCCGACGGCCTTGTCATCGTCGACAAGCCGTCGGGCTTCACTTCGCACGACGTCGTGGCCAAGATGCGCGGGATCGCCAGGACCCGGCGCGTCGGCCACGCCGGCACGCTCGACCCCATGGCCACGGGCGTCCTCGTCCTCGGCGTGGAGCGGGCGACCAAGCTGCTCGGTCACCTCGCGCTGACCGAGAAGGAGTACCTGGGCACCATCCGCCTGGGCCAGACGACGATCACCGACGACGCCGAGGGCGAGATCACGGCGTCGGTCGACGCTTCGAAGGTCACCCGCGAGCAGATCGACGCGGGCGTCGCCGAGCTGACCGGCGCCATCATGCAGGTGCCGTCGAAGGTCTCCGCGATCAAGATCGACGGCAAGCGGTCCTACGCGCGCGTGCGCGGCGGCGAGGAGTTCGAGATCCCGGCCCGCCCGGTCACCGTCTCCTCCTTCCGGGTGTACGACGTGCGCGAGGCGACCGCCGAGGACGGCACCCCCGTCGTCGACCTGGTCGTCTCGGTGGTCTGCTCCTCCGGCACGTACATCCGGGCGCTCGCCCGGGACCTCGGCGCCGGACTCGGTGTGGGCGGCCACCTGACCGCCCTGCGCCGCACCCGGGTCGGCCCGTACAAGCTGGACTCCGCCAGGACCCTGGACCAGCTCCAGGAGGACCTCACGGTCATGCCGGTCGCCGAGGCGGCCGCGGCGGCGTTCCCGCGCTGGGACGTCGACGAGAAGCGGGCCAAGCTCCTGCTCAACGGCGTCCGCCTGGAGATGCCGGAATACCCGAAGGGGGCCGTCGCGGTCTTCGGACCCGGGGGGAAGCTCCTGGCGCTCGTCGAGGACCAGCGGGGCAAGGCGAAGAGCCTCGCCGTCTTCGGCTGAGGCTGGCCCTTCTACAGCGCCCATCGTGGGGGGGGGGCGGGGGCCGGGGGGGGCCCCCCCCCGCGCCCCCCCCACAACCCCCCCCCCCCCGGGCCCCCCCCCCCCCCCCCCAAAACAACCACCCCCCCGCCGCCGCGC
>NZ_JBHWFF010000043.1:27715-36747 GCF_042733785.1 Streptomyces sp. NPDC059695 | reverse complement strand
CGGGGGGGGCGGCCGCGCGCTGGGGGGGTCTCTCCTCGGCGGGCGCCGGGGGGGGGGGGGGGCCCCCCCACCCCCCCCCCGCGGGGGGGGGGCCCCCCCGGCCCCCCCCCCCCCCCACGCCTTTCCCCCTCGTTTCCCCCGGACCGATCCTGTCCGATCGAGCCGCCGAAATTCACCCCATCGGGCAGGCGCTCGGAGTGAACGGGGGAGTGACGGGGGGCGCGTTTCCCCGCGAGCGCCTCCGGGTGATCACCGGCCGCCTACCGTCGACACCATGGGAAGCGGGGACCTGGCGACGCTGGTGCGCATCTGCGATCCGGCGGGCCGGCCACGCGGCACCGGATTCCTCGCCGACCACCACGGAACGGTGGTCACCAGCCACGAAGCCGTCGACGGGCTCAGCCGTGTCGTCCTGCACGCCCCCGGGGACCGGAGCTGGCTCGCGGCGGCCGAGGCCGTCACCCCGCTGCCCGAGAGCGGCCTCGCACTCGTCCGGACCGAAGGGCTCGGCGGCCGGCCCCTGCCGCTCGCGACCCGGCCCGAGATCGAACCCGGCACCTACGTGCGGATCGCCGCCCAGGGCTGGCGCGAGGCCCGGGTCCTCGGCCCCGCCTCCGTCACGTACGCCGCCGCCGACCGCTTCCACGACCTCGCCGACGCCCTCGAACTCGCCATCGGCACCGAGGGCGCCGACGCGCTCCGCCGCGGCGGACAGGCCGCCGGAGGGCCCGTCCTCGACACCGTCACCGGCACCGTCCTCGGCGTCCTCGGCACCGCCCTGCACGGCCGCCGCCAAGGCGCCGGATACGCCGTGCCGCTCCGCCCCACGGGCCCGCTCACCGCCCTCCTGCGACGCAACGCGGCCACCGTCCCCGCCTACGGCCCCGACCTCAACCTCGCCGCGATCCTGGAGCTCACCGCCACCTCCACCGGGCCCGTACGAGAACCCGTCCCCTGGCCCGAACCCGTCG
The DNA here is from genome assembly GCF_042733785.1 of Streptomyces sp. NPDC059695. NCBI lineage: Bacteria > Bacillati > Actinomycetota > Actinomycetes > Kitasatosporales > Streptomycetaceae > Streptomyces > Streptomyces sp. NPDC059695. The sequence goes on along the minus strand of NZ_JBHWFF010000043.1, from coordinate 35,776 downwards.
AACGCCCCGCATGCGTCCGCGAGTTCGCCCGCTTCACCGCCGGACACGCCCCGGTCCTCGCCCTCGTCGGCGCCCCCGGCACCGGCCGCACCACCGCCCTCGCCACGCTCTGCGCCCGCCGCGCCAAGGGCGTCGCACCCGCCCCCACCGTCCGGCTGCGCGGGGCCGACCTGCGCGCCGAGGACCGCTCGCTCGCCGACGCCGTCGGCCGCGCCCTGCGGCAGGCCGGCCGGATCGTCGCCGCGTCCGGGGCGCTCGGCGACACCACGACCGCCACCCCGGAGCGGGCCGCCGCCCTCGCCCGCGACGCGGGCCGGCCGCTCCTCGTCGCCCTCGACGGCCCGGAGGAGATGCCGCCGCTCCTCGCCCACCGGCTCACCGACTGGACCACGGCCACCGAACGGTGGCTCCGCGCCCACCAGGTCCACCTCGTCACCGCCTGCCGCCCCGAGCACTGGGAACAGGCCGGCGCGCTCTACACCCCGGCCGCCCTCCACCGCCCGGCGCGGGACCCCGGTCCCGGCGAGGAACTCCCCCCGGCCGTCGTCCTCGGGCCGTACTCCGTGACGGAGGCCCGCGCCGTACGGGAGGGGTACGGGATCGGGGAGGCGGACCTCGCCCCGGCGGACGCCCGGCACCCGCTCGCCCTGCGGCTGCTCGCCGAGGTGCGGGCGGCGCTGCCGGGCGAGGTGCCGGGGCGGCCCGACCGCGAGGAGATCTTCACGGCCTATCTGGACCTGGTGTGCCTGCGGGCCGCCGTCCGGATCGCCGCGGGCTCCCGCCCCCTCGTCCGGGGCACGGCCGTCCGCCGGCTCGCCGCGCGCGTGACCGGCCGGCTGCACGAGGCGGCCCGCCGGTGCCTCGGCCCCGGCCACGGCGTCCTCGACCGGGACTCCTTCGAGGAGCTGTTCCCCTGGCGGGAGGGCTGGGCCCCGGCCGTGCTCACCGAGGGCCTCCTCGTCCCGGCGGGCTCCGGCTACCGCTTCGCCCACGAAGAACTCGCCGACTGGGTGCAGGCCTCCCACCTGGACCTGGACACGGCACTCGACGCCCTGGTCCACAGCGGGGGCGAGGCCCCGCCGGGCGCCCCCGGTGCTCCGGGCGGGCGCGTCGGGGCGGGCACCCGGGCGCCTCACACCGTGCCCCGGCAGCGGGACCCCGAGGCGCGGGGAGCCGGTGGGCAGCCGCCCGTTCCCCGCCACCGGATCGGACCCGTCCTCCAGGCACTGCTGCTGCTCCACCGGGAACAGGGGCCCGCCGGGCTCGCGCCCCGGCTCACCGCGCTCGCCGAGACGCTCGGGCGCCTCGCCGTGGACGGGCCCGCCGGCGCGGCGCGGGCCACCCGCGAGGGGGTGCGCGCCCCGGACGGTCACCCGGCCGGCGACGGTGCCTGGTGGGCCGCCCGGCTGCTCCGGGAGAGCGTGCGGCGGGTGCCGGACCCGCGGCCCTACCTGCCGGTCCTGAGGCTGCTCGCCGACCTCCTCGGGGCCCGCCCCGGGCCGCACCCGGTCCTCGCCCCGTTCGGGCCCGCGTTCTGGCTGGCCCTGCCGCTCGGCGAGGACGAGCGGATCGACCTGCTGCGGCGCACCGTCCCCGCAGGCCCGCCCGCGGACGACCCGGGCCTCGACGCCGTCGCCGGGAGACTCGTCGCCGACCCCCGGGGCGTGCAGCCGCTCCTCTGCCGCTGGTTCGGCGACGACAGGCCGGGCGTCGCCACCGCCGCCCGAACCCTCCTGCACACCCACCGTGCCCTCGCCGTCGACGACCTGTGCGAGGCGCTCGTCGCCACCGCCCACCCGCTCGCCGACGGACTCCTCGCCGCGCTCGCCGAGGACGAGCCCTCCGCCCTCTGCCGGGCCGTCGACCGCTGGGCCCACGACGACGGGCGCCCCGAGCGACGCGTCGCCGCCGCCGCGTACGGACACCTGGCCGCCGGGCACGCCGCCACCTCCGCCGACCGCGAGCTCCTCCGCTTCGCCGCGCTCGCCCTGCTCGCCCGCCCCGGGGACCGGACCCTGCACGGCGCCGCCCTCGGCCTCCTCGTCCGCGACCCGCACAGCCGCGCCCGCCACCTGCCGCGCGCCCTGGCCGAGTCCCGGGTGCCCGCCGCCGCCCTCGCCGAGGCCCTCGCCACCCACCCCGAGGAGGTCCTCGCCGCCTTCCGGGTCCGGCTGCGGGACGGCGGCGAGACGGCCGCCGCCGCCCTGCGGGCCCTCGCCGAGGTCGACACGCCCGCCCTCGCCCGACGGATCGCCGCCCACGTCCGCGACCACGCCGCCCACCACCCCGAGGCCGCTCCGCTCGTCGCCGCCTTCGTCGACCGCCGCCTGGAGGACGGGCCGGCGGCGAGGGCGATCCTGTTCCCCCTGGTCACCGGCCTGATCCGGGGCCGCCCCGTCCCCCTCCGGCGCGCCCTCGCGCCCGTCCTCGCCGCCCCCGGCACCGGGGCCTCCCGCCACCTGCGGGCCGAGCTGCTCGACGTACTCCTGGAGCACGAGCGGTACGAGGCCGAGGCCGGGGAGCACACCGTCCTCGAGGCCCTCCTGCGGGCCGCCGCGGCGGGCGCGGAGCGGCGCAGCGCCCCGCGCACCCGGGAGCTCACGCACCGGACCGGCGCGCTGTGCGTCCGTACCCCCGAGGGCGCCCGGCGGCTCGACCTGGCCCTGGCCCGCGCCGTCCGGGAGCGGCCCGTCTTCGCGGCGCTCCTCGCCGCGTGGACCGTCGCCGCCCCGGGAGACTGGGCGCCGCTGCTCGGCCCGGAGACCCTTCAGGCGCTGCGGAGTCCCGGCTCTGCCATGCCGATGCGTACCGACGGCCGTGGACATGGCAGTCTTAGACCTGCGTAAGGCGAACAGGGCGAACAGGCGGACGAGGAGCGGTCACAGTGCAGCGCTGGCGTGGCTTGGAGGACATCCCCCAGGACTGGGGACGCAGCGTCGTCACCATCGGCTCCTACGACGGGGTGCACCGCGGGCACCAGCTGATCATCGGGCGCGCCGTCGAGCGCGCCCGTGAGCTGGGCGTCCCCTCCGTCGTCGTCACCTTCGACCCGCACCCCTCCGAGGTCGTGCGCCCCGGCAGCCACCCGCCGCTGCTCGCCCCCCACCACCGGCGGGCCGAGCTCGTCGCAGAGCTGGGCGTGGACGCGGTGCTCGTCCTGCCGTTCACCGCCGAGTTCTCGCAGCTCTCCCCGGCCGACTTCATCGTGAAGGTGCTCGTCGACAAGCTGCACGCGAAGGCCGTCATCGAGGGCCCCAACTTCCGCTTCGGCCACCGGGCCGCGGGCAACGTCGCGTTCCTGACCGAGCTCGGTGCCACCTACGACTACGAGGTCGAGGTCATCGACCTGTACGTCAGCGGGGCCGCCGGCGGCGGCGAGCCCTTCTCCTCCACCCTCACCCGCCGCCTCGTCGCCGAGGGCGACATGGCCGGCGCGGCCGAGATCCTCGGCCGGCCGCACCGGGTCGAGGGCATCGTCGTCCGGGGCGCGCAGCGCGGCCGCGAGCTCGGCTTCCCGACGGCCAACGTCGAGACCCTGCCGCACACCGCCATCCCGGCGGACGGCGTGTACGCGGGCTGGCTGACGGCCGCGGGGGAGCGGATGCCGGCGGCGATCTCGGTCGGCACGAACCCGCAGTTCGACGGCACGGAGCGGACGGTCGAGGCGTACGCGATCGACCGCGAGGGCCTCGACCTGTACGGGCTGCACGTGGCCGTGGACTTCCTGGCGTACGTGCGCGGCATGCTCAAGTTCGACACGCTGGACGATCTGCTGCAGGCGATGGCGGGCGACGTGAAGCGCTGCCGCGAACTGACGGACGCATACGACCGCACCTGACGCTGCCCTTGTGGGCCTTCGCCCACGCCCGTGGCCGCTGCTCGTGCGAGCCCGCGCCCGGCGCCCGCATGGGCCTGCGCCCACGCCCGTGTGGGCCTTCGCCCGCTGCCGTGTGGGCAATCGTTCCGCAGGGCGGAACGGGTGGGCACACGGGACGGCGCCTTCTCGCGGCGCCTCCGCGTTCCGCGCCCTGGCCCGCACCACGAGGGCGGCGCAGCTGTCGGTGCGGGTTCAGGCGCGGGAGCCTGGGCGCGGCACGGGGCGCCGTTCCGTTGTGCCCACCCGTTCCGCCCCAGCGGAACGATTGCCCACAACGGGCGGGCGCGGCCCCACAACGGGTGGGTCAGGGGCGGGTCACCCAGTGGCACGCCACCGTCCGCTCGCCACGGCCCGGCAGCACCGGCAGGTCCTCGCCGCGGCAGCGGTCCGCCACCGGCGCGGCCTCTCCCGAGGCGAGGAGCTGGCAGCGGGCGTGGAAGCGGCAGCCGGACGGGACGCGGGACGGGTCCGGCGGCTCGCCGGTCAGCACCACCGGTGCGCCCTCCGACTCCGGGAGCACGGACAAGAGGGCCCGGGTGTACGGGTGTTGAGGGTGTGTCAGTACGGACTCCACCGTGCCGGTCTCCACGACCCGGCCCAGGTACATCACCGCCACCCGGTCCGCGATGTTCCACGCGAGCCCGAGGTCGTGCGTCACCACCAGCGCGGACAGCCCGAGTTCGTCGCGCAGTCGCAGCAGCAGCGCCAGGATCTCACCCCGTACGGACGCGTCCAGGGACGCCACCGGCTCGTCGGCGACGATCAGTTCGGGCTCCAGGACCAGCGCGCCCGCGATGACCACGCGCTGCCGCTGCCCGCCGGACAGCTCGTGCGGGTAGCGCAGGAAGAAGCGCTCCGGGGGCCGCAGCCCGGCCCGGGCGAGCGCCTCGGCGACGGCGGTCCGCTCGTCCCCCTGGTACCCGTGGATCCGCAGCCCCTCCGCGACGGCGTCGTACACCGTGTGCCGGGGGTTCAGCGAGCCGCTCGGGTCCTGGAGGACCAGCTGGGCCCGCTTCCGGTACGCCCGGAGCGCCCCGGAGGAGTACGAGAGCGGCCGCCCGTCGAAGGTGACCGCGCCCGCCGTGGGCCGGACCAGGCCGAGCAGGGAGCGGGCCAGCGTCGTCTTGCCGCAGCCCGACTCGCCGACCAGGGCCACGATCTCGCCGGCGCCGATGTCCAGGTCCACACCGTCCACCGCGCGCGCGGGCGGAGCGCCCCGGCGTCCGGGGAAGGTGACGTGCAGTCCGCGCGCCGACAGGAGGCTCATGACGTGCTCCCCACGTGTACGCAGGCGGCCCGGCGCCCCGCGCCCGCCTCCCGCAGTTCCTGATCGAGCTCCGCGCAGGCGTCCACCGCCACCGGGCAGCGCGGATGGAAGGTGCATCCGCCGGGCAGGTCCGCGGGGTCCGGCGGGTCGCCCGGGAGCCCTCGGGGCGCCCGCCGGGACGCCGGGTCACCGATGCGCGGGAAGGCCGAGGACAGCGCCCGGCCGTACGGGTGCGCGGCCGCCTCGTACACCGCCCGCGCCGGTCCCTCCTCGACGACCCGGCCCGCGTACATCACGGCGAGCCGGTCGCAGGTGTCGGCGAGGACCGCCAGGTCGTGGCTGATCATCAGCAGGCTGATGGACTGCTCGGCGACGAGCCGCTCGATCAGCCGCAGGATCTGCGCCTGGATCATCACGTCGAGCGCGGTCGTCGGCTCGTCCGCGACGATCAGGCGCGGGTCGCAGGCGAGCGCCATCGCGATCATCACGCGCTGCCGCTGCCCGCCGGACAGCTCGTGCGGATAGGCCGCGGCCCGGGCGGCCGGCAGTCCGACGTGCTCGAGCAGTTCGCCGACCCGGGTGCGGGCCGCCGCCGGGGTCGCCCGGCCGTGCACGAGCAGCGGCTCGGCGATCTGCTCCCCGATGCGGTGCACCGCGTTCAGCGAGTGCATCGCGCCCTGGAAGACGATCGACGCGCCCGCCCAGCGCACGGCCCGCAGCCGGCCCCACGACATGGCGAGGACGTCGTCGCCGTCGAGCAGGATCTCGCCCTCGATCCGCGCCGAGGCCGGGAGCAGCCGCAGCAGCGCCAGCGCGAGCGTGGACTTCCCGCAGCCCGACTCGCCGGCGACGCCCAGCTTGGTCCCCGGCTCCAGGGTCAGGTCGACCCCGCGCACGGCGGGCACGGCGCTCGCGCCCGAGCCGTAGGTCACCCTCAGGTCCCGTACCTCCAGGAGGCTCATCGCCCCACCCCCAGCTTCGGGTTCAGCACGGATTCCACGGCCCGGCCGCACAGCGTGAACGCGAGCGCGACCAGGGCGATCGCGATCCCGGGCGGGGCCAGGTACCACCAGTGCCCGGAGGAGACGGCGCCCGCCTCCCGGGCGTCCTGGAGCATCCCGCCCCAGGAGACCACCGTGGGGTCGCCGAGGCCGAGGAAGGCGAGGGTCGCCTCGGTGAGGATGGCGGTCGAGATGCCGAGGGTGGTCTGCGCGAGCACCAGCGGCATCACGTTCGGCAGCACGTGCCGGGTCATGACGTGCCGGTGTCCGCCGCCCAGGGCGGTCGCCCGTTCGATGTACGGGCGGGACTCCACCGCGATGGTCTGCGCCCGCACGAGGCGGGCGGTGGTCGGCCAGGAGGTCACGCCGATCGCCAGGACCACCGTCCACATCGACCGGGACATGACCGTGGCGAGGACGATCGCGAGCACCAGCGTCGGCATCACCAGGAACCAGTCGGTGATCCGCATGACGACGGTCGAGAACCAGCCGCCGTAGTGCCCGGCGATGATGCCCACCAGGGTCCCGATGGCGACCGAGAGGGTCGCCGCGAGCAGCCCGACGAGCAGTGAGATCCGGGCGCCCCAGATCAGCAGGCCGAGCAGGGAGCGCCCGAACTGGTCGGTGCCGAGCGGGAACTCGGCGCTCGGCGGCTCCAGGGCGGTGCCCGGCGCCTCGGTCACGGACTGCACGTCGGAGCCGACGATCAGCGGGGCGGCGAGCGCGAGCAGGGCGATCAGGGCGAGGCCGAGGAGGCCGTACAGCCCGGCGCGGTGGGTGCGGTACTGGTTCCAGAAGCGGGTGGCCGAACCCTTGCGGCGTTCCCACGTGAGAGAGGTCATCGGCCCACCCGGGGGTCGAGCAGCGGATAGAGCAGGTCGGCGATCAGGTTCATGAGGATCATCGCGCCGGCGAAGACGACGAACAGGCCCTGCACGAGCGGCAGGTCGGGCACGCTGAGCGCCTGGTAGAAGAGCCCGCCGAGCCCGGGCCAGGAGAACACCGTCTCGACCAGGATCGAACCGGCCGCCACATGGCCCAGGTTGATGAAGATCATGGTGACGGTCGGGAGGAGCGCGTTCGGCACGGCGTGCCGGCGCCGGACGGCGTCGTCCCGCAGGCCCTTGGCCCGTGCGGTCGTCAGGTAGTCGCCGCCCATCTCGTCGAGCAGCGAGGAGCGCATCACGAGGAGGGTCTGCGCGTAGCCGACGGCGACGAGCGTGACCACGGGCAGGACCAGGTGGTGCGCGACGTCCAGGACGTACGCGAAGCCGGTCTCGCCCGTCCCGGACTCCATGCCGCCGGTCGGGAAGAGGCCCGGGACCGGTCCCATGCCCACCGAGAAGACGATGATGAGGAGCAGTCCGAGCCAGAAGGACGGCACCGACCACAGGGTCAGGGCGATGCCGGTGTTCAGCCGGTCGCCGAGTCCGCCGTGCCGCCAGGCCGAGCGGGTGCCCAGCCACAGTCCGAGCGCCGAGTAGATGACCACGGCCACCCCGGTGAGCAGCAGCGTCGCCGGGAGCTTCTCCGCGATGAGGTCCCCGACGGGGGCGCGGAACTGGAACGAGGTGCCGAGGTCGCCGCTGAGCGCCTTCGCGCAGTAGTCGGTGAACTGCTGCCACAGCGGCAGGTCGAGCCCGAACTGGCGGCGCAGTGTGGCGAGTTGTTCGGCCGAGGTGGGGATGCCGTGGGTCATCGCCTTCACCGGGTCACCGGGGATGATCCGGAAGAGGAAGAAGCTGGTGACCAGCACGGCGAGGAGCGAGACGAGCGCGCCGCCCAGCTTTCCCGCCGCGTGGCGGAGATAGCCGAGGGAGGGACCGGTGCGGTGTGCGCCGTCCGTGGCGGGGGCCCGCTGGGGCCCGGCCCCCGAGCGCGGGGGGGGTGGCCGCGGCCAGGACGTAGCGCCGGTC
>NZ_JBHWFF010000043.1:15600-27705 GCF_042733785.1 Streptomyces sp. NPDC059695 | reverse complement strand
GCCCCCGGGGGGGGGTGTGGCGCGGGGGGGGGGGGGGGGGGGGGGGGGGCCGGGGGGGGGGGGGGCCCGCCCCCCCCCCCCCCCCCCCCTCGGCGGGGGTGCTTGCCGTCGTCACGTACTACTCGCGGTCGTCGGCGGTGGAGCGGCGGCGCATCCCGAGGAAGACGCCGACGCCGACCACGACCACCACGGCCGCGACGATGCCGATGACCACCCCGGTGGACGAGCCGCCGTCGGAGTCCTCGGCCCGGGCCGCGGGCACGGCCGACCACCAGCTCCAGTAGCCGTCCTGGCCCCACAGGTTCCCCGCGGCCTCGGGCATGGTCGTGATGGACCTGATCTGGTCCGTGCGGTACGCCTCCAGGGCGTTCGGATAGGCCATGACGTTCATGTACCCCGTGTCGTACAGCCGGGACTGCATCCGCTTCACCAGATCCGCCCGCTTGGCGGCGTCGTACTCCACCGCCTGCTGCGCGTAGAGCCCGTCGAACTCCTTGTCGCAGATGAAGTTGTCGGTGGCGCCGGAGTCCTTCGGCGTGGCCGGGAGGGTGCCGCAGGTGTGGATCGAGAGGACGTAGTCCGGGTCGGGGTTGACCGACCAGCCGTCGAAGGCGAGGTCGTAGTCGCCCTTGACCCAGGGGTCGGAGACGCTGTCGAGGCACTCGACCTTCAGGCCGATGCCGAGCTTGCCCCACCACTCCTGGAGGTACTTGCCGACCGCCTTGTCGTTGGGGTCGGTGGCGTGACAGAGGATGCGGAGCTCCAGCGGCCTGCCGTCCTTACCGAGCCGCTTGCCGGCGGCGTTCTTCCGGTATCCGGCGGCGTCGAGGACCTGCTCGGCCCGGGCCGGGTCGTACGCCCGCTCCTGCGCGCCCTCCGGCTTCCAGAAGTACGAGCCGAAGCGGGGCGGGATGTACCCCTGGCCCTCGACGGCGTGGCCCTGGAAGACCTTGTCGACGAGGGTGGTGCGGTCGACGGCGAGGAAGAGCGCCTTGCGGACCTCCGGGTCGAGCAGCGCCTTGCTGCCGTTGCCGAACGTCTTCCCGTCCTGGGCCTTCGCGCCCGGGTTGGTGGCGAGGGCGTAGAAGCGGCGGCCGGGGGCGTCGTTGACCTCGATGTTCTTCTGCGTCTTCAGCGCGGCGGCCTGGGCGGGAGTCAGGTTCGGTACGAAGGACACCTCGCCCTTCTGCAGGGCGGCGACGGCGGCGTCCCCGTCCTTGTAGTACTTGAAGACCAGCTCGTCGAACTTCGGGGCGCCCCGCCAGAACTTCTTGTTCGGCTTGAGCTTGATGTACTGGTCGACCTTGAAGTCCGTGATGACGAAGGGCCCGTTCCCGACGATCGGGAAGGTCTTGTCGTTGTTGAACTTCGAGAAGTCGGTGACCTTCTCCCAGACGTGCTTCGGCACGATCGGCACGTCGAGGGCCGTCATCGTCGCCTGGGGCTTCTTCAGCCGGATGACCAGCGTCTGCGGGTCGGGCGCGGTGACCTCGGCGAAGTTGGCCGTGAAGCTGCCGTTGGCGGTGGCGGCGTTCGGGTCGGTCATCATCTTGTTGAAGGTCCAGGCCGCGTCCTCGGCCGTGGCCTGCTGCCCGTCGGACCAGGTCGAGTCCTTGCGGATCGTGTACGTCCACGTCAGCTTGTCGGCCGACGAGGTCCACGCGGTCGCCAGACCCGGGACGGTGTGGGCGTCCTTCGGGTCGTAGTTGGTGAGGTACTCGTACGCCAGCCGGTGGATGCTGGTCGAGGTGAGCTTCTGGGCGAGGAACGGGCTCAGCGAGTCGATGCTCTGCGAGACGGCGACCGTGAGGGTGGTGCCCCCGGACTTCCCGTCCTCCGCCTGGACGGTGCCGGGGACGACGACGAGGGAGCCTGCGGCGAGACCGGTGGCGAGCAGCAGGCGGAGCGCTCTGCGGGCGGGGGCGGGGCGGGGTGGAGCCTTCGTGACCATGACCATGGGACGTGACCTCGCGTCGGAGTTTCTGTCGTGGATCTTGGGCTGACGATGGGTGAAGCGAAGGTGTATCAGCGGTGGTCTGCCGTCGTCAACGATCGCTCAAACCCCTTGTGGTCTGCGGGAACGCCAAGAGGCTCCGTATCGGTGAGCCGATACGGAGCCTCATTGGTCTATTCCTGTGACGCCCTACTGCTGAGGGGCTGGCGGCGCCTGCGGAGGGCCCTGCGGGTCCGCCTGCGGGGGCAGCGGCAGGCCCGGCTGCGGCTCACCGCCTTCCTGCGGCTGCTGCCAGGCCGGCGGCACCCCGGGCTGACCCGGCTGACCCGGCTGCGGCGGGTACGGCTGACCCGCCGGGGGGCCGTACGGCTGACCCGGGACGGGCTGACCGGGGGCGAACTGGCCCGGCATCGGACCCGCCTGGCCCGGCATCTGACCCGGCATCGGCTGACCCGGCTGCGGGTAGGCCTGCGGCGGATAGGCCTGGCCCGGCTGCGGCGGGTACGGCTGCCCGGCCTGCGGCGCCTGGGGAGCGTACGGCTGCCCGGGCACCGGCTGCCCGGGCGCGAACTGTCCGGGCACCGGCTGCCCCGGGACCGGCTGTCCGGGCATGCCCGGCCCCGGCTGGCCCGGTGCGAACTGGCCCGGTGCGAACTGACCCGGCATCGGCTGGCCGGGCATCGGCTGCCCGGGCGGGAACTGCCCCGGGATCTGCTGTCCGGGCATCGGCTGCCCCGGGCCCTGCTGGCCCGGCATCGGCGGGGCCATGTGCGGCGGCATCGCGCCCTGGCCGTCCCCGGTCCACAGCCCCTGCACCTGCTGCGCCCGTACGAAGTCCTCGGCGACCATCGCCGAGAGGTGGAAGTACGCCTCCCGGGTCTTCGGCCGCATCATGTCGAGGTCCACCTCGGCGCCGGCCGCCAGGTGCTCGTCGAAGGGCACGACCACGACACCGCGGCAGCGGGTCTGGAAGTGCTGCACGATGTCCTCGACCTTGATCATCTTGCCGGTCTCGCGGACCCCGGAGATGACCGTGATGGAGCGCTGCACCAGGTCCGCGTAGCCGTGCGCGGAGAGCCAGTCCAGGGTCGTCGAGGCGCTGGAGGCGCCGTCCACGGAGGGCGTGGAGATGATGATCAGCTGGTCCGCGAGGTCGAGGACCCCGCGCATGGCGCTGTAGAGCAGGCCGGTGCCCGAGTCGGTCAGGATGATCGGGTACTGCTTGCCGAGGACGTCGATCGCGCGCCGGTAGTCCTCGTCGTTGAACGTCGTCGAGACGGCCGGGTCCACGTCGTTGGCGAGGATCTCCAGACCCGACGGGGCCTGCGAGGTGAACCGGCGGATGTCCATGTACGAGTTCAGGTACGGGATCGCCTGCACCAGGTCGCGGATGGTCGCCCCGGTCTCGCGCCGCACCCGGCGGCCCAGCGTTCCGGCGTCCGGGTTCGCGTCGATCGCCAGGATTTTGTCCTGCCGCTCGGTGGCGAGGGTCGCGCCGAGCGCGGTGGTCGTCGTGGTCTTGCCGACACCGCCCTTGAGCGAGATGACCGCGATCCGGTAGCAGGAGAGGACCGGCGTGCGGATCAGGTCCAGCTTCCGCTGCCGCTCCGCCTCCTCCCGCTTGCCGCCGAGCTTGAAGCGGTTGGCGGCGCCGGGGTTCCGGCTGGACTTGGGCTTCTGCCTGTTGTTGCGCAGGAGCCGGTCGGAGGAGAGCTCGACGGCCGCGTTGTACCCGAGCGGTGCTCCCGGCACGGAGCGCTCCCGCTGGTCGTGCGTCACGGGCGAGGGCCAGGCGGCACCGGTCCGCGGATCCACCGGCGGCTGACCGTCGTACGGCGGCTGCGGGGCCGGGGCGGCCTGCGGGGGTACGGCTCCGGGGTGCGGGTAGCCGTATCCGCCCGGTCCCTGAGTCTGCGGCGGGACGGCGCCGGGGCGCTGCGGGTAGCCGTAGCCGGCCTGCTGCGGGGGCGTCTCCGGCTGCGGGAAGCCGTAACCGCCCTGCGGGGCCGGGGGCTTCGGGGTCGGGTGTTCCTGCGGGGCCTGCGGCGCCGGCGGGTAGCCGTAGGCGCCGGGCGCCTGGGGCTGGGCCTGGGGCGGTACGGGGCCGGGCGCGCCCGGCCCGGGAACCTCCGGCGGCGGCCAGGCGGCGGTGGGCGGCAGCGGCTGGGCGCCCGGGGCGGGCTGCGCGGGCCACTGCTGCGCGGGTTCGGGCGCGGCCGGCTGGAAGGACGGGGGCAGCGGCGGCAGCCCGCCGCCGGGCGGGGCGCCCGGGGCCGGGTACGGCGCGGGGTACGGACCGGGCGCGGCGGCCTGGGGGGCCGGGTACGGGGTGCCGGGGAACGGTCCCGGGGCGCCACCGGGCAGCTGACCGGCGGTGTCGTAGGGGCCGGGGGCCGCGCCGGGACCGAAGCCCTGCGGGACGTCGGCGACGGGCTGGGCGGCGGGGAGGGGAGTGGCGGCGGCGCCCGACCCGGGCTCCGCGCCGGAGACCGGAGCCGAGGCCGTCTCGGGCAGGGGGGCGGAGGGCGCGGCCGGCTCGTCCTGCGGGGCCTCGGCGTCACCGGCGGCCTCGGCCGTCCCGGCGGAGCCCGTGGCGTCCGTGGCGTCCTCGGCGTCCGACGTGCCGGACGTCTCGGCGGCCGGGGCATCGTCCGTGCCGTCGGCGGCGGTCCCGGTCTCGGTCGCCTCCGCGGCGGGGGAGTCCGGAGCGGAGTCCTCGGCGACGTCCGGGCTCTGCGTGCTCTCCGCGTCCGCCGTGCCTTCCGCGGTCGCCGTGATCTCGGCGTTCGCCGTGTTCTCCGCGTGCTCGGCGTTCTCCGCCGTGCGCTCCTCGATCTCGCGCTGGAGGGCGGCGGGGGAGAAGCGCACGGTGGCGCCGCTCTCGACGTCCCCGCCCCCGAACGAGGCCGCGGGAGCGGGCGTCTCCGGCGCGGGCGCCGGGACGGGCGGCAGCGAGCCGCCTGCCACCGAGGCGTCCGGCGCGGGCGCACCACCGGGCACCGCCCCACCGGACACGGGCGTACCGGGGACCGGCGCGCCGACCGGAGGAACACCGGGAGCGGGAGCGGCGACACCCGCGGGGGGAGCGGCCACCGGCGGAACCGCCGCCGGAGGCACCGCGGCGGTCGGCTGGACCGGAGCGGTCGGCTGGACCGGGGCGGGGGCGACGGGGGTGACGGGCGCGACCGGCGGGGCCGCCGGAGCGGGAGCCGCCGGGACCACCGGCGGGGCGGGCGGCGCGACGTTCCAGCCGGGCTCGAAGCCGCTGCCCGCCGGGACGCCGGGCACGGGGAGCGGCGCTCCGCTCGGCGGCGGGGGAGTGACACCGCCCGTCCCCGCACCGCCCGACGCGTTCTGCGTGTACCAGGCGGGCGGGGTGTAGTCGATGGTGAACTCACCCGTCATCTCGGCGGGATCCGCGTCGGACTGATCGTCGGCGGGTGGATTCCAACCCCCGTGGATCTCGTCGCGATCGCCGTTCACTTTGCCTCCTGGTGTGGTCGAGCACCCTTGTGCCGTTGTGGGCGGGGCCCTTCCACCCTAATCGCCGCGAGCCGCCCCCGGGCAGGCCCGACGAGCCCTCCGCGCCCGCCTCCACGACCCGTTCCGGGCCCCAAGTGACCCGGCCGCGCCGCAGAGTGAGAACCCCCACCGTTCAAAACGATGCAAAAACGGACGTACTTGAGCGATCCCGTGTCGGGGGGGGGCGCCGTTCAGTCCATCCGGCGCGCGGCGCCCAACAATCCGGTCTCGGCGTCCGTCGCCTGCGTCATCACGAACTGGCGGTCGCCCGGCGTGCACCAGAGGGTCACCCCGTCGGCGAGCGTGGACAGCGCCTCGTACTCGTGCTGCGGAAGGCTCATGATGCGGCCGATCTGGGCCGCCTCGTCCGGGGACACCCGCTGGACCCCGACGAGCGAGGACTTCTCCAGGAGCCGGGGCGCGACCGGGCTCAGGTACGGCAGCAGCGTCACCACCGACTGCCAGGGCGCCGACACCACGCGGCCGCGCGGCGGCCGCATGCCGCAGTCGCGCACCACGACCACCGGACTGCCGGCGGACGCGCCCTGCGGCGGCACCCGGCCCACGTCGTGCAGCGTGATGCACGGCTGGCCGCCGCCCGCGGCCTGCGCGAGCGCCGTCCACGCCGGCGCGCGGCCGGTCTCGACCGCCACCCGGGCGCCCGTCGCCGCCGCCCGCAGGGCCAGCACCTGCGCGGTCCACAGACCGCCGATGAGGGTCACGTCGTACGGGACGGGCCGGTTGATGCCGAGCACGGCCGGGCGGTTCTCAGCGTCCACGCCGATCACCATGCCGTCGTCCCCGACCGGCAGGGCCAGCGCCTCCAGCTGCTCCAGGGGGACGGAGTGCCGGTCGCGGCGAGGGCCGACGAGCCCGAAGCCGAACCGGGGCCGCGCGGCCCGCCCCGTACGCGGAGCGGAGGACGCGCCCGAGGCCGGTGACGTACCGAAGGAGGCGGTGGACATCAGCGCGCACCCCCCAGCGGAAGCGTCGCCAGGATGCCCGGCACCTGTTCCCGGTCGAGACGCACCAGACCCGTCCTCACTCCGCGCGCCGCCCGCTCCAGCTCGTGCCGCGCGGCCACCAGTTCCTCGTCGCTGCGCCCGGTGATCCGCACGTGTCCGGTCACCGTCACCTCCTGCCGGTCCCCGCCGCTCAGCGTCAGGCTGAACGTCGTCGCGAGCGCGGGCAGCGAGGTCAGCAGGGCCACCAGCTGCGGCATCGACGCGCCCGCGCCGCCGCTCCGGCCGCCCAACTGGGGCCAGCGCCCCACCCAGTACGTCGTGTGCCGCCGGTCGTCCACCCGCCAGGTCCGCGCGGTCTCCTGGGTCCGGCGCCCCTGCGCCTGCCCCCGGCCCGCCTGCGCGATCGCCATCGGGCTCGCGCAGCTCGACGTGGCCAGCGCGGCGGTCAGCTCCTGCTCCGTCAGCACGCTCGCCCGGAAGCCGGCGCCCGCGAGGCGGCTCGCCAGCTGGTCCGCCGCCCGCACCACGCACTTCTGCGCGCCGGTCATGCCGCCGCCGCGGGCGGCGACCGCCTCCGGGCAGAGCTCGGGGTCGAGCTTGAGCGCGATCCAGGTGATCCGGACCGCGGGCGACCCCGTCTGTGCCTGGAGCGGACCGTAGTTGCGGGCGGCCATCGACTGCGCGGGCAGGTGCGGCGCGGGCGCCGGCTGCGTGTGCTGCACGACCTGTGCCGACTCCAGCCGGATGCCGTCCACGCTCAGCACGTCCCGGACGAGCCCGACGGGCAGCGGCCGTGCCGCGCGGTCCGGACGCAGGGCCGTGCCGTCCGACTCGACGCGCAGGACGGCGGTCAGGAAGGTGCCGTCACCGACCATGCCGACCGGACGCCGGTCACGGTCGCTGTACGCGTACGTCCGCAGCGCGGGGTCGCACTCCACGAGCGGCGCCAGCCCCGGCTCGGTGCCCTCCGGCACCGTGAACGAGGAGGCCCGGCGCGAACGGGCGCGCAGCGCGAGGAAGGTGCCGAGCCACTCGGGCAGCGAGCGCCGGTGCCGGCGGACCACGGCCAGCAGCACCAGCACGACGGCGACGACGCCGGCGGGCACGAGGAGCATCGGCTCGACGACCCAGGCGAGCAGCAGCAGCGCCGCGGCCACCTCGATCAGTACGAGCTGTTGCAATCGGAACGAACCGAAGTGTCCGGGTCGTGCCTGGAGTCTCGGTGAGACCGCGGGGGCAGGCCCCGCGGAAGGGGGTGTGGAGGCAGCGGCCGCGCCGGGCCGCCTCCGCCTCGCGGAAGCCATGATGGAGAATCCCCCTCAATTCGTCCCGATGACCCTGGCCCGCCAGGGCTTTGGCGGCCGGATCACCCTACCCGCCCCACGAACCCCACGGGACAGCAGGCATAGTAGGGGGCCGGTCCGAAGGCCGGGGCCCGGGTGTCACCACCCCGGGGCTCCCGGCGAAGATCGCGCCTGACGAGAATGGGGACTCATGGCATCGCGGCGGGACGAGCTCAACGCATACACCTTTGCGAAGAAGCGCACGGTGGCGGCATTCCTCCAACCCTCGCCCTCCGGTACGGAGGAGGGGGCCCCGAAGCCGCTGCGCGCCGTCGTCCCCGGCCTGATCGTCGCCGCACTCGTCGTCGCCGGATTCGGCGCCTGGGGCATGTTCAAGCCGACCGCCCCCAAGGGCTGGGACACCCCCGGCACCCGGGTCATCGTCGGCAAGCAGTCGACGACCCGGTACGTCGTCCTGGAGACCGGCACGGGCAAGGACAAGAAGGCCCTGCTCCACCCCGTCCTCAACCTCGCCTCCGCCCGCCTGCTGCTCAACCCCGACCAGTTCCAGGTCATCCAGGTCGACGACAAGAAGCTCGACGAGGGCACGCCGCCGCGCGGGCCCATCCTCGGCATCCCGTACGCCCCCGACCGGCTGCCCGTCGCGGAGGACGCCGGCAAGGCCAAGCGCTGGGCCGTCTGCGAGCAGCCCGGCGGCGGGAAGGGCGCCAGCGTCCAGAAGGCGACCTTCCTCTTCGCCGACCGCGACGCCAAGCGGACCACGGGCGCCAACCAGCTGAAGGACGGGCAGGTCCTGTACGTCAAGGGCCAGAAGGGGAACGCCCAGTTCCTCGTCGACCACACCGGCACCAAGTACCCGGTGAGGGCCGACCAGCCGGTGCTCCTGACCGCCCTCGTGGGCCTCAACACGAAGCCGCAGGCCGTCACCGACGACTGGCTCGCCACCCTGAAGACCGGCGACCCGATCGACTTCCCGCACATCGACGGCCGGGTCGGCGATCCCGCCGGCATCCCCGGAAACACCCTCACCGGTACCGAGAACCGGATCGGCATGGTCCTGCGCGCCCAGACCGGTGCCGGACCCCAGGACTACGTCGTGCTCGCCGGCAAGGTCCAGCCCGTCACGCCCTTCACGGCCTGGCTGCTCATCAACTCCCCGCAGACCGGCGTCCTCGACATGGACGGCGAGCGCGGAACCGTCGACGCGTCCTCCTTCGTCCCGGACCCCACCGTCTTCCACGGCGGCGTCCACTGGCCGACGCTGCAGTCCAGCAAGCCGATCAACGCCTCCGCCGGCGCCGACGCGCGGGACACGGTGTGCAACGTCCTCAACGCCGTCGACGAGAAGGGCGGCACCACGCTCACCACCTGGGCCGGCACCGACTACCCCGCCGACATCACGGCCGGCGGCACTAGCACGTACGTCACCCCCGGCACCGGCCTCCTCTACACGCAGATCCAGGGCAGGCAGAAGGAGGCCAACGGCTCCCTCTTCCTCGTCACCGACACCGGCCTGCGGTACGCCGTCCAGGCCAACGGCGACAGCGACTCCAAGCGCTCCAAGATCGGCGCCGGCGAGCAGAAGCAGACCGACGGCCGCCCGGAACCCAGCGAGGCCCAGAAGCGTCTCGGGTACGAGAAGGTGACCCCGGTCCTCGTCCCGATGGAATGGTCGGAGTTCCTCTCGAAGGGCCCGCGACTCGACACCAACAGCGCGCGCCAGCCGCAGGGTTCCTGAGGAGGTGGCACCGGTGACGACGACGTACCGCGCGGCCGCCGCGCTCGCCGCGGGCACCCTCGCCGCCCTGCTCGCCGCTCCCGCCGCGGCCGCCGCCCCCACCCCGCGGGGACAGGACGGCCCGGCCCTCGACGGCAGCGGCGAGTGCACCTTCCCCATGAAGAAGCAGATCGAGGGCGTCCCCTGGCCGCTCCAGCGGGTCCTCCTGGACGAGCTGTGGCAGGACACCAAGGGCAAGGGCGTCCGGGTCGCCGTCATCGACACCGGCGTCGACGACGTCAACCCGCAGCTGCGCCCCCCGGCCGTCGACGCGAAGTCGGGCAAGGACTACCTCAAGCCCGACAAGAACAACCCCTCCTACGGCGACGACAAGCGCGGCAAGACCGACGGCACCGTCGACGAGGTCGGACACGGCACCAAGGTCGCCGGCATCATCGCGGCCCGTGCCCGCAACGGCACCGGCTTCGTCGGCATCGCCCCCGAGGCCACGATCATCCCGATCCGGCAGAACGACGAGAAGAACAGCGGCAAGTCCGACACCATGGCGCAGGCGATCGACCACGCCGTGGACAAGGGCGCCGACGTCATCAACATCTCCCAGGACACCACCCAGCCGCTGGGCCCGGACTCGCCGATGGCCAGGTCCGTGGCGAAGGCGATCGCCAGGGGCGTCGTCGTGGTCGCCTCCGCGGGCAACGACGGCATGGACGGAAGCTTCAAGAAGACCTACCCCGCCGCCTTCCCCGGAGTCCTCGCCGTCGCCTCCTCCGACCGGAACAACGAGCGCGCCGCGTTCTCCCAGTCCGGGGACTTCGTCGGCGTCGCGGCGCCCGGCGTCGACATCGTGTCCACCGTCCCCGGTGGCGGCCAGTGCGTCGACAACGGCACCAGCTTCTCCGCCCCGTACGTCGCCGGCATCGCCGCCCTGCTGAAGGCCAAGTACCCGGACTGGAGCGTGGCCCAGATCGTCACCCGGATCGAGCAGACCGCCGTCCGCTCGATCAAGGGGCGTGACAGGTACGTCGGTTGGGGCGTGGTCGACCCGGTGCGGGCCCTCGCCGACCAGCCCGGCACCCCCGCCTCCTCGCCCGTGCCCGACCCGGGCCCGCCCAAGCCGCCGGCGCCCGAACCGGCCCGTCTGGCGCTGTCGGAGACGCCCCAGGAGCGCTCCGAACGGCTCGCCACCTACACGTTGGGGATCGGAGGTGTCCTGGTCGCCGTGGTCGCCGGGACCGCCACCGTGATCCGCGACAGCCGCCGCAGGAGGGAGGCCCGGTGACGCGCGTATCGGTCAAGTATCGGGACCTTCCTTTGCAGTTGGAACTGCCGCCGTCAATGGCTACAGTGACCGCTGGGGGCACGGCAGTGCGAACCCAGCACGGGGGCGGCATCAGAAGATTCCCGTCCGCATCAAGACCGGAAGGCGCGACGGCCGGGCCGTCGCAGCCGCCGAAGGAAGAAGGGGCAAGATGTCGAAAGACCTGAACGTAACCAGTGCCGAACAAGTCAAGCTCGCCGGCCGGATCCAGGACTTCTCCGACGAGCTCCAGGCCCGCATCACCTCTCTCAACAGTGTGGTGGACCGCGTTCAGGCGGGCTGGCAGGGCGCTGCGAGCAAGGAGTACGACCGGGTCCAGAACGACCTGAACCAGCGCCTGCGCAGCATGCGCGCCGAGCTCTCGAAGCTCGAGGAGATCATGCGCATGAGCGCCGACGGGTTCTCGCAGCAGGAGGAGGACCGTCTGCGGTCCTTCCGTCAGATGGACAGCAGCTCCGGTGGTGGCCAGAGCGCCATCCTGGGCGTCTGAGCCGTCCGACCCGACCAGTCCTCCGCGCCACTCTCACTCCAGGAGTCATCACCATGACCACTGCGGTCAATTACGACACCGTGACGCAGGCGGCCGCCGACACCCGCCTCACGTCCACCACGCTCACGCAGAAGCTGGAAGACCTCATGGCCGAGGTCAACCGCGTCGCCTCCAACTGGGAGGGCGAGGCGAAGATCGCGTACCGCGAGAGCCAGGACCGCCTGACCCGCGACATGTCCGGCATGAACCAGGACCTGGCGCGCATCGCCAAGCTCCTCGACGAGTCGGTCGTCGGCTACCAGGACACCGACAAGGGCAACGCGGCGCGCTTCCGCATGATGTGAGTCCCCGCCCGCACGCATGAGGGGTGGCCCGTTCCCACGGGCCACCCCTCACGTGCGTCCGGACCTCACCGCAGGTCGAACTCGCCGTCCCTGGCGCCCAGGACGAACGCGTCCCACTCGGCCTTCGTGTAGCGCAGCACCGTCCCCTTGTCGAGGGACGAGCGCATCGCCACCGCGCCCGCGGGCAGCCGGGCGATCTCCACGCGCTCCTCGTCCGGGCTCGTCCCCGGAGCGCCCTCCCATTCCACGCCCGAGATGTCGAGCGCGTACAGCTCCTCCTTCTGGCGCTCCTTCTCGGCGGCCAGGGCGGCGTCCGCGCTCTCGGTGGTGGTCTCGGCGGCGTCGGTCATCGGCGCTTTCCCTTCGCGGTGGTACGACGGAGCGGGGGGGGGCCCCCAGCCTGGGCGGTTGCCCTCGCCCCGGGGCGCGTGGGGGCCGGACGCTGCCGGCACGCGCCCCAACCACCCACA
>NZ_JBHWFF010000043.1:0-15590 GCF_042733785.1 Streptomyces sp. NPDC059695 | reverse complement strand
GCGGGGGGGGTGGGGGGGGGCGGGTGGGGGGGTGGTGTGCTGGGGCTGGTGGGGGGGGGCGGGCGCGGGCCCCCCCCCCCCCGCGGCGCCCCCCCCCCCCGCTCCGCCCGGGGCTGTTGCGGCAGCTCAGTGCTGCTCGGGCAGCCAGCCCAGCTGCACCAGCGGCGTACCGCGCTTCCGCGAGACGAACGTGCCCCGGCCCGGAGGCATCGGCCGCGCCCGCACGCCACCGAGGATGTCGCCCTCCTGCGGGTCGCCGGAGAGCAGCACGCCCTGCGCGCCCAGCTCCCGGATCCGCTGCATGAACGGCTCGTACATCGCCCGGGAGGCGCCCGCCTGGCTGCGCGCCACGATGAACCGGATGCCGACGTCCCGGGCGAACGGCAGGTTCTCCACCAGGACCGCCAGCGGGTTGCCCGAGTTCGTCGCCACCAGCTCGAAGTCGTCCACCAGGACGAACAGTTGCGGACCCGACCACCAGCTGCGGTCGCGCAGCTGCTGCGGCGTGATGTCGGGCTTCGGCGCCCGCTTCGTCATCACCGTGTTGATGGCGTCCATGTGCATCTGCATGGCCGAGGCCATCGGCGCGTACTCCAGGAGGTGCGAGGGCGCCACCGCCTCCAGCATCGTCCGCCGGTAGTCGCCCACCACGATCCGCGCCTGCTCCGGCGTGTACCGCTCGCACAGCTGCTTGGCGATCAGCCGGAGCAGCGCCGTCTTTCCGGACTCGCTCTCGCCGAAGATCATGAAGAACGGGTCCGACTCGAAGTCGACGAACACCGGCTCCAGGTTCGTCTCGTCGATGCCGATCGCGATGCCGTGCTGCGGGTACTCGAAGCCCTTCGGCAGCTGCTCCGCCGGCAGCCTGCGCGGCAGCAGCCGCACCGCCGGCGCCGGGGCCGCGGTCCAGCTCGCCTTCACGGCCTGCACGAACGCCGACGTGCCGTCCGCCAGGTCGGCCGCGGAGCTCGACCCGTCGATCCGCGGCAGCGCCCCCATGAAGTGCAGCTTCTCCGGCACCTGGCCGCGGCCCGGCACACCGGTCGGCACGTTCGCCGCGACCTTGCGGTCGAACTCGGAGTCCATGACGTCACCGAGCCGCAGCTCCAGCCGGCCCAGCATCTGGTCCTTGAGCGCCGCCCGCACCTCCATGTACCGGGCGGCGGTGATCACCACGTGGATGCCGTAGCCCAGACCGCGGGCCGCGATGTCGGCGACGATCGGCTCCAGCGTGTCGTACTCGTTGCGGAAGCCGCCCCAGCCGTCCACGATCAGGAAGACGTCGCCCCAGGCCTCACCCGGCAGCTCGCCCGCGGCCCGCTTGCGCCGGTAGGTCGCGATCGAGTCGATGGCGTTCGCCCGGAAGAACTCCTCCCGGCGGTTCAGTACGCCCATGACCTCCGCGACCGTCCGGCGCACCCGCTCCGGGTCGAGCCGCGACGCCACCCCGCCGACGTGCGGCAGATCGGCCAGCGAGACCATGCCGCCGCCACCGAAGTCCA
Source organism: Streptomyces sp. NPDC059695 (assembly GCF_042733785.1). NCBI lineage: Bacteria > Bacillati > Actinomycetota > Actinomycetes > Kitasatosporales > Streptomycetaceae > Streptomyces > Streptomyces sp. NPDC059695. Next base: position 14,088 of record NZ_JBHWFF010000043.1, on the reverse strand, counting down.
GGCAGTAGAACTGCACTTCGGCCGGGGTGTGGGTGAGCGCGAACGACGAGACGAGCGTGCGCATCATCGTCGACTTGCCCGACTGCGGACCGCCGACCACCATCATGTGACCGGCCGCGCCCGAGAAGTCCCGGTACAGCACCTCGCGCCGCTGCTCGAACGGCTTGTCGATGAGACCGAGCGGCACCGTGAGCCCGCCCTGACGCGTGTACTCCGTCGACGTGAGACCCCGGTCCGCCGTCTGCGCGAGCCCCGGCAGCAGCTGGTCCAGCGAGGGCGCCTGGTCGAGCGGCGGCAGCCACACCTGGTGCGCCGGCACCCCCTGGCCCTCCAGCCGCCGCACGATCACGTCGAGGACCGTGTCCGCGAGCGCGTCGTCCTCCTCGGCGCGCTGAGCCGTCAGGTACGCCGGGTCCGGCGCCGCGTACACCACCGGCACCGGCGCCGCCGTGAACACCGCGGGCCGGCGCTCCACCGGAAGCTGCCCGATCTCCAGACGCGGCCCGCCCGTCCGGTACGTCCCCGAGACGTACGCCGCCTTGAAGCGGGTCATCTCGTCCGTACCGAACTTCAGATAGCCCGAACCCGGCACCGACGGCAGGTGGTACGCGTCCGGCACACCGATCGCCGTCCGCGACTCCGCAGCCGAGAAGGTCCGCAGACCGATCCGGTACGAGAGGTAGGTGTCCAGCCCGCGCAGCTTGCCCTCCTCAAGGCGCTGCGAGGCCAGCAGCAGGTGCACGCCGAGCGACCGGCCGATGCGGCCGATCTGGATGAACATGTCGATGAAGTCGGGCTTGGCGGTGAGGAGCTCGGAGAACTCGTCGATCACCAGCACCAGCGAGGCCAGCGGCTCCAGCGGGGCACCCGCCGCGCGCGCCTTCTCGTAGTCGTGGATGTTCGCGTAGTTGCCCGCGGAGCGCAGCAGCTCCTGGCGCCGCTGGAGCTCGCCGCGGATCGCGTCCCCCATGCGGTCGACGAGCGTCAGGTCGTCGGCGAGGTTCGTGATGACCGCCGCCACGTGCGGCATCTGCGACATGCCCGCGAAGGTCGCGCCGCCCTTGAAGTCCGCGAGGACGAAGTTCAGCGTCTCCGAGGAGTGCGTCACCGCGAGACCGAGCACCAGCGTGCGCAGCAGCTCCGACTTGCCGGAACCCGTCGCGCCGACGCACAGACCGTGCGGGCCCATGCCCTCCTGCGCCGCCTCCTTCAGGTCCAGCATGACCGGCGCGCCGTCCTCGCCGACACCGATCGGCACCCGGAGCCGCTCGGCCACCGAGCGGGGCCGCCAGGTCCGCGTCACGTCCACCGAGGCGGCGTCGCCCAGGTTCAGCAGGTCCGTGAAGTCCAGGTTTGCGAGCAGCGGCTCGTCGTCGTCCCCGCCGCCCATCCGCAGCGGCGCCAGCTGCCGGGCCAGCGCCTCGGCGGCCGGCAGCGAGATGCCGTCCGGCAGCCCCTCGTACGCGAATCCGCCGCCCGACTCCAGGCGCAGCCGGCCCGGCCGCACCACGACCGAGAGGCCACCGCGCGGCTCGTCCAGCTCACCGGAGACGACCTCCACGATCGTCACGCCCTGCAGGCCCTCGGGCGCCGCGAGCAGCGAGTCGGGCGGCACCATCCCGCCGTCGAGGACGACCACCACGTGCGGCTGGTCGAGCACCGGCTGGCTCTCCCGGGAGAAGCGCGTCCGCCCGTCCAGCTTCGAACGGACCAGGTTCTCCAGCTCACTGAGGTCGTCGCCGAACAGGCGCTTCGTGCCCGCCCCGTCGTAGCTGTTGGGCTGCCCCGACACCTGCGTGTGCGGCAGCCACTTCGTCCAGTCCCAGCGCTCCTGCGCCGGCCGCGACGCCACCACCGCGAGCATCAGGTCGTCGGGGGAGTGGAGCGTCACCAGCTGCGACACCAGCGCGCGCGCCGCGGCCTGCGCCGACTCCGGATCGCCCGACACCGTCACGTGGTAGAACGCCCGCATCGAGACCGCCATCGGCAGCCCGTCCAACGTGCCGTGCACCGCGAGGAACTGCTGCATCGCACCCGCGCACAGCGGCTCCAGCTCGTCCACCGGAGCCGTGTCCGGCGCCACCAGCGGCGTCGCCAACTGCTGCGCCCCGAGCCCGATCCGCGCCTGCCCGAAGTCGTGGTCGCCGACCCGGCGCTCCCACACCCGGGAACCCTCGGCCACCACCGACCACAGCTGCTCGGGGGACGGGTGCAGATAGAGCTGGGCGTCCCGCTGCTTGCGGGCCGTGCGCCGCACCGTACGCCGCGTCTGCGCGAGGTATTTGAGGTAGTCGCGGCGGACATCGGCCATTTGCCCCTGCGTACCGCGACGGAATCTCACGAACTGCGCGACGGCCATCGCGACCGTCGACGCGAGCATCAGCGTGCCCATGATCCGCATGATCGGCGAGGGCGTCATGAAGAAGAAGACGACCGAAGAACCCATGCCGAGCATCGGCAGGAGCTGCATCAACGCCGACTCCTGCTGTCCCCGCGGAAGTTCCGGCGGAGACTCCAGGACCAGTTCCTCACCGGGCACTTCCGGAGGAAGTGACCTCGGAGGTCGTTTGACGACGATCTGGCTCACCGGCGCATCAATCCCTCGTTGGAGGCGGGCTCGTGGCGGGAGCATCCGCGCTCGGCCCCTGCCGGCAGCCGAGCGCGCGGACTTCCCCCGTGGGACGGCGATCCTACTTGCAGCCCCCACCGGCCGTCCCCGGTAGGGTGGCGCGCGCATCGTGCGCAACCGCGAATCAGAACGCGCAACCGCGAACCAGAACGGGCGCAACCGCGAACCAGGGGGTCCACACACGTGAGTACGACCGCAGCGACCGGCTTCTGCCGCGTCACCGTCGTGGCGCCGGACAGCCGCATCGACGTCGCGCTCCCCGAGGACATCGCCGTCGCCGACGTCTACCCGGAGATCCTGCGCCTCACCGGCCAGACCCAGGCGCCCGGCACCCCGACCGGCTACCACCTGGTCCGCCGCGACGGATCCGTCCTCGACGGCGCCCGCACCCTCGCCGCCCAGCAGGTCCTCGACGGCGAGGTGCTCTCCCTGCGCCCCTTCGCCCAGTCGCTCCCGCCGGCGGTCTACGACGACGTCTCCGACGCCGTCGCCTCCGCCGTCACCCGCGACCGGCACCTGTGGAGCGACGAGCTGCTGCGCGGCGCCGGACTCGTCGGAGGCGTGCTGCTCCTCGTCCTCATGGGCTTCGTCCTCTGGTTCGCCGACCCGGTCCGCCACGACATGCACAGCCTCCCCGGGATCATCGCGGGCGCCGCCGGCTTCCTCCTCACCGCCTTCGCCGGCGTCCGCGCCCGCGTCTACGCGGACCGGGCGACCGCCGTCGCCCTCGGCCTCGGCGCACTGCCGCTGCTCCTCATCGCCGGCTCCGGGATCATCGCGCCCGACGCCGGCGAGGGCCCCGGCCGCCTGCAGTTCCTGCTCGGCAGCGTCACCGTCCTCGTCGCCTCCGTTGCCCTCGTCGCGCTCACCCCCAGCGGCGACGCCCCCTTCGTGGCCGCCACCTTCCTCGCCGGAGTCGGCACCCTCGCCACCTTCGTGGCGATCCTCACCGAGGGCTCCGCCACCGAGACGGCCGCCGCCTGCGCGCCCGTCGCCATCGGCCTCGTCGCCTTCCTGCCCGGCCTCTCCGCCCGGTTCGCCCGCCTCCCCATCGGCTACGCCGCCCCGCGCAGCGCCGCCGACGACGAGTTCTCCGCCGACCCGCAGCAGGGCGGCGAGGAGGCGCAGCCCGTCGACGGCGAGCGCATCGCGCTCCAGGCCCGCCGCGGCCACGAGATGCTCCTCGGCCTCGTCGGCGGCTGCGCGGCCGTCGTCGTCGGATCCGCCGCCGTGCTCGGCTTCGCCGGAAACGTCTGGGGGCAGTTCCTCGCCCTCGCCGCCGGCCTCGCGATGCTGCTGCGCGCCCGCCTCTTCCGGTACACCTCGCAGGTCGCCTGCGTCCTCGTCGCCGGCCTCGCCGCCATCGCGCTCCTCGTCCTCGGCCTCTCCCTCAACCCGCCGGCCGACCTGGTCAGGGAACTCCTCATGTACGGGGACCGCGGCGGCCTCGACATCCGGACGATCTGGCTCACCGCCGCCGTCGCCGCCGGCGCCGCCCTGATCACCGCGATCGGCCTGATCATCCCGAGGAAGGGACTCTCCCCCTTCTGGGGCCGCCTCCTCGACCTGGCCGAGGGCTTCGTCCTGCTCTCCCTGGTCCCGCTGGCCCTCGCCGTCCTCGACGTCTTCACCTCGGTCCGCGCGTTGACCAGCAAGTAAGGAAAGCGATACGGGGGCGCTCCGGCGAGCTGGTACGCTGTGTGACGGCCGTTTGTGTACGCGCTCCCGGAAAGCACCCGAGATCACTCGGACGCCTCTGGAAGCTGCGCCCATCGGACCTTCGCCCGTCGAGTCACGGAAGCTTCCCCTGAGATCAAGACCAGGGGCACTCACGGGCGCACGAACCAACGAGGAGAACCGCGTGGCTCTCGACGCCGCTGTCAAGAAGCAGATCTTTGCCGAGTTCGGCACCAAGGAGGGCGACACCGGCTCTCCCGAGGTCCAGGTCGCGATGCTGTCCCGCCGCATCTCGGACCTGACCGAGCACCTCAAGCAGCACAAGCACGACCACCACTCCCGTCGTGGTCTGCTGATCCTGGTCGGCCAGCGCCGCCGCCTGCTGCAGTACCTGGCCAAGAAGGACATCCAGCGCTTCCGTACGCTGGTCGACCGCCTCGGCATCCGCCGCGGTGCGGCCGGCGGCGCCAAGTAAGACGCCAGGAAGGGAGCGGTTCCCACTTTCAGGGGGCCGCTCCCTTTGCCGTACGTGCACAAAGTGCGCATCGGCACTTAGTCTGGTCGCACAACCCCATACGACGAGCGTGACCCCGCCGGCCAGCCGCCGGTCCTCGGTAGTGGCCCCCGGAAGCGAATACCCGGGTGCTTCGATCGAAGACCGGCCCGCACCCTGGGCGAGCTCTCCGCCGCCGTCGCACACCGTCCCCGGCCACACGGGCCGAAGGACGCAAAGACGAACACGTAGGAGAAACCCATAGTGGAGAACGAGACCCACTACGCCGAGGCCGTCATCGACAACGGCGCCTTCGGTACCCGCACCATCCGCTTCGAGACCGGCCGTCTGGCCAAGCAGGCCGCCGGCTCCGCCGTCGCCTACCTGGACGACGACACGATGGTCCTCTCCGCGACCACCGCCTCGAAGCGCCCCAAGGACCAGCTCGACTTCTTCCCCCTGACGGTGGACGTCGAGGAGCGGCAGTACGCGGCCGGCAAGATCCCCGGCTCCTTCTTCCGCCGTGAGGGCCGCCCCTCCGAGGACGCGATCCTCACCTGTCGTCTGATCGACCGCCCGCTGCGCCCCTCCTTCAAGAAGGGCCTGCGCAACGAGATCCAGATCGTCGAGACGATCATGGCGCTCAACCCCGACCACCTGTACGACGTGGTCGCGATCAACGCCGCCTCCGCGTCGACGATCCTGGCGGGCCTGCCTTTCTCCGGCCCCATCGGCGCCACCCGCGTCGCCCTGATCAAGGGCCAGTGGGTCGCCTTCCCGACGCACACCGAGCTCGAGGACGCCGTCTTCGACATGGTGGTCGCCGGTCGCGTCCTGGAGGACGGCGACGTCGCGATCATGATGGTCGAGGCCGAGGCCACCGAGAAGACGATCGAGCTCGTCAAGGGCGGCGCCGAGGCGCCGACCGAGGAGGTCGTCGCCGCCGGTCTCGAGGCCGCGAAGCCCTTCATCAAGGTCCTCTGCAAGGCCCAGTCGGACCTCGCCGCCAAGGCCGCCAAGCCCACCGGCGAGTTCCCGGTCTTCCTGGACTACCAGGACGACGTCCTGGAGGCGCTCACCGCCGCCGTGAAGGGTGAGCTCACCAAGGCGCTCACCATCGCCGGCAAGCAGGAGCGCGAGGCCGAGCTCGACCGCATCAAGGAGATCGCCGCCGAGAAGCTCCTCCCGGCCTTCGAGGGCCGCGAGAAGGAGATCGGCGGTGCGTACCGCGCGCTGACCAAGAAGCTGGTCCGCGAGCGCGTCATCAAGGACAAGGTCCGCATCGACGGCCGTGGCCTCACGGACATCCGTACGCTCGCGGCCGAGGTCGAGGCCATCCCGCGCGTGCACGGCTCGGCGCTGTTCGAGCGTGGCGAGACCCAGATCCTGGGCGTCACCACCCTCAACATGCTCCGCATGGAGCAGCAGCTGGACACCCTCTCCCCGGTGACCCGCAAGCGCTACATGCACAACTACAACTTCCCGCCGTACTCCGTCGGCGAGACCGGCCGCGTGGGCTCGCCCAAGCGCCGCGAGATCGGCCACGGCGCCCTCGCCGAGCGCGCCATCGTGCCGGTCCTCCCGTCCCGCGAGGAGTTCCCCTACGCGATCCGTCAGGTGTCCGAGGCCCTCGGCTCCAACGGCTCGACGTCGATGGGCTCGGTCTGCGCCTCCACCATGTCGCTGCTGAACGCCGGTGTGCCGCTCAAGGCCGCCGTCGCCGGTATCGCCATGGGCCTGATCTCCGAGGAGATCGAGGGCCAGACGCACTACGTCGCCCTCACCGACATCCTCGGTGCGGAGGACGCCTTCGGCGACATGGACTTCAAGGTCGCCGGTACGAAGGAGTTCGTCACCGCCCTCCAGCTCGACACCAAGCTGGACGGCATCCCGGCCTCCGTCCTGGCCGCGGCCCTCAAGCAGGCCCGCGACGCCCGCCTCCACATCCTCGACGTGATGATGGAAGCGATCGACACGCCGGACGAGATGTCCCCGAACGCCCCGCGGATCATCACCGTCAAGATCCCCGTGGACAAGATCGGTGAGGTCATCGGCCCCAAGGGCAAGATGATCAACCAGATCCAGGAGGACACCGGCGCCGACATCACGATCGAGGACGACGGCACCATCTACATCGGTGCCGCCCAGGGCTCGCAGGCCGAGGCCGCCCGCGCCACGATCAACGGCATCGCCAACCCGACCATGCCGGAGGTCGGCGAGCGCTACCTGGGTACGGTCGTCAAGACCACCACCTTCGGTGCCTTCGTCTCCCTGATGCCCGGCAAGGACGGCCTGCTGCACATCTCGCAGATCCGCAAGCTCGCCGGTGGCAAGCGCGTGGAGAACGTCGAGGACGTGCTCGCGATCGGCGCGAAGGTCCAGGTCGAGATCGCCGAGATCGACCAGCGCGGCAAGCTCTCCCTCGTCCCCGTCATGGCGGACGAGGACGCTGCCGAGGGTGACAAGGACGACGCTGCCAAGTGACGTCCCGTAGTTCCCGCGCGACGGCCCGCCCCTCCTCGGAGGGGCGGGCCGTCGCCCGTACCCAAACGCTTCTCCCGGGCAAGGACGGCATCGGCACGGTCCGCCGCACGACCCTCCCCGGCGGCCTCCGGATCGTCACCGAGACCCTCCCCTCCGTGCGCTCCGCCACCTTCGGCATCTGGGCGCACGTCGGCTCCCGCGACGAGACCCCGACGCTCAACGGCGCGACCCACTACCTGGAGCACCTCCTCTTCAAGGGCACCCGCAAGCGGTCCGCCCTCGACATCTCCGCCGCGATCGACGCGGTCGGCGGCGAGATGAACGCCTTCACGGCGAAGGAGTACACCTGCTACTACGCACGGGTCCTCGACACCGACCTGCCGCTGGCGATCGACGTCGTCTGCGACATGCTCACGGACTCGCTCATCCTCGACGAGGACGTGGACGCCGAGCGCGGTGTCATCCTCGAAGAGATCGCGATGACCGAGGACGACCCCGGTGACGTCGTGCACGAGCTGTTCGCCCGGACGATGTTCGGCGACACCCCGCTGGGCCGCCCGGTCCTCGGCACCGTCGACACGATCAACGCGCTCAGCCGAGGCCAGATCGCCCGCTTCTACAAGAAGCACTACGACCCGACCCACCTGGTCGTCGCCGCCGCGGGCAACGTCGACCACGCCACGGTGGTGCGCCAGGTCCGCCGCGCCTTCGAGAAGGCCGGCGCCCTCAGCCGTACCGACGCCGTCCCCGTCGCCCCCCGCGACGGACTGCGCACCCTGCGCGCGGCGGGCCGCGTCGAGCTCCTGAACCGCAAGACCGAGCAGGCCCACGTGGTCCTCGGCATGCCAGGCCTGGCCCGCACCGACGAGCGCCGCTGGGCCCTCGGCGTGCTGAACACGGCCCTCGGCGGCGGCATGTCCTCCCGCCTCTTCCAGGAGGTCCGCGAGAAGCGCGGCCTGGCCTACAGCGTGTACTCGTACACCTCGGGCTTCGCCGACTGCGGCCTCTTCGGGGTGTACGCGGGCTGCCGTCCCGGCCAGGTCCACGACGTCCTGAAGATCTGCCGCGACGAGCTCGACAAGGTCGCCTCCGACGGCCTCACGGACGAGGAGATCACCCGCGCCGTCGGGCAGCTCTCCGGCTCGACCGTGCTCGGTCTGGAGGACACCGGCGCGCTGATGAACCGCATCGGCAAGAGCGAGCTGTGCTGGGGCACCCAGATGTCGGTCGACGACATGCTCACCCGCATCGCGCAGGTCACCCCGGACGACGTCCGCGAGGTCGCCCGCGATGTACTGGAGCAGCGGCCCTCGCTCTCGGTGATCGGCCCGCTGAAGGACAAGCAGGCGGACCGCCTCCACCACGCGGTCGCCTGACCGACACGTTCCCTAAGGAAGAGCAATGAGCAAGCTGCGCGTCGCGGTCCTCGGAGCCGGGGGCCGCATCGGCTCCGAGGCCGTCAGGGCCGTCGAGGCCGCCGAGGACATGGAACTGGTCGCGGCCCTCGGCCGCGGCGACGACCTGGAGACCCTCACCGAGACGGGCGCCCAGGTCGTCGTCGAGCTGACCACCCCGGCCTCCGTGATGGACAACCTCGACTTCTGCGTGCGCCATGGCATCCACGCGGTCGTCGGCACGACCGGCTGGACCGAGGACCGCCTCGCGCAGCTGAAGGGCTGGCTCGCCGCCTCCCCGGAGACCGGCGTCCTCATCGCGCCGAACTTCTCCATCGGCGCGGTCCTCACCATGAAGTTCGCGCAGATCGCGGCCCCGTACTTCGAGTCGGTCGAGGTCGTCGAACTGCACCACCCGAACAAGGTCGACGCGCCGTCCGGCACGGCCACCCGCACCGCCCAGCTCATCGCCGAGGCCCGGTCGAAGGCAGGCTGCGCCCCGCAGCCCGACGCCACGACCACCGCCCTCGACGGGGCGCGCGGCGCGGACGTGGACGGCGTCCCCGTGCACGCCGTACGCCTCCGGGGCCTGCTCGCCCACCAGGAGGTGCTGCTCGGCGGCGAGGGCGAGACCCTCACCGTCCGGCACGACTCCCTGCACCACTCCAGCTTCATGCCGGGCATCCTCCTGGGCGCCCGCCGCGTGACCACCGCTCCGGGCCTCACCTTCGGCCTGGAGCACTTCCTGGACCTGGGCTGACGGTCATGGGCGGAAAGATCACGTACGTCTTCCTCGCCACCGTGCTGGTGCTCGTCTTCGGCGTGGTGGCGATGGAGGGCGTCCTGCTCCTCCTCACGGGCGAGCCGGCCGCCATGGGCATGGGCGCGGTGGCGTTCCTGCTGCCCGCCGTCGGCGGCTGGTTCCTCTGGAAGAACACCAGCTTCGCGCGCCGGGCCAACCGCCTGGCCGCGGAGCTGGAGGCCGAGGGCGGCCTGCCCGTCGACGAGCTGCAGCGCACCGAGGGCGGCCGGATCCTCCGGGATTCGGCCGACGAGGTCTTCGCCCGGCGCAAGGCCGAGACGGAGGACTCGCCCGAGGACTGGCGCTGCTGGTTCCGGCTCGCGGTGGCCTACCACGACGCGCGGGACACCCCCCGGGCGCGCAAGGCCATGCAGCGGGCCATCGCGCTCCACGAGGGGCGTGCGGTCAGCGCGTAGCGACCGGGGCCGTGCCGTACTCGGCGTTCCAGGCCTCGACGGTGTCGGCCGCCCGGTCGAAGGCCTCGACGCGGGAGAGGAAGTCCGCGTTGTGGTCGGTGAGCAGCAGCAGCTGCTCACCGCCGCGGCGGTCGAGCACCAGGGCCTGGCCCTGCACGGTACGGGGGAGTCCCAGCCAGCGCACGGGCTGCTGGACGGTGCGTACGGAGGCGACCTTCGCCCAGGGCACGGTGACGGTCGAGAGGAAGCCCACGCGCCGCAGGCCGGCCCGGCTCACCCAGGTGCCCACGCGCAGCATCCGCAGGGCGGAGGCGATCACGAGCGAGGCGATGCCGAAGGTGACGCCCGCGCCGCCGAAGGCGCCTGCCACCGCGATGATCACGGCGGCGAGCAGGACGAAGGAGGCGAGCAGCAGCGCGAGCGCCGCCGTCCCCACCCGCCACGACCCCGGCCGGTACGGTCGGCGCCACTGATCGTGGTCGTCGAACGGCAGGGCGACGTGGTCGGTCGTGTCGAAAGCACGGTCGGCCGTCAGGAAGGGCAGGGGCACGACAGGTCCTCACTCATAAGCACGCTCGAAGGGGCAGTGCCCGGTGAGGCTACCTCAGCGGTTGTCGGAGGCCTCGGACTGCTGCTGACGCGGGCCCGAGTCACCCGACTGGAGCGAGGGCATCCCGAAGATGAGGGACCCGGCGAGGCCGGCCACGACGGTCAGCCCGAGCAGGGTGCGGCCCACGATCTGCGAGGCGCTGAGGCGCTCCCGGGGCGGTGGAGTGACGTTACTGCGGAAGTGGTCGGCCTCCGCGACGAACGCGAACGGCACGGTCTCTCGCCTGGGGGTACCCCCGGACGGAGTCTGAAACATCAGAGCCACTCTCCTTCTTCGGCGTCATGCGTCACAGGTAGAGACGACGGAACCGACGTTTTGGTGCCCTTTTTCATCAAAGCGGCCGAATCTCATCCTCCGGGAGGCCCCTCTCGACGCGGGCGGAGCCCGGTGTTGGACGACTGTGCAGTCTCCTGCGGCACACATGTCCGAACGCACGATGCGAAGTGTCCGTATTGCGACGTTTCACGAAGTTCATCTAGGCTGATCAAACGGACCCGGCGCTGCCTGAACCCCCGAGCAGGCAGCGCCGGGCTCCCTTTCTCCTGTCCCCCTAGGGGACACCCGGCGCTGAGCAGCGAGTAGCGTGTTACCCATGGCTCCGATCTCCACTCCGCAGACCCCCTTCGGGCGGGTCCTCACCGCCATGGTCACGCCCTTCACGGCGGACGGCGCACTCGACCTCGACGGCGCCCAGCGACTCGCCAGCCACCTGGTGGACGCGGGCAACGACGGCCTCGTCATCAACGGCACCACCGGCGAGTCCCCGACCACCAGCGACGCGGAGAAATCGGACCTCGTACGAGCCGTACTGGAGGCGGTCGGCGACCGCGCCCACGTCGTCGCCGGCATCGGCACCAACGACACCCACCACTCCATCGAGCTGGCCCGCACGGCCGAGCGCGACGGCGCCCACGGCCTCCTCGCCGTGACGCCCTACTACAACAAGCCCCCGCAGGAGGGCCTGTACCGGCACTTCTCGGCCATCGCCGACGCCACCGGCCTCCCCGTGATGCTCTACGACATCCCCGGCCGCAGCGGCGTCCCGATCGACACCGAGACGATCGTCCGCCTCGCCGAGCACCCGCGCATCGTCGCCAACAAGGACGCCAAGGGCGACCTCGGCCGCGCCAGCTGGGCCATCGCCCGCTCCGGCCTCGCCTGGTACTCCGGCGACGACATGCTCAACCTGCCGCTGCTCTCCGTCGGCGCCTGCGGCTTCGTCTCCGTCGTCGGCCACCTCGTCACCCCGGAGCTCCGCGCCCTCCTCGACGCCCACCTCGGCGGCGAGGTCCAGAAGGCCACGGAGATCCACCAGAAGCTGCTCCCGGTCTACACCGGCATGTTCCGCACCCAGGGCGTCATGACCACCAAGGCCGCCCTGGCGCTCCAGGGTCTCCCGGCCGGCCCGCTCCGACCGCCGCTCGTCGAGCTCTCCGCGCAGGAGACCGAGCAGCTCAAGGTCGACCTGGCCGCCGGCGGGGTAGAACTCTGACAACAGACTTCACAACTGAACACTGACAACAGCAAGTGCACGATTGTCATGCGCGCCACGTGCCCGACCGGTACGTGGCGCGCATGGTGAGGAGAGTCTTTTGAGTCATCCGCATCCTGAACTCGGCGCCCCGCCGAAGCTGGCCAAGGGCGCCCTGCGCGTCATCCCGCTCGGCGGCCTCGGTGAGATCGGCCGGAACATGACGGTCTTCGAGTTCGACGGCCGTCTGCTCATCGTCGACTGCGGCGTCCTCTTCCCCGAGGAGGAGCAGCCCGGCGTCGACCTGATCCTGCCGGACTTCACCATCATCCGGGACCGCCTCGACGACATCGAGGGCATCGTGCTCACGCACGGCCACGAGGACCACATCGGTGCCGTCCCCTACCTGCTCCGGCTGAAGCCGGACATCCCGCTCATCGGCTCCAAGCTGACCCTCGCGCTGATCGAGGCGAAGCTCCAGGAGCACCGCATCCGCCCCTACACCCTCGAGGTGAAGGAGGGCGACCACGAGACGCTCGGCCCCTTCGACTGCGAGTTCATCGCGGTCAACCACTCCATCCCGGACGCCCTGGCCGTCGCCATCCGCACCCCCGCGGGCATGGCCGTCGCCACCGGTGACTTCAAGATGGACCAGCTTCCGATGGACGGCCGGCTCACCGACCTCCACGCGTTCGCGCGGCTGAGCGAGGAGGGCATCGACCTCCTCCTCTCCGACTCCACGAACGCCGAGGTCCCGGGCTTCGTCCCGCCGGAGCGGGACATCTCGAACGTCCTGCGGAACGTCTTCGCGAACGCCCCGAAGCGCATCATCGTGGCCAGCTTCGCCAGCCACGTGCACCGCATCCAGCAGATCATCGACGCCGCCCACGAGTACGGCCGCAGGGTCGCCTTCGTCGGCCGCTCGATGGTCCGCAACATGGGCATCGCCCGCGACCTGGGCTACCTCCGGGTCCCGGCCGGTCTCGTCGTGGACGTGAAGACCCTCGACGACCTGCCGGACGACGAGGTCGTGCTGGTCTGCACGGGTTCCCAGGGCGAGCCCATGGCGGCCCTGTCCCGCATGGCCAACCGCGACCACCAGATCCGGATCGTCCCCGGCGACACGGTGATCCTCGCGTCCTCACTGATCCCGGGCAACGAGAACGCGGTCTACCGGGTGATCAACGGCCTGACCCGCTGGGGCGCGAACGTGGTCCACAAGGGCAACGCCAAGGTCCACGTCTCGGGCCACGCCTCGGCCGGCGAGCTGCTGTACTTCTACAACATCTGCAAGCCGAAGAACCTCATGCCGGTCCACGGCGAATGGCGCCACCTGCGCGCCAACGCCGAGCTCGGCGCGATGACGGGCATCCCGAAGGACCACATCGTCATCGCCGAGGACGGCGTCGTCGTCGACCTGGTCGACGGCCGCGCCCGCATCACCGGCAAGGTCCAGGCGGGCTACGTGTACGTGGACGGCCTCTCGGTCGGCGACGTCACCGAGACCTCCCTCAAGGACCGCCGGATCCTCGGCGAGGAGGGCATCATCTCGGTCTTCGTGGTGGTGGACTCCTCGACCGGCAAGATCACGGCCGGCCCGCACATCCACGCCCGTGGCTCCGGGATCGACGACTCCGCGTTCGACGCGGTGATCCCGAAGATCGACCAGGCCATCAACAGGTCGGCCCAGGACGGTGTCCTCGAACCCCACCAGCTCCAGCAGCTGATCCGCCGCTCCGTCGGCAAGTGGGTCTCCGACACCTACCGTCGGCGCCCGATGATCCTCCCGGTCGTCGTGGAGGTCTGACCAGCGCGTCACCGGAGCGGGGCCCCTCGATTTGCATCGGGGCGCCCCGCTCCAGTACGTTTACGGCTCCGCCAGATCGGGAAGCCCCCGGCGCCGCTGTGTGCCAGGAGGATGAACCGGGAGGCGGGAAATCCGACTCAGAACTTCTGATAAAGTCGGAAAGCGCCGGAAGGCCCCGAAGAAACAATAATTCGGGACCGGAAAGCACCGAGGAAATCGGATCGGAAAGATCTGATAGAGTCGGAAACGAAGGAAGCGCCCGGAGGGCCTGGAAACAGGAACGAAGGAAGCGTCCGCACCTTGAG
>NZ_JBHWFF010000042.1:0-56499 GCF_042733785.1 Streptomyces sp. NPDC059695 | reverse complement strand
CGCACTGACCCCCCCGCGGGCGGCGCCGCCGGGGGGGCCCCGGGCGCCCCCCCGCTGTTTCGGCTCGGGGGGGGGTGGGGGACTCAACCCGTTCAAGCGGCGCCGCACCCACCCCACCACCCCCGTCACCCCCACCTCCGCCCCCCTCCTCCTCACCGACGGCCTGGGCGTGCGCCGCGGCCGCGTCGAGGCCCTCCGCCGTGTCGACCTCCGCGTCGCCCCCGGCGAGACCGTCGTGCTCATGGGGCGCAACGGTGCCGGGAAGTCCACCCTCCTCTCCACCCTCGTGGGCATGATCGAGCCGACGACGGGCACCGTCCGCGTCGCCGGCCTCGCCCCGCACAGCACCGCGCCCCGCGAGCTGATCCACCAGGTCGGCCTGGTGCCGCAGGAGCCGCGCGACCTGCTGTACGCGGACACCGTCGCGGCCGAGTGCGCGGCGGCGGACGCGGACGCGGGCGCGACGCCCGGGACGTGCCGGGCGCTGGTGGAGGAGCTGCTGCCGGGGGTGGCGGACGACACGCACCCCCGCGACCTGTCCGAGGGCCAGCGGCTCGCGCTCGCGCTGGCCGTCGTCCTGACCGGCCGCCCGCCGCTGCTCCTGCTCGACGAGCCGACCCGGGGCCTGGACTACGCGGCGAAGGCCCGTCTGGTCGCGCATCTGCGGACCCTCGCCGCGGACGGGCACGCGATCGTGCTCGCCACCCACGACGTGGAGCTGGCGGCCGAGCTGGCGCACCGGGTCGTGATCATCGCGGACGGCGAGGTCGTCGCGGACGGCCCGACGGCCGAGGTCGTCGTGTCCTCGCCCGCGTTCTCGCCGCAGGTGGCGAAGATCCTGGCCCCGCAGCCGTGGCTCACCGTCGAGCAGGTGGAGGCGGCGCTGTGAGGCCGCACCGTCCCGTACACCGGCCGACCCGTCCCGTACCCGGGCTGACCCGTCCTGTACCCGGGTCGACCCGTCCTGTACCCGGGTCGACCCGTCCCGTGCGCCGGTCGGCCCGTCCCGTGCGCCTCGGTCCCCGCTCGGTCGCGGCGCTGGTGCTCGTCTCGCTCGTCGGGGTCCTCGCCTTCTGCTGGCCGCTCTTCGCGGACGCCGGCTCGGCGGTCACCTCGCACGCCGGTGACGCTCCGTGGCTGTTCGCCGCGCTGCTGCCGCTCCTGGTCGCGGTGGTGGTGGCGACGATCGCGGACTGCGGGATGGACGCGAAGGCGGTGGCGATGCTGGGCGTGCTCGCCGCCGTGGGGGCGGCGCTCCGCCCGCTGGGGGCGGGGACGGCCGGTCTGGAGCCGATGTTCTTCCTGATGGTGCTGAGCGGCCGGGTCCTCGGGCCGGGCTTCGGCTTCGTCCTGGGTTCGGTGACGATGTTCGCGTCGGCGCTGCTCACGGGCGGGGTGGGCCCGTGGATGCCGTTCCAGATGCTGTCGATGGGCTGGTTCACGATGGGCGCGGGGCTGCTGCCGGGCCCCGACCGGCTGCGGGGGCGGGCCGAGCTGCTGATGCTGTCCGCGTACGGGTTCGTGGCGGCGTTCGCGTACGGCACGGTCATGAACCTGCAGGGCTGGGTCCTGCTCCAGGGCCTGAGCAGCGGGATCTCCTTCGTGCCGGGCGCGCCGCTCGACGAGAACCTGGTCCGTTTCCTCGCGTACGTCCTCGCCACCTCCCTCGGCTGGGACCTGGGCCGGGCCGCTCTGACCGTCGTGCTGACCGTGACCGTCGGCGGTGCGCTCCTGAGGGCGCTGCGGCGGGCGACGCGGCGGGCGAACTTCGAGGCCCAGGTCACATTCGGGGCCCCGGAAACGCCCTCCCGGGGTGAGGCGCCTCATAGGACCTACGTCACGTACGAGCGGGAGTAGTAGACCCGCACAACGGGTCAAACCGCCCCACATCCCCGTATGACCTGCGGAAACGCCATTCAGTGCGCCACCGCCGCTGGACCCCCGGGTCCGAACCTTCCTCGTACAGGGGGTCGTTGCATCGGCGTTCCGGCCCTGCTTGTCTGGTGGACGTCGCCAGGCAGCCGGTGCTCATCGCAGCGCCACGGACAGCCGGTCTCCCCCAGCTCCCGGGTCCCCCGGGCTCTGGTTCCGGCTTGCCGAAAACGCCCGGCGCGACCCTTGTCCCCGAAGTTAGGTAGAAACCTTGATCCGCTCGCTCACCACCCGTGCCTCTGCCCGCAACAAGAAGATCGCCGTCTCCGCAGCCGTGCTGCTGGGTGCGTCGGGTGCGGTGCTGGGTACGACGGGGTCTGCTTCGGCCGCCAGCCCGCAGGATGTCGCTCGCCAGATCGTCCCTGCCTCGCAGTACGCGTCCTTCAGCAAGATCGTCGAGCACGAGTCGCACTGGAACCACACCGCGACCAACTCGTCCAGCGGCGCCTACGGTCTCGTCCAGGCCCTGCCGGCCTCGAAGATGGCCTCGGCCGGTTCCGACTGGAAGACCAACCCGGCCACCCAGATCAAGTGGGGCCTCAACTACATGAACGAGCGCTACGGCTCCCCGAACGCCGCCTGGGCGTTCTGGCAGGCCAACGGCTGGTACTGAGAAGCACCTGCCGCACCGCGCATCCGCAAGGCCCCGCCCTCCTCACGGAGGGGCGGGGCCTGCGGCGTTTCCGGACCGCCTCCGGCGGCGGGCGGGTCAGAGCCGCTGGATGATCGTCCCCGTCGCGAGCGCCCCGCCGGCACACATGGTGATCAGCGCGAACTCCTTGTCGGTGCGCTCCAGCTCGTGCAGGGCCGTGGCGATCAGCCGGGCCCCGGTGGCGCCGACGGGGTGGCCGAGGGCGATGGCCCCGCCGTTGACGTTGACCTTCTCCAGGTCCTGGTCGAAGACCTGCGCCCAGCTGAGCACCACGGACGCGAAGGCCTCGTTGATCTCGACGAGGTCGATGTCCTTCAGGCTCATCCCGGCCTTCCCGAGGACGGCCCGCGTCGCGTCGACGGGCCCGTCGAGGTGGAAGTGCGGGTCGGCGCCGACGAGGGCCTGGGCGACGATCCGGGCACGCGGGCGGAGCTTGAGGGCGCGGGCCATGCGCTTGGAGGCCCACATGATCGCGGAGGCGCCGTCGGAGATCTGGGAGGAGTTCCCGGCGGTGTGGATCGCGGTGGGCATGACGGGCTTGAGGCGGCCCAGGCCCTCCATCGTGGTGTCGCGCAGACCCTCGTCGCGGTCGACCAGCCGCCACATGCCCTGACCCGCGGCCTGCTCGGCCTCGGTGGTGGGGACCTGGACGGCGAAGGTCTCGCGCTTGAAGCGCTCCTCGGACCAGGCGATCGCGGCCCGCTCCTGGGAGAGCAGTCCGAGGGAGTCGACGCGTTCGCGGGTGAGGCCGCGGCGGCGGGCGATGCGCTCGGCGGCCTCGAACTGGTTGGGCAGGTCGACGTTCCACTCGTCGGGGAACGGCTTGCCCGGGCCGTGCTTCGAGCCGGAGCCGAGCGGGACGCGGGACATGGCCTCGACGCCGCAGGAGATCCCGATGTCGATGACGCCGGCCGCGACCATGTTGGCGACCATGTGGCTGGCCTGCTGCGAGGAGCCGCACTGGCAGTCGACGGTGGTGGCGGCCGTCTCGTAGGGCAGACCCATGGTGAGCCAGGCGGTGCGCGCCGGGTTCATGGACTGCTCGCCGGCGTGGGTGACCGTGCCGCCGACGATCTGTTCGACGCAGTCGGCGTGGATGCCGGTGCGGCCGAGGAGTTCACGGTAGGTCTCGCCCAGGAGGTAGGCGGGGTGGAGGTTGGCGAGCGCGCCTCCGCGCTTGCCGATGGGGGTGCGTACGGCTTCGACGATGACGGGTTCCGCGGCCATGAGCTCGTCCTCTCCTCGACCGGACGGGGTGTCCCGGCACCCCGGCCGGTCGGCGTCACGGGGGAACTAGTACGCGTTCTAGTTCTGAGTGCAGTCTTATGACTGCTACCGCCGGTACGCAAGGGTCCGGGAAGCAACAGTTCCCGCTCCGCCCCTTGCTACTTGTAGAACTCGTTACTAACTTTCCCGACAACTTCTGATGGTCCATCAGATATGGAGAGTGTTGCCGATGGCCTGCCCGCATCTCCCCGGAGGACAGCTCCCCGAAGGGCACCTCACCGAGGGGCTCCCCCAGGGAATCCCCGAAGGGTTCGACGCCACCGACCCCGATCTGCTCCGCGACCGCGTCCCCTTCCCGGAGTTCGCCCGGCTGCGGCAGACCGCGCCCGTGTGGTGGTGCCCCCAGCCGGCCGGCGTCACCGGCTTCGCGGACAGCGGGTACTGGGCGGTCACGCGCCACGCGGACGTCAAGTACGTCTCCACCCACCCCGAGCTGTTCTCCTCGAACGAGAACACCGCCGTCATCCGCTTCAACGAGCACATCACCCGGGACCAGATCGAGGTCCAGAAGCTGATCATGCTCAACATGGACCCGCCCGAGCACACCCGGGTCCGCCAGATCGTCCAGCGCGGCTTCACCCCGCGCGCGATCCGGAACCTGGAGACCGCCCTGCGCGAGCGGGCGCACTCCATCGTCGAGGAGGCGCGGCGCGGAACCGAGGCCGACGGCACCTTCGACTTCGTCACCCGGGTCGCCGTCGAACTCCCCCTCCAGGCCATCGCCGAGCTCATCGGCGTGCCCCAGGAGGACCGGTCCCGGATCTTCGACTGGTCGAACAAGATGGTCGCGTACGACGACCCCGAGTACGCCATCACCGAGGAGATCGGCGCCGAGGCCGCCATGGAGCTCATCGGATACTCGATGAACATGGCAGCCGCCCGCAAGGAGTGTCCCGCCGCCGACATCGTCAGCCAGCTCGTCGCCGCCGAGGGCCAGGGCAACCTCTCCTCCGACGAGTTCGGCTTCTTCGTCCTGCTGCTCGCCGTCGCCGGGAACGAGACCACCCGCAACGCCATCAGCCACGGCATGCACGCCTTCCTCACCCACCCCGACCAGTGGGAGCTCTTCAAACGGGAGCGGCCCGCGACCGCCGCCGAGGAGATCGTCCGCTGGGCGACCCCGGTCGTCTCCTTCCAGCGGACCGCGACCCAGGACACCGAACTCAGTGGCCAGAAGATCCGCAAGGGCGACCGGGTCGGCCTCTTCTACTCCTCGGCCAACAACGACCCCGAGGTCTTCACCGACCCCGAGCGCTTCGACATCACCCGCGACCCCAACCCGCACCTCGGCTTCGGCGGCGGCGGACCCCACTTCTGCCTCGGCAAGTCCCTCGCGATCAAGGAGATCGAGCTGATCTTCAACGCCCTCGCCGACGCCCTGCCCGACCTCACCCTCGCCGGCGAACCCCGCCGGCTGCGGGCCGCCTGGCTGAACGGGGTGAAGGAACTCCGGGTCCGGACCTCGGCGTGAGCCGCCCGCCCGGCACCGGCACCGGCGTCGGAGGCACCACCGGCACCGGCACCGGCAGGCGGAACCGGAACCGGAACCGGAAGGGGACCGGCCACGTCTGACCCCCCATGCGGGGGACACTCAGAAGGATCCTGACCACCATCGTCGCGCTGCTCGCGCTCCAGCTCGGCTCGCTCGTCGCACCGGCGTACGCCTGCGGCTGCGGCGCAATGATCCCGGGCGGGTCCGCGCGCATCGGCGTCGACCGGGAGGAGTCGGCCGTCCGCTGGGACGGCCGCACCGAGACCGTCGTCATGCGCTTCAGCGTGCACGGCGACGCCCGGCGGGCGGCCTGGATCATGCCGGTGCCGGACCGCGCCGACGCCGCCCTCGGCGACCCGGCGCTCTTCGACGAGCTCGACCGCCTCACGGAGCCCGAGCAGCGCGACCGCTCCTACTTCTGGCCGCGCGAGGGCGACTGGCCGTTCGACGTCTCGAAGGGCGACGGGGCCGCCGCCGCGCCGCCCGGCCAGGGCGGCGTCGGCGTCGTCGGACGCGAGCGGCTCGGCCCCTTCGACGTGGCCCGGCTCACCGCCACCGACCCCGACGCCCTCGGCGACTGGCTGCGCGCCAACGGCTTCGAGCTGCCCGACCGGCTCACCTCGGCGCTCGGGCCGTACGTCGAGCGGAAGTGGGAGTACGTCGCCGTACGCCTCGCCCCGCAGGAGAAGGGCGCGACGCTGTACGGCGAACTGACCCCGCTGCGGATCACCTTCGCCTCCCCCGAACTCGTCTACCCCATGCGGCTCTCCCGCCTCGCGCGGACCCCGCAGACCCTCGGCCTGTACGTCCTCGCCGACCACCGGATGGAGCCCCGCTCCCCCATCGGCGGCGACCGCCCCGAGGTGACGTTCGCGGGCCGGATCGAGCACCCCGAGGGCGCGGTCGCGGACCTGACGGGCGACCGGCCGGCCCGGCTCACCGTCCTGGAACAGCACTTCCCCCAGCCCGGGCGCATCGACGACGACCACCACCTCAGGACCGTCGCCGACACCCCGTACCGCCGGGTCGAGTACACCGACCGGCTGCTCACCCTCGGCGGCGTCCCGGCCTGGCTGCTGACGGTCGGCGCCGGACTGCTGCTCGCCGCGGCGTCGGCCGCGCTGCTCGCCGTACGGGTGAAAAGGCGCCGTCCGCTCCCGAACGCAGGTGTACGTTCGGCCGCATGACGAACCCTCAATGGATCGCGGTCGACGACTACTTCACCGAGACGATCGCCCCCGGCGACGCGGCGCTGACGGCCGCGCTCGCCGACTCCACGGCGGCGGGCCTGCCGGAGATCGCCGTCGCCCCCAACCAGGGCAAGCTGCTCCACCTGCTCGCCGCGACGCAGGGCGCGCGGAACATCCTGGAGATCGGCACGCTCGGCGGCTACAGCACGATCTGGCTGGCCCGCGCGCTGCCCGCCGACGGCCGGCTGATCACCCTGGAGTACGACCCCGCCCACGCGGACGTCGCCCGCGCCAACATCGCCCGCGCCGGCCTCGACAAGACCGTCGAGGTCCGGACGGGCGCGGCCCTGGACACCCTGCCCGTGCTGGAGACGGAGGGCGCGGGCCCCTTCGACCTCGTCTTCATCGACGCCGACAAGGCCAACAACCCGCACTACGTGGCCTGGGCCCTGAAGCTCTCCCGCCCGGGCACGCTGATCATCGTCGACAACGTGGTGCGGAACGGCCGGGTCGCCACCGCGCACCCGGACGACCCCGCGATCACCGGCACCCGCGCGATGTTCGACCTGATCGCCGCCGAACCCCGCCTGGACGCGACCGCGGTCCAGACGGTCGGCACGAAGGGCTACGACGGCCTGCTGCTGGCCCGCGTCACGGCGTAGGGCCACGCCCCTTCGAGCCGGGTCATATCCTGCCCCTCATGAGCATCGTGAAGATCAACGTCCTGACCGTGCCGGCCGAGCAGCGTGAGGTGCTGGAGCAGCGGTTCGCCTCCCGGGCCGGGGCCGTGGAGGGGTCCGACGGTTTCGAGTGGTTCGAGCTGCTGCGCCCGCTGGAGGGCACCGACCAGTACCTGGTGTACACGCGGTGGCGCAGCGAGGAGGACTTCCAGAACTGGATGAACGGTTCCATGAAGGCCGCCCACCAGGGCGGTGGCGAGGGGGGCGAGCGGCCCAGGCCCGCCGCGTCCGGCTCGACCCTGTGGTCGTTCGAGGTCGTCCAGCAGGCGTCGCCCAAGTAATTCGGCGGCGCGCCCGGTCGTGCGGGTCGCAGAATGGCCCGCATGACCTGGACCTTCTCCCCCGAGCGCGTCGACACCCCGGACGCGACCTCCCTGCGGCGCGACTACTACGGCGACGTCGCCGGCAGCTACTGGAAGCGGCCCGCGACCGAGGCGGAGATCGACGAGGGGCTGGCGGACGACGGGGCCGGGCGGCTGATCCCGCCGACGGGTCGGTTCCTGGTCGCGCGGTTCGAGGGGAAGCCCGCCGGCTGCGGCGGGGTCCTGATGCTGGACGGCGCACGCGCCGAGCTCACCCGGGTGTTCCTGCGGCCCGCCTTCCGCGGCTCGGGCGGTGCCGACGGCCTGATGCGGAGCCTCGAGGACGAGGCGCGCGGCCTCGGCGCCCGCCGGATGGTCCTCAACACCCGTCTGGACCTGGTCGAGGCGCGCGGCCTGTACGTCCGGCACGGGTACGGGGAGATCCCCGCGTACTGCACCGGTCCCTACATGCAGATCTGGTACGGCAAGGAGCTCTGAGCCGCGCCCTAGGCGGGATGGTCGCGGGGCGGCTCGGGTGCGTGGGGTCCCTCCCCGTCCGAGCCGCACAGCTCCGCCGTCAGCTCCTGCACCAGCTGCACGAGGTCGGTGGGCCGGTCGGGCCCCCACCAGTCGCCGAGGAGTTCGGCGAGCGAATCCTCCCGCGCCTTCGCCAGGACCGTGGCCGCCCGCACGCCCTCCTCGGTGAGGGTCAGCTGGACGCCCTCCCGGGCCACCAGACGGCGCTCCTCCAGCTGCCGGGACGCCTCCGTGACGACCTCCGGCGGCACGGGGGTGGTCTCGGCGAGCCGGGAGGGTTCGACGGCCCCGTGGCGGCGGACGCGCAGCAGCAGCCAGCTCGCGGCGGGCAGCAGGTCGAGCCCGGCGCGTTCGGTGATCGTCACGTAGACCGCCTTGCGTCCTTCCCGGGAGCCGAGGAGAGACAGGGCGCGGGCGCACTCCTCGTACGAGGAGCGCTCGACCGGGTTGGACGCCAGCGTCTGGCTGGCTTCGGGCGCGGTGACCGAGGCCCGCAGCGTGTCCTCCTTGAGGAACCAGGCGAAGACGAAGGCGACGAGCACGACCGGGGCCGCGTACAGGAAGACGTCCGTGATGGACGTGGCGAACGCGTGCAGGACGGCCGGCTGGAGCTCGGGCGGCAGCTCGGAGATCGCGCGCGGGTCGGCGGCGACCTGGCCGGGACCCACGCCGGGCGGCAGCTGCGCACCGGCGCTCGCGAAGACCTCGTCCAGTTTGCCGGTGAGCCGGTTGGTGAAGAGGGTGCCGAAGACCGCGACGCCGAACGAGGCGCCGATGGAGCGGAAGAAGGTCGCTCCGGAGGTGGCGACGCCGAGGTCCTCGTACGAGACGGCGTTCTGCACGACCAGGACGAGGACCTGCATGACGAGGCCGAGCCCGGCGCCGAAGACGAAGAAGCAGACGCTCATCGACCAGGTCGAGCTGGTCTCCGTCAGCCGGTGCAGGAGCAGCAGGCCGAGGCAGGTCAGGGCGGTGCCGGCGATGGGGAAGACCTTCCAGCGGCCGGTGCGCGACACGATCTGGCCGGAGGCGGTCGAGGTGGTCAGCAGGCCGAGGACCATCGGCAGCATGTGGACGCCGGACATCGTCGGGGTGACGCCCTGCACCACCTGGAGGAAGGTCGGCAGGTAGGTCATCGCGCCGAACATCGCGAAGCCGACGACGAAGCTGATGACCGAGACGAGGCTGAAGGTCCGGATCCGGAACAGCTTGAGCGGCAGGACGGGTTCGGCGGCGCGCCGCTCGACGTACAGGAACCAGACGAGGAGTACGGCTCCGAGGACGGCGAGCCCGATGATCTGCGGCGAGCCCCACGCCCACGTGGTGCCGCCGAGGGAGGCCACCAGGACCAGGCAGGTGGCGACCGCGGCGATGAGGAACGTGCCGAGGTAGTCGATCCGGTGCCGGGTGGAGCGCACGGGGATGTGGAGCACGGCGGCGATCACGAAGAGGGCGACGATCCCGATCGGAAGGTTGATGTAGAAGACCCAGCGCCAGGAGAGGTGCTGGGTGAAGAGACCGCCGAGCAGCGGACCGAGGACGCTGGTGGCACCGAAGACCGCGCCGAACAGACCTTGGTACTTGCCGCGGTCCCGCGGCGAGACGAGGTCGCCGACGATCGCCATCGACAGCACCATGAGCCCGCCGCCGCCGAGGCCCTGGACCGCGCGGAACGCGATGAGCTGCGGCATGTTCTGGGCGATGCCGCAGAGGGCCGAGCCGATGAGGAAGAGGACGATCGCGCTCTGGAAGAGCTTCTTGCGTCCGTACTGGTCCCCCAGCTTGCCCCAGAGGGGGGTCCCGGCGGTCGACGCGAGCATGTACGCGGTGACCACCCAGGAGAGGTGCTCCAGACCGCCGAGCTCGCTGACGATGGTCGGCAGGGCGGTGGAGACGATGGTCTGGTCGAGCGCGGCGAGCAGCATGCCGAGCAGCAGGGCGCCGATCGCGACGAGGACGGTGCGGTGGCTCTGGCCCTCGCCGGGCACGGGGGCGTCGCCGAGGTGGGACGGGCGTGTGTCCTGGGCCATGGGGTCTCCGACTCCGTCTCGGTTCTCCGTCTCAACTCCGTCTCCGGCGTCTCCATCCTGGTCGGAATATCCCGATATGGCCTGCCGAAGGGCACACTCGTTCGCCCGTCGGACAGGGGCGGGCTGCATAATCGCTCGCAGTTGTCTCGGGGAGGGGACCCATCATGACCGGACATGTCTGTCCTGAATGCGGTGTACACAGACCTGGCTGCGCCTGCGCCAGGGCGGCCGGTCTCGCGGCCGAGATGGCGGCGGCCGAGGACTTCGACCCGCTGCGGATCCGGCCGTACGTGACCCTGGACGCCACCGAGGGACCGGAGGGGCCGGGGCCGGTCGGAGCCGGGGGGCCGGGGCCGGTCGGAGCCGGGGACCCGACGGCGTACCTCCCCGCCTACGCACCGGAGGACCCGACCGCGTACGTGCCGGTCTACGCGCCGGAGGACCCCACGGCGGCCCGGCCGGGCCACGCGCCGGAGGACCCCACAGCGCTCCAGCCGGGCCACGCACCCGAAGACGCGACGGCCTTCCTGCCGGCCTGCACCCCCGAAGACGCCACGGCCTTCCTGCCGGCCCACGCGCCGGAAGACCCGCCGACCACCCAGCTGGCCGCCGTCCGCCCGGAGGCCGGTCCCATGGCGCCGACACCCGCACCGCCGGGCGGCCCGAAGGGCCCGAACCCCGAGCCGCACCCCGGCACCGACCCCGCGGGAGACCCCTCCGAGACCATGCCGCTGCTGCTGCGCGGCATCGGCGACGCACCTCCCGCCCGCGGCAACGGACACGGGCGCGCGCAGGGGCACGGATACGGCTACGCCCACGGTGACGAGCACGGGCGCGAGCCCGCGCGGGCGCGAGGCCGCAAGCGCGGCGCGATGGTCGCCGCGGTGGCCGCCGTCGCCGTGGCGGGCACCGCGGCCCTGGCGGCGGCCGTCCTCGGCGGCGCGGACGACACCGACGACCGGGCGGCCGTGCCCGAGGTGACCACGAGCGCGTCGCTGAACGTCGCCGTGTCGGAGGCCCCGTCCCCCTCCTCCGAGACCCCGGAGCCGACCACCTCGTCCCCGACCCCGCAGCGGACGTCCGCGTCGCCGTCCGCCACCACCCCGTCCCCGAGCCGCACCACGGCGAGCCCGAGCGCGTCGGCGAGCCAGGCCGCACCTCCGGCGGCGACCCCCACCGCCGCGCCGACGACCGCCGCGCCGACGACGGCCACGCCGTCCTCGGAGCCGCCCCAGGAGACCGAGGGGGCGGAGGTCACGCTGAACATCGGCTCGTCGGGCGCGGAGGTCATCGAGCTCCAGGCGCGGCTGACCCTGGCGGGGGCGTACCACGGCGACGTGGACGGGGAGTACGACCAGGAGGTCTGGCGCGCGGTGAAGAGCTACCAGTCCTGGATGTACATCGAGGGCGACCCGAAGGGCGTGTACGGCCCGCACACCCGCGAGGTCCTGGAGCGGAGCACCTGGCTGTAGGCGCACGTGGGCGCAGGAGCTCCTGACCGGAGGGGCTTCTGGCGGCGGGGAGCCGGTTGGCCGGCCGGTTGGTCGGCTGGCCGGTTGGCCAAGACGGCCCTCGGTTTTGTATCGTGGAAAAACAAAGTGGCCCCGCCCGCACTCCCTGACCGGTGGGCGGGACCACTTCGTTCTCCGTGCCACCCCTTCTGGAGACCCGATGGCCGCCACCACCCCGGCAACGCTCACCGCCCACGCCCTCCTCCTCGACATGGACGGCACCCTCGTCAACTCGGACGCCGTCGTCGAGCGCTGCTGGCGCCGGTGGGCGGACCGCCAGGGTCTCGACCCGGCCGAGGTCCTGAAGGTGGTCCACGGCCGCCAGGGGTTCGCCACGATGGCCGTCCTGCTCCCGGACCGCCCGATGGCGGAGAACCACGCCGACAACCGGGTGATGCTGGCCGAGGAGACCGCCGACCTCGACGGGGTCGTGCCCGTCCCCGGCGCCCCCGCCTTCATGGCCGCGATCGCGGACCTCCCGCACGCCCTGGTGACCTCCGCGGACAGGGCGCTCGCCGGGGCCCGGATGGGCGCGGCGGCGCTCCGGATGCCGGAGACCCGGATCACCGCCGAGAGCGTCGGAGCCAGCAAGCCCGACCCCGAGGGCTTCCTCAAGGGCGCGGCGGCCCTGGGCTTCGAGCCGGCGGACTGCGTGGTCTTCGAGGACTCCGAGGCGGGCATCCAGGCCGGCCGCGCGGCCGGCATGCGCGTCGTCGGCGTCGGCCCGCGCGCGAGGCGTTTTCCGGATCTCGCCCCCACCCACCCCACGCCCCACCCCACGCCCCACCGGCGAACCTCTGGACGCCGGGCGGAATCTGGCGCTCCATCAGGTACGTCACACCCCTTGATGTGACGTGTCCATGTCGCCACTCTGTTACCTGGCGCACCCCTCACCGAAACCTGGTGCCGCCACGATGACCGGGCCCACCGCCCGCCACCCCGCGGGGACGGCAGCCAGCCAAGGTCCCCCCACATCAAGGGAGTTCACATGCCCGCCGGCATGATCTACGCGCGTCGACTCGCCGTGCTCGCCACCTCCGCCGCCCTCACCGTCACGGGTCTCCTCACCACCGCCCCGGCCGCCCAGGCCGCCATGCCGACCCCGGTCAGCGCGGCGACCGCGCGCACCTACCTGGCCGCCCTCACGGTCAAGACAGAAGGTTCCACCTCGGGTTACAGCCGGGACCTCTTCCCTCACTGGATCACCCAGTCCGGGGCCTGCAACACGCGCGAGACCGTCCTCAAGCGCGACGGCGTGAACGTCGTCACCGACTCCAGCTGTGCCGCGACCAGCGGCAGCTGGTACTCCGAGTACGACGGCGCCACCTGGACCGCCGCCTCCGACCTCGACATCGACCACATGGTCCCGCTCGCCGAGGCCTGGCGCTCGGGCGCCAACTCCTGGACCACCGCCCAGCGGCAGTCCTTCGCGAACGACCTCACGCGGCCGCAGCTCATAGCCGTCACCGACAACGTCAACCAGGCCAAGGGCGACCTGGACCCGGCGAAGTGGCTGCCCTCGCGGACGGCCTACCGCTGCACGTACGTCAGGGCGTGGGTACAGGTGAAGTACTACTGGAACCTCAGCGTGGACTCCGCCGAGAAGAGCGCGCTCCAGTCCGTCCTCAACGGCTGCTGAAACCACCCCCACTGAGAGCGCGTCAGCGACGGTCCTCGGGGAGTGAGCCCCGCCACTCGCTCCCCGATGACCGAATGTTGAACTTGCAAGCACTAGTGAGGGGTGCCTAACCTTAGGGCCTCATCGGTTTCCGTCCCCCACACCCCGTTCCCCACGGACGGGGCAAGGCCGAAGGAGTTCCCGCCCCCATGACCGCTCACCGCACCACCCCTCCCCCGTCCGCCCCCACGAGCCTCACCTCCCGCCTGAACCAGGCGCAGCCCTACGCGCTCGGCCTCTTCCGCGTCGTCGTCGGCCTGCTCTTCGCCTGCCACGGCGTCGCCTCGCTCTTCGGCCTCCTCGGAGGCACCGCGATACCGGCCGCCACCTGGCCGGGCTGGTACGCGGCCGTCATCCAGCTCGGCGCCGGCGTCCTGGTCCTGGCCGGACTCGGCACCCGCAGCGCCGCGTTCCTCGCCTCGGGCTCGATGGCGTACGCGTACTTCAAGGTCCACCAGCCGGAGTCGCTCCTCCCGCTCCAGAACGGCGGCGAGAACGCGGCCATGTTCTGCTGGGCCTTCGCCCTGCTCGTGTTCACCGGCCCGGGCGCACTGGCCCTCGACCGGCTGTTCGGGGCCGGGGAGGCCGCGGACGCGAAGGCCCCCGAGGAGCGGGGCGCGCCGGTAGCGGCCTGACGCAGGGGCCGACTGACACAAGGGGCCGGAAACCGCAGCACGGTTTCCGGCCCTTCTCCGCACCCGCCTCCCGGCACCGGCAGGGGGCACCCGGCGGCCGGCACCCGGCAGGGGGTTCCCGCCTCCCGGCGGAGGTAGGCGGGTCCCGGCGGACGTACGCGGGTCCCGACGGAGGTGCGTGGCACCCGGCGGAGGTACGCGACTCCCTGCGGCGGGACGCGGCCTCTGCACCCGACACCTGTCACCCGGCACCCGGCACCCGCACCCGCACCCGCACCCGCACCCGCACCCGCACCCGCACCCGCACCCAACGACGGTGGGTCCGCCGCCCCCGCGTAGGCTCTGGCCCTGTGAATCTGCTCGACAGCCTGGGCTCGCTGCGGTCGCTCACCGCCGGCCCGTGGATCTACCCGGTGGTGGCGACGTCGATCCTGCTCGACGTCTTCCTCCCCGTGCTGCCGAGTGGCTTCCTGGTGATCACCGCCGCCACGGCGGCGGCCACGGCCACCGGGGCCTCTTCCGGCGTGCCGTCGCTGCTCCCCCTGCTCGCCTGCGCGGCCACCGCTTCCGTACTCGGCGACTTCCTGGCGTACCGCCTGGCGCTGCGCGGCGGGGCCAGGCTGGACAGGGCCATCGCCCGCTCACGCCGTCTCTCGCTGGCGCAGGAACGTCTCGGCACCGCGCTCACCCGGGGCGGCGGACTGCTCGTGGTGCTCGCGCGCTTCGCCCCGGCCGGCCGCTCCGTGGTCTCCCTGGGCGCGGGCGCGGCGAAGCGGCGGGTCGAGGAGTTCCTGCCGTGGTCGGCGTTGGCGGGCGTGGTCTGGGCCTCGTACGGCGTGGGGCTCGGCTGGCTGGGCGGTCAGTGGCTGGGCGCGACCTGGTTCAGCGCGGGGGTGTCGACCCTCGCGCTCTTCCTGGCGGGCGGTCTCGCCGCGTACCTCATACGGCGTCCGGCCGCGGCTCCCGCGACGGCTTCCTGACGGCGGCGGGGCGAGGGTCCCGGCTCCCGGTGGCGCCGGACCGGTCCTACCGCGTTCTGGCGGCGACGGGGTGCGCGCCGCGCACCACGAGGCCGTCGAGGAGTCTCGCGGTGGCGTCGGCGATCTCGTCCACGGCCCGGTCGAAGACCTCACGGTTGTGCGCGGCGGGGGCATGGAAGCCGGAGACCTTGCGGACGTACTGCAGGGCGGCGGCGTGGATGTCGTCCTCGGTCGCCTCCTCGGGCAGCGCGGGCGGACGGAGCGTCTTGATGCTTCGGCACATGCCTCCAGTGTGACGCGCCCCACTGACAACCGCCCGAAGTCCGACGAGAACCCGTCCGCGCACCGCGACCGCACACCCCGTCCGCGCACCTCGTCCGCGCACCGCGACCCCACACCCCGTCCACGCGCCCCGTCCCCCACCTCGGCCACGCACCCGATCCGCGCACCGCGTCCGGCTACCCGCCGAGACCGCGTCTGCTCCGTGCGTTGATCTCGGCGGTGCGGGCCCGCAGCTCGTGCAGGGGCGTGGCGGGCTGGACGTCGGGGGGCTCGGCCTCCCACTCGCCGCCGCCGTGGACGGCGCGGATCCGAAAGCGCCCGGAGACGCTCTCCACATAGAAACCGACCCGCCCCGTGGCGGTGTCGCGGACGAGGTCACCGACCTCGGGCAGTGGCTGCACGCATCCCCTCCGTCCCGGTTCCTGAAGCTCGGGGACACTCAGGGAAGCGCGGCGGCCCCGCCCTGTCAACGTATCTCTAGAGATGTCCCCCGATGGATGGATCGACCGGGCGGGACGGCGTACGGGTGCGCCCCCGGGCCGAGGGGTGCGCCGTAGGGTGTCCCGCAGACGAAGGGAGTGGTCCACCCGTGACTGACCAGGACAGCGCTCGTCGGCCCAAGTACCAGCGCATCGCAGACGAGTTGAGAACCGCGATCCGGTCGGGCGCCTTCTCGCCGGGCGATCGGCTCCCCGGCGAGAACGACCTCATGTCGACGTACGACGTGGCCCGCATGACCGCTCGCCAGGCCCTCTCGGTGCTGCGTACGGAAGGGCTCACGGAAGCGCGCAAGGGGGCCGGGGTCTTCGTCCGGGTCTTCCGTCCGCTGCGCCGTCGGGGCATCCCGCGCCTCGCCGGGGACCAGTGGGGCAGCGGCCGCTCGGTCTGGTCGGCGGACGTGGAGGACCGGGAGCTGGTCGTCGACCAGATCGAGGTGGGCGAGTCGGAGGCCGGCGAGCGGGTCGCGGGCGCGCTGAACCTGGCGCCGGGCGCGCCGGTCTGCGTCCGCAGCCGCCGGTTCGTCCTCGACGCGAAGCCGGTGCTGCTCTCGGTTTCGTACCTCTCGGCCGAGCTGGTGCGCGGTACGCCGATCACCGAGCCGGACACGGGCCCGGGCGGCACCTACGCGCGGCTCACGGAGCTGGGACACCGGCCGGTGCGCTTCCGGGAGGAGATCCGCTGCCGGATGCCGACGGCGGACGAGTCGGAGCGGCTCTCCCTGGATTTCGGGACGCCGGTGGTCCTGATCGGACGCACGGCGTTCACGGGGCCGGGGGTGGCGGTGGAGCTCAACGAGATGACGCTGGACTCGTCGTCGTACGTCCTGGAGTACGACTTCGACGCGTGAGGAGGGGGTCGCGACCGACGACGAACCGCCGCCCGGGATCGGCGTGGGCGACGTCGCCGGGGAACGCGGCGGCGGCCAGGGCGACGGCCTCGGCGGGGGTGGTCCCCGGCCCGACGTGGGTCACGACGAGACGGCCGGCACGGGCGTCGGAGGCGCTCCGCCCGGCCTGCGCGGCCGAGTGGCGCCCGGGCACGCAGCCGTCGGCCTCGCACACGAACAGCTCGCAGTCCTGGGCGAGTTCGACGAGCGCGTCGCACGGCTCGCAGTCCCCGGAGTAGACGAGGGAGGCCCCTCCCTCGTCCTCCACGCGCAGGGCGAAGGCGGGCAGCCCGCCGTGGTCGACGGCGCGGGACCGCAGGGTGAGCCCGCCGACGCGGGCGAGGTGTCCGTCGTACAGCTCCTCCACGCGGAAGGCGCTCTCGACGGGGCTGCGGTCGGGCCCGTTGGTGAGGAAGGCGGCGAGCCGGTCGGCGATGCCGGGTGGGCCGAGGAGGGGCAGGGGCAGCGGGAGGTCGAGCCCGGCGTACAGCAGTCCGTAGGAGGCGGTGAGCAGGTCGGCGCTGTGGTCGGCGTGCAGGTGCGAGATCCACACGGCGTCGACCTCGCCGAGCGCCACGTACCGCTGGAGCTCGGCGAGGGTGCCGGTCCCGGCGTCCACCCAGAGGCGGACGCCGCCGCCCTCGACGAGGTAGCCGGAGCATGCGTTGCCGGGCCGGGGGAAGGGGGTGGCGGATCCGAGGACGGTGATCCGCAGTGCGTCGTCGCCCATGGGCCGAGTCTAGGACGGCTGCCGGAGAGTGGCCGGAAGTTGTGCGGACGGAGTGAAGGGCGTGCGTATCCTGTGTGCTCGCCGGGGTCCATCAGCGGTCGTCCGGCAGAGAACTGAGGGACATTCATGCTTCGCGTACGCACGCTCGTGGCCGTGACCGCGGCCGCCGCCTCCGGCATCCTGCTGCTGCCTTCGCAGGCGCAGGCCGCCGGCTCGGTCCACCTGTACAAGATCTACTACGACAGCCCGGGCTCGGACAACCGGTCCAACAGCAGCCTGAACGGCGAGTACGTCCAGATACGCAACACGACCGGCGCTGCGGTCAGCCTGCGGGGCTGGACGCTGACGGACGCGTCCAACCACAAGTACACCTTCGGCAACTACACGCTCGGCAAGGGCAAGATCGTGACGGTCCGCACGGGCCGCGGCACGAACACCTCGGCGAACGTGTACCAGAACCGTGGGGCGTACGTCTGGAACAACGACCGGGACACGGCGAAGCTGCGCAAGTCGAACGGCACGACCGTCGACACCTGCTCGTACAACTCGACGCGGGTCGACTACAAGTGGTGCTGACCCCGCACCGGGCGTGACGGACCGGGGGCCCCGCGACCCGGGGCCCCCGGGCACGCTCAGGAGGCCTCCGACTCCTGCCGGGCGCCGGGCACGCCGCCCCCGTGCTGCTGCACGTCGGAGTTGACCTGCCCGCCCAGCGTCATGACGTTCAGGGTCGCGGAGTTCTCGTTGGCGATGGCCTTCTCGACACGGGAGACGAGGACGGCGAAGGCCTCGCGCCCGCCGAGCGTGTGGTACGGCCCGACCTTGGTCTCGAAGTAGACGCGCTCGTGCCCGAGCAGCTGCTCGGTGGAGCGGTAGTTCTTCCACTGCTCCCGGTACCGGTAGACGCTCTCCAGCGACACGGCGGCGACGACGACCACGCTCAGCACGGTGGCGGTGATCCGCGCGAAGTCCAGGTCGAGGTTGACGAAGACCGGCACGAGCGCCCCGCCGACGACGGACACGGTCCGCATCCGCAGATGCATCGCCTTCATCCGGGTCGCCTTGGCGTCGTACCACCCCTGGTACTGCGCGAGCCTGGTCTCGATGTACCGCTGCGGCGTCATCTCGCCACCCTGCAGCCCGGGTTCGGGCGCGTCCCCCAGCTCAGCCATGCGGGGAGTACACAGCGAGGGACGAGCCCCCGTCAACTCACTGCGCCCGGCTCAGAGACGCGACCGCCCGGACGGTCGCGCGAGCGTGACCCGCCCCGGCCATGGCACAAAAGCACCGACTGCCCCCACACCTCTCAGCCGACGACGATCCGCTCACGCACGGCGGAGAGGGCGAGCGGCCAGGGGAACCCCAGGTCCGGCTCCTGGGGCACGACCACCGAGACCCCGGCACCACGGAGCGTCTCGACGGACCGCTCGAACTGCGGGTGCCGGACGTGGGCGGCACTGACGCACGGCATCGCGACCATGGGGATCCCGAGCCCGATGGCCTCGGCGACGACCTCGACGACGAACGTGTCGGCGGTGCCGAGCGCCCACTGGTTGACCGCGGCGAAGGAGGCGGGCGCGAACAGGATCGCGGAAGCGGCCGGCCACACCTCCGGCTCCCCGGGCAGCCTGCCGTCCCAGCGCACGGGATGCCCGGTGAGCGCGGCAAGCCCGTCGAGCGACCCGGCGAGCCAGCGAGCGGCCGTGGGGGTGAGCCCGAGACAGACGTCCCATCCGTCGGCCTGCGCGTCCTCGATGACACGGGCGATGTCGAAGACGGGCTGGGCGGCGCTGGCGAACACATACAGGGTACTCATCCCCCCATACGACCACATCCACCCCCTGACCTGCCCCGTAGCCCCAACCCCCACAACGGAAATGCCCGACGCCCGAACCCGAGGCGGCCAGTCCGCCCCCGCTGTCCGCTCCCATTGATGTCAGGTGCAGAGAGCAACCGACACAGAGCAACGCACGAACACCAAGGGCACGACGCCAAAGACGCGGACCTCGACATCCTGTGGACACCCGTCAGCTCGTCCGTCCGACGTGGATGCCGGCCCCTCCAAGACCTCGCGGGTACACCCGCCCCGACGCCTCGGCGAGCTCGAGGCCGCCGCCCTCCCGGAAGCTCCCACCTGCCGTTGTCCGCTCGACGGATTGCCAGGAGGCGACAGTCTTCCCGCGCTCCCGATAGCGGCGACGCCGACCGCAGCAGCCGGGGGCATCGGCTGCTGCGGTCGATGAGTCGAACGATGTGAGGACGGGAAGGCAGACGATCGCGCATGCGGCGACGAGCGAATTCGACTCGGGAGTCGGGCTACCTCATCAACACCACACCAGTCGAACGACTTCGAGGGCTGCACGGGCGCCGAAGCCGGCCGCCCCCGCGGGGCAATCAAGCCCGGATCAGATCGTGACCGGCCCGTGGGCGGTGGCGAACTCGACCGAGACCAGGCCCGGTTCCTCATCCTCGACCCAGGTGACGTCGATCTGGTCGAGGGGGTGGTCGGCCGGCTCGCCGAGGAACTCGGCGATGGAGGCGGCGTCACCGGCGAGGGAGACCCCGTGGATGGCAGTGGAGGTACGCGGATCAGCGCTCGGTCGCTCCTCGGCGGGAACCAGCCACTGCAGAAAGTACGGCAGTTGCGGGTCCTCCATCAGCTCCAGCAGGCCGATCTGCTTCCACCTCAGGTCGAACCCGTCGGGGCGGACACGGTGGCCCTCGGCCGATGCACGGCCGAGACGGGCCTCGACCGGCGTCAGATCGTCGACGCAGACCACCCAACCGAGCCACCCGCCACCCTCAGCAGCGCGGCGCGCAACCGCCCGACCGAAGGGCGCGCGGTCGGCGGCCGGGTGGTCGAGCGTGGTGACCACCTCGACGTAGGTGCCGCCGCTCAGCGGGAGAACGAAGTTGCGGGTACCGAATCGCGGGTGCACGCCCCCGTCGACGAACCCGGCGCCAAGGGCGGATCCGATCCACTGGACGGTCGAGACGAAGCTGTCGCGGGCCACCGCATAGGACACGTGATCAAGTCGCACCGCGCCATCATGACCGGACAACCCGCACAAATCCCGACGCCACGCCAGCCGCCCGGCCGCATCCGCCGTGGCCCCCGGCCCGGCTCGGTCTGCTGAGCGCCTGACGCTGTCGGGGGATCTTGGCGATGACGGTCGGCCATGCCTCGGGATCTCCGTCTCCAAGATCCCCGACCTCCTCGCCCGCGATCAGCTCTGCGTCTCCTCGCGGCGCCCCACAGCGGCCGCATCGGGTACGAGGAGCAGCTTGCCGGTGGTACGCCGAGCCTCCAGATCGCTGTGGGCCCGGGCGGCCTCGGACAAGGCGTAGCGGCCCGTTACGGTGACCTCAAGCGCCTTGGAGCGGACCCACTCGAACACGTCGGCGGCACGTCGGAGCAGTTCGGACCGATCGGCGATGAAGTCCCCGAGGCTGGGCCGGATCAGGGTCAGCGAACCGCCGTGGGCGAGCCGAATCGGATCGAACGGGGGCACGGCACCACTTGCCGCGCCGAAGAGCACGAGATGGCCGCGGGTTCGCAGGCTGGCGAGGCTCGCGTCGAAGGTGTGCGCGCCGACGCCGTCGAAGACGACCGGCAGTCCCTGACCGCCGTTGAGCCGCCTCACCTCGGCTGCGAGGTCGTCGACTGCAGAGGAAAGGATCACCTCGGCGGCTCCGGCACGCTTCGCCAACTCGGCCTTCGCCGTGGTCGACGTCGTGCCGATCACCCTGCCGCCGAGATGGGTGATGAGCTGGGTCAGAAGCAGCCCCATGCCGCCGGCCGCCGCATGCACGAGCACCGTGTCGCCCCCCTGAACCGGGTAGGCGTCCTTGACGAGATAGTGCGCGGTCATGCCTTGGAGGAGTACGGCGGCGGCCGTCTCGAAGCCGATGTCGTCGGGCAGCGGCACCAGCCGGGAGGACTCCACGACGGCCCGCTCGGCATACGTGCCGGGAATCTCCACCCAACCGACCCGGTCCCCGACTGCGACGTCAGCGACGCCGGGTCCGACTTCGACGACCGTGCCGGCGCCCTCAGCTCCCGGGGTGAAGGGCAGCGGAAGGCTGTACCGGCCTTCGCGGTGGTAGACGTCGAGGAAGTTGACCCCGGATGCGGCGACCTCCACGACCGCCTCGCCCGGACCCGGCCGCGGCTGGTCCACCTCGGCCTCCTGCAGCACCTCGGGACCGCCCACTTCGTACACCTGAATCGCTCGCATGCCCCCCACCAACCCCGTTGCTGGCGATCCGATTCCCGGCAGGCAGAAGGTTCTGGCCAGTGGCCCTGGCGACATCCCCACGCGGGCTACGGCGCGGCCCGTTGCGGGGAGTTCCCCTGGACGGCCCGCCCATCCTGGTGCCTGTTGTGCCCCGCCGGAGGCATCGTCTTGAACTGCACTCGCGGACTGCCTCGGCCGCTTCGTGGTTCGTCACCCATCCACCCGAGCTGTCAGGCGTGCGAACGGCGTCCGGGCTGGAACGGACCCCAAGGCGCGCGACCTCTACCGCTCGTTCACCCGCGTCGCGAAGAACGCCGACCTCCGCGTCGTCCGGCTCCACGACGCCCGCCACGGCACGGCGACGCTCTCACCGCCGCCGGCGTCCCGCCCCGCGTCGTGATGGAGATCCTCGGGCACAGCCAGCTCGCTGTCACGACGAACATCTACGCCCACGCCGTCCAGAACACGCAACGCGAAGCCGTGAGTCACATGGACCGGCTGCTCAGAAGGCGGCCCCTCACTGACTGACAACCCGCTCACTCGCAGGCAACCAGCCCTCGGGTGCCCCGCGTATCGTCGGGGCACCCGAGCTGCAGTGACGGATCGCCACAACCTGGCTCGGTATGCAGTCGCCCCAGACAGAGCCGCACGCGTAGGCGGCTACAGGGGCGCCGACGCACGGCTCCATGAAAGGCTGGGCGGCATGGGGGCAGCGTCAAAGGATCAGGATGCTCGGGAGTTCCTGGCAGGCAT
Source organism: Streptomyces sp. NPDC059695 (assembly GCF_042733785.1). NCBI lineage: Bacteria > Bacillati > Actinomycetota > Actinomycetes > Kitasatosporales > Streptomycetaceae > Streptomyces > Streptomyces sp. NPDC059695. The sequence continues at coordinate 34,143 of NZ_JBHWFF010000042.1, read as the reverse complement.
CCGCATCGGCGACATCTGCAGCGGGACAGTCGCAAAGGTCACACGGCCTCAAGGGGTGACGGTCACCCGGGACGGATTCCCGGCACGTCCGCTGGGGACAGTCTGGCCTTTGGATGTCTCCTGGAGTTGGAATCAGGCTGTGGCCGTGAAGGTCGGCCAGCGCATCACCGCCGAGGTGATCACCATTGATCTGGATGAGGGCCACGCCAGGTTGAGTATGACCGCCACCGAGAGCCCAGAGCTGTGGACGTTCCTGAAATCGCGGCGCCCCGGCGAGATCTTTTCCGGCACGATCGCGGCCATCGAGCGGTTTGGCGTCTTCGTGGCGCTGGACGACGGCCCCGACCATCCGATCTTTCCCGGAGTCGGGTTCATCACGGTTCCCGAACTGTCCTGGCAGCACGTGGAAGCACTTTCGGACGTCGTTCAGGTCGGGCAGCGCGTGTCGTGCGAGTTCCTCCAGTTCGACACATGGAACGGGGAAGCCAGGCTGTCCCTGAGGGCGACGCAGCCGGACCCCTTCCAGGCATTCGCCGACAGCGTCGCGGTTGGCCAAACGCTGCAGGGACGGGTCACCAAACTGGTCCCGTTCGGCGTCTTCGTCCAGGTCGCCGATGGCATTGAGGGACTGGTCCATCTTCAAGAGCTCACCTCGACACCCGTGGCCGCTCCGCAGGAGGTCGTCGAGGCCGGCGACGAGATGACGGTCGTCGTCACGGACGTCGACCGAGCGCGGCGCAGGCTGGCCCTGTCCCGGCGGCAGGTGTCACCTGACTCTCGGTGACAGCGGCACGGCACCCGCGGGTGCTCAGACGCCCCAGGACGTGGGTGATCGTCCCCGTTGATGTCAGATGTGGATGTCAAAGGCCCCCAGTCAAGATCGACTGGGGGCCTTTCCCCTGGTGGGCGCGGACTGTTTCGAACCGCCGACATCTGCTTTGTAAGCCTGGCGCCCGCGGCTGAACCGTCATTGCAGCTCAACCCCTCTGCGCGCTGCGATGGCCGTCACAAGCTGTGGACGCCGCAGCGATCCTCCAGTGAACGTGGTTGACCGCTCGATCTGGCACGCGTGCACCAGCTCCCTCATCGACTGCGGGCAGCCGCACCTTCCTGTAGGTCGGTGACACGCCGGGCGGTCACCAGGTAGCCCGCGAAGCTCACGTCCGGCCTGGCCTTCGCCCACCCGTCCGCCTTCTCAACCGGTACCAGCACGGTCGTGCCCGGAACTGGGTAGTTCACCTTGTCCGTGGCGCCCGGGGGTACCCCGTAACGGCAGTGCACCTCGACGATTGGCACCACCTCCACCGAAGTGGGCACGTGTCCTTCGTCCTGGCCGTGATGCTCCTCGCGGAAGTCGATCTCATCCGCGCGCTCACTACCGACGACGTCGGCGTAGTCCTCCGGATCGACCTCCAGCAGCGTCCACGAGACAACATCGCCTGGCGTGAAGTTCTCTCCGCAGCACTGCATCTGCCAGCCATCGACCCAAATCGTCAACGTCATGCAGGCATTGTCCGTCGCAGGCGGCTGCTCACGGCTGCTATTAAAAGCCTCCTACGAACGCCTCTGCACAGTCAATGAGGCCAGCGGCCCCGTGAGCCTCCCGAGCGGTCACTAATCTGTTCGCATGATCCCGCACGAAGACCGCCAGTTTCCCGCTGAGCTCGCCGCTGCCATGGCGGTCCGGCTCGACTGCATAGGCGAGGACGGCGTCGACTTCGAACCCTACGAGTCCTTCCTGACTGCCGACGAGACAACGGACTGGCTCCGTGCATGGACGCGCAACAGCGACCTGACCGGCGATGACTTCCGCGTCTTCGGCCAGGACGGCACCGGCGGGTACGCAGCCTTCTGGCTCATCCGTCCCGGCCAGAATCTGGCAGAGCAGCCCGTTGTCTTCATGGGCTCCGAAGGAGAGACCGGAGTCGTCGCCCGCGACCTGGGCACCTTCCTTTGGCTCATGGCTGACGGCTTCGGCCCGTGGGAAGCAGCCGCCTTCTACGAACCCGAGCCCGACTGGGCCCCGCGGGTCAACGAGGACCTAGCGGCCATCGCGGAGCAGCACGCTCCGTCCTGCCGTGCGTCGGCAGCGACGATCGTCGCGCAGGCCACACAGGAGTTCCCCGACTTCGACGACATCATCATGGCGCTGTGCCGCTGAACATCGTCAGGTGAGCTGGATCGGACTACTAAGCCTGCGGGGTTGGCTGCCGCTCGCGAAGGTCATAAGGGGCAGTGAGGGCCGCTGTCATCCACCGTCGATGAGGTCGGGTGTGGGTGTCGGCTGTCGCCGGTCCGTGAACGGCCGCCGATAGTCCGAGGCGTCCCCAGGGGGATAGTCCCTGCCGAACACCACGTAGACGGGGTGCTCCGGATACCCGACCTCCATGCTCAGGAAGATGTCCACGTCATGGTTGGCGAACCGGTGCAGATACTGGATGAAGAGCTTCAGCTCCTCGTCCGACAGTGGCTCGTCGATCCGCTCGTTGTGCATGCCACCCCCACCAACTGCTCTGCTGATCGACCGGGCCGGACGATACCCGAGCCGTAGGAGCCATACTCGTCGCGTGCGCATAGATGGACATGCCCAGGTGGCCCTTCGGTGCGGTGTCTGGGTCGGTGCGACTCTCACCGCACCCCTGCTGCTGGTCGCCGGCGGTCCGGCGTACGAACGCCTGATGCGGCACCTGGGCCGCGACGAGGGGCCGGGGCTTCTGTCGAAGGGAGACGGTTGGGTGCACCCGGGGTACTGGGTCGTGACCAACGGTCTGGTCCGGGCCCTGACCTGGCCGACCCGTCGTGATGGGCTGTTGAGGGCAGGCCCGATGCGTTAGTCCTCTACCGGTTGATCGGGATCTCGTAAACGATCTCGCACAGGGCAGCCGGGACGACGATGTCCGCCGTCTCCACCGGCCGCCCTTCGACGCTGTAGTAGGTCCGCCGGATATGGGTGACGAGCGCAGCCTTCTGGATCCCGAGGAGCGAGGCTTCCTCGGGGGTGGCCTGCCGCGGCTCGGGCTGCTCGACGGCGTGGCTGACGGTGACGCCGATCTGGGCCATCCGATTCACGACGCCGGCCCCGGCGTGGGGCCCGCCCTCAGGAAGGACGGCGAGGGTCCCGCCGGTGAGGTCGTACGGCTCCCAGCTCGTGGCCAACTGCACAGGGCGCCCGTCGGCGAGGAACTCGTACACGGTCCGGACGCACAGCTCGCCGTCATCGACCCCGAGCCGTGCAGCGATCTCCGCCGGCGCGGGCACCTTCGCATCGGTCCGGCTCTCCCAGCCGCCATTCCGGCCCACGGCCTTCATGTCCGCCCGGAACGGCGACCCATCCGGCTGCTCGCGCGCCGCAGACCGCACCATCCGCACTCGCTGCCTGGGCTCGGCGACATAGGTCCCGGACCCGGCCCGCCCCTCCAGCACGCCCTGGGAGATCAACAGCTCCTGGGCCCGGCGAACGACGTTCTCGCCGACCCCACACTCCTGGCCGATCTGGGCCCGTGAGGGCAGCCGGTCTCCAGGAGTCCACTCGTGCTCCGCGATCCGCCGCCGCAGTTCGTCGGCGATGCGGAGGTAAGGCGGCTGCTCAGACATATGGAAAATCTAGTCCACTAGCCCTAATCTAGTTAACTAGCTTCACTCAAAGTGATCACCCGTGACGGAGGCAGCCCTGTGCCTGCTCCAGAAGTAAGCGCTGAGGCCTTGGCTGCCCGGTTGTCAGCGGTCGGGCTCACCACATGCGTGGAAGGGCACCCGCGGCATACGTCGATCGAAGCGGAGCTACCGGAATCCCTCTCCGCCGAGACATGGCAGGAGGTCCTGGAAGTCGTGGCTGCGGCGGACCGATTCGGCCTCCTGGCCACCAGCCTGGGCGGCCGCACTCTGTGGGCCGCCGTGAGCAAAACGGTCCCCGCGACGGGCGATGTCCGGGGACCTGGCCATCAGCGATAGGAGCTGATCAGCATGTTCAACCGTATCCGTCGCGCCATCAGGCGCACCAGAGAGCGGTACGCCCAGAGGACCCGACACTGGAAGCCCTTAACGTCGACTCGCCCGACGCTCGCTAACCGCCCGACGAACTGACGCTGTTCCTCCGACAGCTTTGAGGCCGGACAAACTTCCTCCCGGGCGAAGAGACAGCCCTCGTCCGCCCGTACGTCCTGGTCGGCGAAGAACGCATCCGACGGAACTCGGCCCCGATTCCGCCCCGCCTCCTCGCCCCCACCTGGTTCGTGCCGGCGGAGGCTACGGATGACCCGCTTCCCCTCGGCGGCGACCACGCCCTACCGGTCCAGCGCATGCCGGATCGGCACCCACCACGAGTGCGCGCACTCCTCCCCGACGACGGCACCGATCGACATCCCCGTCGTCTACGAAGCATGCGCCTGCCCCTGCCACTTCGCGACCACGTCACCAGAGGCGGCCTCATGAACGGCTATCCCTCGGGCGGCGCACTTGCCTTGCCGGTCGAGATCACCACGACCACGGTGCAGCGCGGCGACGTCATCCAGATCGGCGGCCAACCGTGCCGAGTGGCCGACCTCCGCCAACTGCCCGGCGGCGCCAAGCGTCTCTCTTCGAATCGGGCGAGCTCCTGACGATGCACACCCGTACGCGCCTGATCGCCGGACGAGTGCTCAGAAGGTGGTGACCGCCATGCCGTCTCTCCGCGACACCATCGCCGATGACCTACGGACCCAGATCACCGCCGGCCATCTGCAGGCCGGCGCCCGCCTCCCCTCGGAACCGAGGCTCGCCGCCCAGTACAAGGTGAGCACCCCGACACTGCGCAACGCCCTCGCACTCCTCCAGGCCGAGGGCCTGATCGACAAGATCCATGGCAAGGGCAACTGTGTCCGCCACCCCCTCCTCAGACTCACGTACGCGGTGAGCCACCTCACCCCGAACGCAGACCTCCACGCCACGATCCGCACCACCAACCTCCGGGCGCGCGGAGACCTCATCCCCCTACTCAAGGTCCCCTCGCGCACCCCACTGACGGAGTTCCTCTGCGTCACTCACCAGGGAGAGAGGCCGCACAGCCTGGCCCGCATCTACGTCCCGCGCGACCTGGTTCCGGCCGAACTGCCGTGGCCTCGTCCCGGACGGGCGGAGACCCGAGAAGTTGTCACCGCCCGGCTCCCTACCCCAGAAGAAGCCTCCACCCTCCGACTCAGCACGACGCTGGCCGTGCTCGCGATCACGCGGGTGTCTGCCGACATCACAGGCCGTGTGGTCGAGGCGGCTTGCCTGACGCTCCCTGGCGAGCGCGCCGAAGCGCTCTTCACCACTCACCACAAGATCGAAGAGAGGACGACGGAAGGATGAAAGCCCACAGCGAGCTCCGCCTCCTCCCCTGGTCGGGCCCTGATGGAAAGCCCTGCTACCTGAGCACTGACGACGCCAGCAGCCACCTGTCCCACCTGGCCGACGCCACTGAAGCTGCCCAACTCGGCGTCGGCCAAGAGCTCCTGGAGCACGCCATGGAGGTAATCGCCGACGTGGACTCAGGGCCGACGGAACTCCACCTCCTGGCGGTGGATCTGACGGAAGCCTTGCGGGACGCACTCCGCGTGGCCGTGAGTCGCGGCCACCGTCTCCCTAGGTCGGACTCCGCCGCACGCGAGGGAGGAGACGCAGGCCCTCGACTGCCCGCGGCGGCCTTTAGCTGGCAGGTACGAACCCCCAGCGCCTCGAAGCCCCGGACCTACGTCCGGGGCTTCTGCACACGGCTCCGGAGGGCCTGTGCGTCTCACACGTTTCAGCAGGTCGGGCCGTCACTGAACTCATTGGAGGGTCGCACTGTCCATGAATAGGCCGCAGCCCCGAGGGCAGAACACCGGGCACGCGCCTCATCAGACAACTAATGTGTCGTCATGGGAGACGTGACGTTTTTGAGCCAGGCTGAGCCGGTCGACGAGTATGGCCGTGCCCTCTACGCTGTCGCTCGATCCATCATTCGGGCACAACTTGACCAACTGGGTAAAGATGACCTAACAGACCTGAACTGCGACAGGTCGGACGTCACGATGCGTCAACTGAGCAAAATTGCTCGACTCGAACGAGATAAAGGCATGCGAGGTGACGGCTTTGAATGGGCCGTGCATGAAGCCATTGTCGGGAAAGAGCCGAGCGTATCCGAAATGGTTGCTCGGGCGATGGGGAGAATGTCCACGAAGTACAAGGCGATTGATGAGCCGCAGTCTCTCCTCTTCGGATACGAGCGAGCAAAGTACCTCGGCTTCCTGGATGCCGTCGTAGAGGATGCCGGAGATGGTGCTGTTTTGCTCCCGGATAAGCAGGGCCGACCCTTCGGATTTGGCCCCTGGGTAACGGTTGCAGCGAAGGGCGCCCGGGCCGAGTCGCAGCTGGCAGAACGAATCAAGAAGATCTGGAAGACAGACCTATTCTTCACTGATCAAGAAGGATTCCGATACGCGGCCGCAACGATCAAAAGTAATTGGAGACAGTTGGAGTCCGGGCCTGGCCTGCGGATCGGGGTTGTACCCGAGGCGAAGGACCTGAAAGCAGGCGTGCGATTCCAGAATGGCCTGTGGCTAGCGATCCTCCCGGACCCTGACGGCTTCATGGGCCTCTTCAATGACGCCTACTCGTCAGTGGCGTCTGCCGTATGCACCCTGGGGCGCCACGCCAAGCCGCCCTACTACGTCAAGCCGACGGCCAAGGGGCAGCGCCTTCAGGAGCAATTGGAGAAATACCCGACGGCGAAAGTCGTCGAAGTTGAAGATGCGTTGAATGAAGCCGCACAGCAGGATCTGATTGCCGTTGATCACAAGCTGCTTTCTGTTCAGGCGCCGGAATGGCTTCACTTGAATGAGAAGAGGGCGCAAATTATCGCGCCCAGGCCCCACTTCGAACCGCTGGACTGAGTCAGCGAAAGCGACCTGAGGTGTCGGCGAAGGCTCGCCTTCCGCCGCACCCGCCACGGCCCCGACTCCCATCCCGTCTGCCGTCGGCCCACACACCGTGGAGCAGGCGCGGTGCCGGGCGTCCAGGTGGAGCGCGCCACTGTACGAACGACCTGGACGCCCGGTGCCGTGTCTGCTCGGCTCTGCCTGGGTCGACGGCAGACAGGATGGGGGTCTCCCTCACCGCAACACCCCTCGGCCGGCACTCGCCCACGGAGCCCCTCCATCCCGGAGCCTGAGCGCCCCCGCCGGAGGCATCGTCTTGACCCGCGCCCGCGTACTGCCTCGGCCGCCTCGTGGTTCGCCACCCATCAACCCGATCCGTCAGGCGTGCGGCCGGGCTGGAGCGGGGCGCAGACAGGAGCGCAGGCCCGGGCGACGGGCCGTGCGCGCCGCGCCGTGCGCGGCGGGTGCCTTGATTAAGTAGAGAAACTCTTACCGCGCTGCGGCGCTTGATCTCTCCAGAGGCCGTCGGCTGTGCGGTGGCAGCGCCGGCACAACAGCATGCACGCCAAGATCCGCTGCCTCGGCGAGCGGGCCATGGCCACTCTGAAGCGCTGGCACCTCCTGCGGAAGCTCCGCTGCAGCACCAACCGCATCACCGCGATCGTCCAGGCCGTTTCCCTCCATCACGCGTCAGCGTGAAGTTGGAAACTCACTCACAGACGGCGACGATTTCGGTTCAGAGGATTGTTTGCCCTCTCCAGACTGCTTGTTCTCAATGCTTTCATACATCTGTTGTGTCTTGCGCTGCGTTTCGCGCATAAGCTCCAACGCCTGGCTTGCCTTCCACAAAACGAAGAACGCAAGGCCTAGCAACAGCAGCGATCCCAACACCGCTCCGAGACTCAGCCAAATAATCCGCCTTTCGCTATCTCGCGGCTTGCACTCTTTCAGGGAGGCACTCAGGTTATGCCGCAGGCTCACAGCAGGGTCCGCGCCGTCGAGAAGCAGCTTGTAGACGATCATCTGCTTCTTGTGAATCACGTATGGGTCAATGAGCAGTGAATTTCCTCGGATCGTGGCCGGAGGAACCATCCTGTTTCTCGTGGTATCCGAAGTGAGAATCGACACGATCCGCGAATCGAATCCGAATTCAATGGGCTCCCCGTTGAAAGCTGCCACCTCGATCTCCCTGCGTCCTACGTTGTCCAGGAACAATGAGGCAACGTGAGGATTCTGCAGCCTGTCTGCGCCGAGGGTCACCGAAAGCCCGCTATGGGAAGAAGAGAGCATTGGCGTGATTTCGGCGGTGAACGTAGCCGTACGCTTTGCTACGACGGCGCTGTATGCCCATCGGCCTGCGATCAGAGTCGCGAGCACCGCTGCCACCGCAGCGACAGCACTGGTCGTCGCAGCCCAGTCCAGGGCGAGAGTCACAGATCTCATGAGCGTCGTTATAGCAGGCTCTCAACTGGCCCTATACATCGTGCTGTTCAGGGGCTCACTGGTGTGCGATTAGGCGACGGCCGTCGTGGCTGCGGACGTGGGGACCGTTGCCGTCCAGGGCGTCTAGGAGGCGGATCGCGTAGACCTCCGCCATGCGCTCCTCGACCTCGGCCGGCGTCAGCCAGTCGACTGCGGTGGACTCCTCCGAGACTCGCTCGGAGCCGCCTGAGGGCTTGCAGCGGAAGACCAGGGCCACGATGCCTCGCGTCGTGTTCTTGTAGACGCCCGTCAGCTCGTGCACCTCGACGTGGATGCCCGTCCCCTCCAGGACCTCGCGGGCGACGCCCGCTTCAGGCGCCTCGGTGAGTTCGAGTACTCCGCCCGGGAGCTCCCACGTGCCGTTGTCCGCTCGGCGGATGGCCAGGAGGCGGCCGTCTTCGCGCACTACCGCTCCGGCCCCGCGACCGACTGACGCTCGCTCAACTCTTCTCAACCCGCTGTGGTTTCTTACCGTGGCGGGTTGACTGCCCATCCACCTCCAGGGCTGGACCCTCACCCGGGACAAGGCCACCGGCGAGACCCTCCACCGATACTCCACCGACACCGAACCGGGCGCCCGGCTCCGGATCGCCTGCGGCAACCGCCGGGCCTCCCGCTGCCCCGCCTGCGCCTGGACGTACGCGGGCGACACCTACCACCTCATCCGCGCCGGCCTCGCCGGAGACAGCGCCCGGGGCATCCCCGCCGCCGTCCGCGAGCATCCCCGCGTCTTCCTCACCCTCACCGCCCCGTCCTTCGGACCGGTCCACAACCGCCCCGGCACCCGGCCGTGCCGCTGCGGCCTCCACCACGCCGAGGACGACGCCGCCCTCGGCACGCCGCTCGACCCCGACTCGTACGACTACGCCGCCGCCGTCCTCTTCAACAACCACGCCGGGCAGCTCTGGCAGAGGTTCACGAACCGCCTCCGCCGGGAGATCGCCGCCGCGGCCGGTCTCTCGCAGAGGGAGCTCAAGGCGGTCGCCCGGATCTCGTACGGGAAGGTCGCCGAGTTCCAAAAGCGCGGCGCCGTCCACTTCCATGCCGTCGTCCGCATCGACGGCCCGGACGGTCCCGACTCCCCGCCGCCGTCGTGGGCGACCACCGAACGCCTCACCGACGCCATCCGCGCAGCCGCCACCCACGCGTACACAACCATCACCATCCCCGCCGCCGGCGATCAGCCGTTACGTCGCCTCCGCTGGGGCGCCCAGCTCGACATCCGCCCCGTCAAAGCCTTCGGCGACGGCTCCGACATCACCGAACAGGCCGTCGCCTCCTACATCGCCAAATACGCCACCAAAGCCGCGGAGACCACCGGCAGCCTCGACCGCCGCGTCGGCAACCGCGAGGCCCTGGCCCTCCTCGGCGTCCCCGACCACACCCGCCGCCTCGTCGAAGCCTGCTTCGACCTCGACCCTCTGTACCCGGACCGCCGACTCCTCGCCTGGGCCCACATGCTCGGCTTCCGGGGCCACTTCTCCACCAAGTCCCGCCAGTACTCCACCACCCTGAGCGAACTCCGCCAGACCCGCGCCGACTACCGCGCCGCCCAGGAACGCACCGCCCGCGGCCTCGACGACATCGAGCCGGACACCGTCCTCGTCCTCACCTCCTGGACGTACGCCGGACAGGGCCACTCCCCCGGCGAGGCCGCTCTCGCCGCCTCGATCGCCCGAGACATCCAGCTCAACCGCGAGACCGCCCGCGAAGCCCTACGCGATCAACTCGCCTTGGAAGGAGCACCCGCATGACCGACCGACTGCTGACCGTGGGCCAGGCCGCCGAACTCCTCGGCACCAGCGAAAGGTTTCCGCGTCGGCTCATCGCCGAGCGCCGGATCGTCTTCGTCAAGGTGGGGCGGCATGTCCGCATTCCTGAGCGGGCCTTGAAGGAATTCGTCGTCGCCCACACCGTCCAGCCGATCACCACTCGTCGCCGATTCGCGGCGGTGGCCTGATGGCGAACAGCAAGGGAAAGCGTCGCCGCTTCGGTGCGGTGCGCAAGCTGCCCTCCGGGCGATTCCAGGCTCGCTATCAGGGGCCGGACGGGCTGACACGATCCGCGCCCGAGACGTTCGCCTCTCAGACCGATGCCGATCGGTGGCTCGTCCGCAAGGAAGCGGAGATCATCGACGGCAAGTGGAAGAACCGGACGACAGGGTTCTCTTCGGGGTGTACGCCGACGCCTGGTTCAAGGAACGCGACTATGCCGCGACCACCCGCGAACGCAACGGCAGCGCGCTGCGCCTCCACATCCTGCCGACCTTCGCGGACGTGGTTCTGAGTGAGATCACCACACCCCAGATCCGTCGCTGGCGTGCCGGCCTCCTGGAGTCGGGGGTCGGTGAGCCGACGGTCGCCAAGGCGTACCAGATCCTCCGCGCCATCATGAATACCGCTGTCGACGACGAGCTGATCCAGCGCAACCCTTGCCGCATCAAGGGCGCCGGAGCGGCCAAGACGGCCGAGCGGCCGTTCCTCGACGTCACCGAGGTCTTTCAGCTCGCCGACGCCGTGCCGGCGCGCTTCCGGGTGTTCATTCTGCTGGCGGCCTTCACCGGCCTCCGCTTCGGGGAGCTCGCCGCGCTTCAGCGCCATGACGTCGACCTCGACCGGCGAACCGCCGCCGTCAGGCGTTCTCTGGCCGAGACCCGAACCGACGGCATCCTGGTCAAGACGCCCAAGAGCGCGGCCGGTGTGCGCACCGTCGCCTTCCCGGCCTCGCTGGCGGAGAGCCTGGCCACGCATCTCGCCGTCTACGCCGAGCCGGGTCGGACGGGGCTCGTCTTCACCGGAGCCCGCGGCGGGCAGCTGCGCCGCAACAACTTCCGCCGGCTGTGGCTGCGGGCCCTGAAGGACACCGGCCTCCGCGACGTCCACTTCCACGATCTGCGTCACACCGGGAACACCCTCGCCGCGACGGGCGGCGCCACGACGCGTGAGCTGATGCAGCGGATGGGGCACTCGTCGGTGCGGGCCGCGCTGATCTATCAGCACCTGGTGAACGGGCGTGACCACGCCATCGCTGCCCACGTCGACAAGCAGATCAGGAAGGTCCGGCCGGGCGAGCTCGGCGACGCTTCTGGCACGTAACTGGCACGGCGCCTCGTAGCCGCCTTCCCGCCCAAAGAACGACGAAGGCCCAGTTCCCGGTTCAGTACCGGTGACCTGGGCCTTTGCCTATCTACCTGCTGGTGGGCGCGGACGGTTTCGAACCGCCGACATCTGCTTTGTAAGAGCAGCGCTCTACCCCTGAGCTACGCACCCGTGGAAGAGGCAACAGCCTACATGGCCCTGGGGTGGGTGCCGCAAACCGATATGTCTCGGGGGGTAGCCCCACCCCGGGGACGGTGGGTCGCCCGATCGTGGCGGGGGGTGGTGGGGTCGTAGCGTCGGGGCATCGCCGCTTCGTTTCTGGGGGAATGATCGTCATGGTCGCAGGTCGTCCGTTCCGTGTGCTGCTCGCTTCCGGTGTCGCCGTGCTCGCGCTCGCCGGGTGCGGGGTCGCCGATGCCGAGGGGGCGCCGGTGGAGCGGAAGACCTTCGCGTTCGGCGGGGACGCGCTCACGATCGACTCGGACAACTCCGAGCTGGTGATCACGCCCGCCGACATCGACGAGGTGCGGGTCGAGCGGCAGGTCGACGGGTGGGTGTTCATGGGGTCGGGGCCCGACGCCAGCTGGAAGCTCGTGGACGGGCGGCTCACGCTCCGGGTCGAGTGCGACGCCGTCGCCTCCAGCTGTGGGGCCGTCCACCGCATCCAGGTGCCCCGCGGGGTCGCCGTCTCCGTCGAGGACGACAACGGCGACGTCACCGCCGAGGGCTTCACCACCCCCCTGAAGGTGCGCTCCGACAACGGGGACGTCCGGGTCCGGAACGTCAGCGGGGCGCTCGATCTCGGGAGCGGCAACGGTGACGTCGAGGTCGGGGACTCCGTCCGCTCTCCCGCGCTCGCCGTACGGTCCGACAACGGCGACGTCGGCATCACCCTCGGCGCCGTCCCCCGCAAGGTCGACGTCGTCACCGACAACGGCGACGTCACCGTGACGCTCCCCCGGGCCGAGTACGCCGTGGCCGGCTCCAGTGACAACGGTGACGTCGACCTCGACGTGCCCCGCCGGGACGACAGCGAGCACGTCGTGAGCCTGCGCAGCGACAACGGGGATCTCACGGTCCGTACGGCGAACTGACCGGGCCGTGTGTTCGTCCTTACCGGGTGGGAGAATGAAGCCTGACCGGGCACGGCGGACACAGCACGGGGAGTAGTACGTGGCGCAGAGCGACGCTAGGGCCCGTCCGACCACGGGCGTCGGATCGGGCCGGGTCGTTCGGTGCGTGCGGTCGGCGCGCGGCCGGGGCGCCCTCGTAGCCGAGCTACTGGGGCGTTCCGGCCGTGTGTCGAGCGGGCGCGCCGGATCCGAGGGGAAGGGCCGGACAGGCCCTGGGGGCACTTCGGCGCGCGGGGGTTCCTCCGCGTTCCGGCTGGCGCTCGCGCTGCCCCTGCTGGTGGGCGCGCTGCTGCCGCAGGCCTTCGCCGGCGGCGGGACCCGTCGGTGGTTCGGGGGGCGCGGCGAGAGCCAGCGGGCCGAGGCCCAGGCCGCCAAGGACGCCGCCGCCGCCGCCTTCTACGAGCTCGACACCGCCCAGCGCGGGCTCCGCATCTCCATCGAGACGATCACCGCCGTCGACAGTTCGCCGGAGGCGCGCCGCGCCGTCGACGGGTTCGAGGCGCTCGGGCGACGGATCGACGAGGTCAGTCATGTGTACATCGGGGCCGTCGACGCCCATGATCTCGACCGGGACGAGCTCGACGCCGCCACCGCCTCCCGTGCCCGCGCCGAGCTGACCCGCGCCAAGGAGGAGCTCGACCGCGTCCGGGGCGAGCTGGACCGGTTCGAGGAGGGCCTCACCCCGCTCCTCGGCCGCGCCGAGACCCAGCTCGCCCGCCTCGCGCCCGCCGTCGAGCGCGCCCGGCAGGCCCTGCGGGGTGCGAGCGGTGCCCTCGACGGCGCCCGGGAGGCGGGGCTGCGCGCCGACGACCTGGCCGCGCGCCTGGCCGCCCTCGGACCCGAGCTGACCCTGCTCAACGAGGGCGCCGGCCGCCACGGCGTCCCCGAGACGCTCCAGCGTGCCGACCGTGTGCTCCGGGACGCCGAGGCCGTACGGGCCGAGGCCGGGCGGCTGCCCGAGCGGGCCGCCGAGATCGACAAGCGGCTCGTGTCGCTCCGTACCCGCACCGAGGCCCTCGGCACCCGTACCGAGGGCGTCGAGCCCGTCCTCTCCGAGCTGCGCCGACGGTACTCGGCCGCCTGCTGGCAGGACCTGCAGCACGTGCCGGAGCAGGCCGCCGTGACCCTCCGGCAGGCCGGGGAGCGGCTCGCCGAGGCCGGGACGGCGCGGGCCGAGCAGCGCTGGCCCGACGCGACCTCGCTGCTCTCCACGGCCCGCGCGCTGCTCGACTCGACCGACGAGGCCGTCTCGGCCGCCGGGGACCGGCTGCGCCGCCTGGACGCCGTCGCCAAGGACCCGAAGGCGGAGATCGACCGCGCCCGGTTCGCGGTACGGGACGCCCAGCGGCTCGCCATGGCCGGGCGCAACACGCCCGACCCCCGGCACGCCCGCCCCCTCGACGAGGCCGTCGCCCGTCTCGACCGGGCCGTGGACGGGCTGGAGGGCCGCCACCCCGACTACTGGCACTTCCTGACCGAGCTGGAGGCCGTGCGTTCCGCCGCCGCGCGTGTCGTCGGCCAGATCCGGGAGGACCGGGGATCCGGCGTCGGGCACTGATGCCGCGCTCGTACCGCCGCTAGCCTGTTCCCATGCCTCGTTACGAATACCGCTGCCGCACCTGTGGCGACACCTTCGAGCTCAGCCGTCCCATGGCCGAGTCCTCCGCTCCCGCCGCCTGCCCCGCCGGGCACGACGACACCGTGAAGCTGCTCTCGGCCGTGGCCGTCGGAGGCAGCGCCTCCGCCGCCCCCGCGCAGGGCGGTGGCGGCGGTGGCGGTTGCTGCGGCGGGGGCTGCTGCGGCTGATACCAGGGGTGTTCCGTCACCTCCTAGGGGGTGACGGGCAGCCCCTAGGCCGCCGCGGCCGCCCGGAAGCGGCGCAGGATCTCCTCACCCGCCGCGACGCCGCGCTCCGCGAGGACGTCGAGGTGGGGTGCCGTCCAGTCGCTGTCGGCCAGTTCGCCGTGGCCCGGCCGCCAGGCCCGGTCCGCGGCGAGCAGCAGGTCGGCGTCGAGGAGCGAGTCCCCGGCCGCCAGCGTGAGCGTCGCGCCGGTGCGGCGGGCGACCTCGCGGACGGCCGCGCTCTTGGTGAGCGGCTTCGGCACCGCGTACACCTTGCGGCCCTGGAGCGAGACCGTCCAGCCGCGGTCGCCCGCCCAGGCGCCGAACCGGTCCAGCCAGTCCTCGGGGAGCCGCTCCCGCTCGACGACCAGGTAGGCGAAGAGGTCCTCGGCCACCCGGTGCTTGCGCACCCAGGACAGGTCCGTGGTGGCGGTGAGGTAGGCGCGGATCTCGGAGAGCGGCGCGCATTCCTCCGCGAGCCTGCGGACGACGGAGGCGTGCCAGTCGCCGTCGGAGACGCCGTCGACGAGGATGTGCCCGCCGTTGGCGCAGATCGCGTACGCCGGGGCGGTGCCCGGGAGCTGGATGCGCTGGTACTGCTTGCGCGTCCGCGTGGTGGTGGGCACGAAGACGGTCTCGGCGGTCAGCCGCGCCAGGAGCTCGGCCGCGTCCTCGGTCATGTAGGAGAGCGGCTTGGACTCGTGGACCTCCACGCAGAGCAGCCGGGGCGCCTGGGCGTCCGGCATGCCGAGGGCGAGGGCCGCGGTCGAGTAGATGAGGGTGCGGTCGAGGTCGCTCGCCACCAGCGTTGTGGAGGACGGGGCAGGACTCTTGTCCGGGTGCGTGTCCGTGTGCGTGGCGGTGTGCGTGGCGGTGTGCGTGTCCGTGCTCGCAGCCGATCCCGTGTCCGTACCCGTGCTCGCAGCCGTGCTCACTGGGACACCACCGCCTTCCCGTCCGCGCCTGTCGCACCTCTCGTGTACTGGGGGTGGATCAGGCCCACGCAGCTGTACGGCAGTTCGTCGACCTCCTCGACCGGGACGCCGCGCTGCTCGGCGAGCAGCCGGACGTGCGCGAGGTCGGCGTCCGCGCCCCGCTTGGCGAGGATCTTCCAGGGGACGCGGCGGAGCAGCACGCGGGTGGTCTCGCCGACGCCCGGCTTGACCAGGTTGACGTCGTGGATGCCGTACTCCTCGCTGATCCGCTCCACGGCCGCCCAGCCCTCCCAGGTGGGGGTGCGGTCGGCGGCCAGGAGCTCCTTCACGTCCGTGTCGACGGTCGCGGCGACCTCGTCGAAGCGGGCGGCGACGGCGTCGAGGAAGACCTCCGAGACGTCGGATCCGGCCAGCTCCCGGTAGAACTTGGCGCCGTGGAAGTCGTCCGGCCCGACGAGGTCGGAGCGGAGGACCGTACGCGATATCAGGCCGGAGACCGTGGAGTTGAGGCAGGCGGAGGGGATGAGGAAGTCCTCGCGGGTGCCGTACGTGCGGACGCAGGAGCCGGGGTCGGCGAGGACCGCGATCTCCGGGTCGAAGCCCTTGAACTCCCGTACGGCTTCGGCGAGTTCGCGAGTGATGGCGCCCTTGCCGGTCCAGCCGTCGACGAACACGACGTCGGCCGGGTCGTGGTGGGCGGCGAGCCAGCGCAGCGCGTTGGCGTCGATGCCGCGGCCGCGCACGATGGAGACGGCGTAGTGCGGGAGGTCGAGGCCGTGGCGGGCCTTCGCCCAGCGGCGCATCAGCACGCCGACGGGGGTGCCGGCCCGGGCCAGGGAGACGAGGACGGGGCGCGCGGACCGCTCGGCGAGGACGGTCTCGGTGACCGTGCCCACCGCGCGGGCGATGCGGGCGGCGGAGCTCTCCAGGGCCGTCCGGAAGAGCTCCTGGTAGCGCTCGCTGGGCTGGTACTCGACGGGGAGCGACTCGGCGTAGTGCGCGCCGCCGCTCTGGATGGCCTCCTCCCGCTCCTCGGTGGGGGCTTCGAGTTCGACGTCCGAGAGGTCCTGGAGCAGCCAGCCGACCTCTTCGGGTGCGTACGAGGAGAAGGCGGGGCCGCGGAGGGGCTCGGGCAGCATGGAGCTCCTTTCGGGAGCTTCGGTGACTTCGGTGACGCGGACCGTGGGCGTGTACGACGGGACCACCGCGAGCACGACGCGCGGGATGTGCGCGGCGAGCTGGGCGAGCAGGCCGTCCGGGGCGTGCAGGGCCGGGGTGTCGGCGGCGGAGTCCACGACGAGGACGACGGCGTCGAAGCCCGCGCCCGCGACGTTGTAGGCGTAGCGCTCGCCGGGTCCGTCGGCCGGGTCGTCGTGGGCGGGGAAGACGAGCCGGGTGCGTATGGCGTAGCCGGGGTCGTCGACGGCGAGGACGGGCGAGCGGGTGGTGGTGGAGTAGCGGACGTCGTGCCCGGCGTCCTCCAGGGCGGTGCCGAGGCGCAGCGGCGCGTACATCAGCTCCTCGAAGCCGAGGACGAGCACGCGCGGCTCCCCGGCGGGGGCCGGCGCGGGCAGGGCCCCGGTCAGCGCCTTGGCCATCGCCGGCAGGGCCGCTTCCAGGTGCTCCCGGTGCCGCGGCGTGAAGCCGTGCCGTCCGCCGTCGGGGAGCTCCTCGGGCCAGCCGAGTTCCACCCGCACGGGCGTCTCGCGCGGGAGGGGTACGGGGGCGGGGGCGGGTCCCTCGTGGGCCGCCACCAGGGCCTGGCCCTTCTCCAGGACGCCGTCCGGGAGGCGGACGGTGCCGGCGGCTCCGGCGATCAGGTCGACGCGGGCGCCGATCTCCGTGGCGAAGGCGTCCAGGCGGCCGAGGTCGGCGTCGGAGCGCATGTCGACGAGGGCCACGACGACGTACCGACGGCGCGGGTAGCGCGCGTGCAGGGCGCGGATGGTGTTGAGGACCGTGTTGCCCGTGGAGAACTCGTCGTCGACCAGGACCAGCGGTCCGTCGCCCGCGAGGAGGGCGGGGTCCTCGGGCAGCAGGAGGTGCGAGGTGGCGTGGGAGTGCGACTCCTCGAAGCCGCCCGCGCGGGCCACACCGGCCACGGGGCGGCGGGTGGAGTGGAGGTACGGGGCGAGGCCGAGGCCGTCGGCGACGGCGTGCCCGAGGGCCGTGGCGGTCTCCGCGTACCCGAGGACGACGGAGCGGGCGGCCTCGGCGTCGCCGAGGAGCTCCCGGACGCGCCGGCCGAGGCCGAGGCCCGAGCCGTACACGACGGACGGGCGCTGCGGCACGTGCTTGCCGAGCACGCTGGAGACCAGCAGGTGCGCGCGCTTGGGGTTGCGACGCAGTGCGAGGCCCAACAGGGCCGGCAGCTCCTCGTCGCCGATCAGTTCGACGCCCAGTCGCTCCGCGACCCACGTTCCGGTCCACACCACGTCGTCGACGTCCCTTCGTCAGCCGGCCAGGCCGGCGGTGAGCAGATCCACGAAGCCGACGTCCTCCTTGGCGACGCCGAACACCTCGGCGCGCAGGAGGGTGCGCTCGGCCCACGCGCGATGCGGCTTCACCTCGTTCATCTTGTTCGTGTAGGCGGAGCGCAGCACTCCGCCGCCGTCCCGGTCGGGCCGGAGGATGTCCTGGGCGTCGCTCCACTCCTCGTGGCTGACGACGGAGAGGGCGTGCACCGGCACCACGTGGGTGGGGTGGATGCAGGTCTTGCCGAGCAGGCCGTTGGCCCGGTCGAGCTCGATCTCGCGCAGCAGCCCGTCGAGGTCGTGCTCGATGAGGGCGGTGCGCAGGTCCTCCGCGCGGCCTTCGAGGAAGGGGCTGCGGCGCAGCTGCGGCTTGAACATGCGCTCGCCGGGGCGGAAGTACTCCCAGACGGGTCCGGTGACGGTGAAGCCGGTGCCGTCGGAGCGGCCGAGGACGTTGACGACGTCGGCGATGACGTTCGCGACGATCTTGATGTCGTACGCGGTCATGTCGGGCGAGCGGCGCAGCCCGTAGGCGGAGCAGAAGTCGGTGACGCCGAGGCGGAGGGCGAGGACGCGGTCACGGTACTTGTCGGTGATCGAGGCGATCCCGGCGAGGGTCTCGGCCCGGGTCTCCAGGTGGAGGAGCTCGGGGGACTCGAGGACGGGCATGGCGAAGAGGCGCCTGCCGGTCGTCCGCTCGGCCTGGGTGAGCGCTTCGAGGAAGGCGTGGCCGCGGGACTCGGTGAACTTGGGGAGTACGAATCCGGACAGCAGGCTCACCGAGGCGCCGAGGCGGTCGACGAGGTCGGTGATCTGGCGCGGTTCGCGGACCCGGATGAAGAGCAGCGGCAGGTCCGCGGCGGTCGCGGTGAGGTCCGTGGCGGTGTCGGCGTCCGTCACGGTCCCGGCGGAGAGGTGGGTCGCGGCTCCGGCGGAGGGGTCTCCCCCGGTCCCGGCCGCGAGGTCGGCGAAGTGCCGGACGAGGTTGGCCTCGCCCGCCTCGACCTCGGCGTCGCTGATGGAGTCCTCCAGGCAGAGCACCATGGAGACCACGCCGCGCCCGGCCTGTTTGCGCACGGCGTCGGCCAGCCGGGGCCGGGTGGCCGGGCTGTAGAGCGTGGCGCCCAGGGCCACGGCGAGCGTGCGGGCGGGCGAGTCGGAGGTGAACTCGGCCGGCTCCTGATGGAACAGCCCGGTCCGCACCGCGGACGGGATGTGCCCGAAATGACGCATGTAAGTCCCCCGTCTGCCCCTGCGGGCCCTGATGACATGTGGCCGGTAATAGTACGTAGGTGCGGGTGTCCGTAGTTCCCTCAGAGCATGAAATTCAGGTAACTCGTCAGCATCCGTCGCCCCGTCCGGGTATCCGTGGCGCCCCCGCGTTGTCCGCGGGTCGGGCGGGAGGGCAGGATTGCGGTCATGACGCACGCGATGCTGAAGGGCTCCAACGTCCCTCTCGACACCGCGGCCGTACGGGCCGTGCTCCGCTGGACCCCGGGCCCCGGGGTCCCCGACGTGGATGCCTCGGCCCTGCTCCTCGGGCCCTCCGGCCGCGTCCGGTCCGACGAGGACTTCGTCTTCTACAACCAGCCGCGCCACCCCTCGGGCCTGGTGCGGCGGCTGCCGAAGAAGCGGGTCGCCGAGGGTCTGACGGACACCGTGGAGGCCGATCTGGCCGGGCTCGACCCCTCGGTCGACCGGGTGGTCATCGCGGCCTCCTCCGACGGAGGCACCTTCCGCTCCGTCTCCGACCTGCGGATCCTGCTGTACGACGCGGTGGCCGGGCCGGACCGGGAGCCGCTGGCGCTGTTCGACGTGACGGCGGAGACCGGCGAGGAGACCGCGGTCATCTGCGGCGAGCTGTACCGCCGCGGCGACGCCTGGAAGTTCCGCGCCGTGGGTCAGGGCTATCCGACGGGGCTCGTGGGCCTCGCCACGGACTTCGGCATCTCGGTCGACGAGGACGCCGCGCAGGAGGCCGGCCGGGACGGCGCACAGGAGGCGGCCCCGGCCCCTCCGGCGTCCGGAGGGGCCGGGGGTGGCGCTCCGGGCTTCCCCGACGCCCCCGCGCACGACCCCGACCTCGACCTGACCGTGGTCCACGCCCCCGTACCGCCGCAGCCGACCGTGCCGCCGATGCCGGACCGGGCGCCCGCCTACGGCTACCCCCAGGAGCCGGTCCACGCCCCGGCGCCCGCGTACGGCTACCCCCAGCCGGTGACCGCCCCCGAGCAGAACCCGGCGCCGGAGTTCCGCATGCCGCCGATGGGCCCGCAGTTCGTCCGGAGCTGATCCGGCGGGCACGGCTACGTCTTGGTCTTGTAGCCGCGCCCCCACTGCAGTCCCCAGCCGTACAGCCGGTCCAGTTCGGCCTGGAAGCCGTAGACGAAGCGCACCTCGCGGCGGACCGTCAGCTCGCCCTTGACGTTCTCCATGGAGAAGACGGCGCAGGAGCGGGCCTGCGGGGCGCGCTCGTCGAGCTCGACCTCGATCCGGGGGCCGTTGCTCGGGTAGAGCGTCACCTTGGCGTGCGTACGGTCGAAGGCCGGCGTCTGGTCGTAGATGTACACGAAGAACAGCAGCCGCTTGATCTCGTCCCGGTGGTCCAGATTGACGAAGATCGTCTCGCCCGAGGAGCCGCCGAAGCGGTCGTCGCCGCTGAGGCGGACGTACGGAGCCTCGTTCAGGTCGCCGAGGAAGCCGCCGAGCGGCTGCACCACGCCCTTGCTGCCGTCGGTCAGCTCGTAGAGGCAGCCGAGGTCCAGGTCGACGTTGACCACGCCCTGGGTGTGCGCCTGGACGACCTCGGGCTTGAAGAACTGCGCGGGGTTCCGCAGCAGCCGTCCGCTCTGCCGGGACCGGCCCTCGATGTCGGAGGTCCGCATCCGCCAGGAGAGGTTCACCCGGAGGTTGCCGGTGGCGGCGCCCTGTTTCGTCAGCGAGACGGTCGGACGCCGCTTCGTCAGGTCGATCGCGTTCGACGCGGCGCTGCCCGAGTCGAACTGCGCCGCCCTCCCCGGAAACAGGTTGTCCCAGAAGGCCATGACGCCTTCACCCCCACTGATCGTCGCCACCACTGATCGTCGCCACCGCTGGCCGTCGCCACCGCTGGCCGTCGCCACCGTGCACATGCCTGCGGGGCGGCCGGATGCACCGGCCGCCCCGCAGAGAAGCATTCCTCACCGCCGGGGGTGTCACACCCCGGACGGCACCTCGGTCTTGTCGTCCGAGCCCGATCCGCCCTCGGCCGCCGCGAGCCGCTTGTTGCGGCGGACGGAGGACCAGAAGGACCAGGCGATGAGGAGCACGCCGATGGAGCCGGTGATGACCTCGGGGATCTCGTACTGGATGGTGACCAGGAGCAGCACCGCGAGGGCGCCGATGGCGTAGTGGGCGCCGTGCTCCAGGTACACGTAGTCGTCGAGGGTGCCCTGGCGGACCAGGTAGACGGTCAGGGACCGGACGTACATGGCGCCGACACCGAGGCCGAGCGCCATCAGGACGATGTCGTTGGTGATGGCGAAGGCGCCGATGACACCGTCGAAGGAGAAGGAGGCGTCGAGGACCTCCAGGTAGAGGAACATGAAGAAGGCGGCCTTGCCCGCGAGCTGGACCACGGTGACCTTCTTGCCGCTGCGCTTCGCCTCTTCCTCGGCCTCGTGCTCGCGCTCCTCCTCCTCTTCCAGCTTGTTCTCGAAGTAGCCGGAGAGACCGCCGACGACGAGGTACGTGATGAGGCCGGCGATGCCGGAGATGAGGACCGTCTGCGCCTTGTCGACGTGCGTGCCGCCGTGCTGGTGGGCGTGGGTCGCGAAGGTCACCGCGCTGATCAGCAGGACGACGAGGGCGATGCAGACCGACAGCATGTCGACCTTGCCGAGCTTGGCCAGCGGGCGCTCGATCCAGCGCAGCCACTGGATGTCACGCTCCTCGAAGATGAAGTCGAGGAAGATCATCAGAAGGAACATGCCACCGAAGGCGGCGATCGACGGATGCGCGTCGGTCACCAGTTCCTGGTAGCGGTCCGCGTCGTTGAGCGCGAGATTGACCGCCTCGATCGGGCCGATCTTCGCGCTGACGGCGACGATCACGACGGGGAAGACGAGGCGCATGCCGAACACGGCGATGAGCACGCCGACCGTGAGGAAGATCTTCTGCCAGAAGGCATTCATCTTCTGCAGGATTCCGGCGTTGACCACCGCGTTGTCGAACGACAGGGAGATCTCGAGGACGCACAGGATCGCGACGATCCCGAACGCCTCCCACCCCCCGTAGAGCACCGCCGCGACCAGACCGAGCGCAGTGATCGCGAACGACCAGCCGAAGGTTTTCAGAACCACTGTCTACCCCATCGTGAAATTACATGGCTTTACGAAACGTTGACCCCGAAGTCTAGAGCGATGCCCCGGAGCCCCGACGCGTACCCCTGTCCCACCGCCCGGAACTTCCATTCGCCGTTGTAGCGGTAGAGCTCGCCGAAGATCATCGCGGTCTCGGTGGAGGCGTCCTCCGAGAGGTCGTAGCGGGCGAGCTCCTGTCCGTCCGTCTGATTCACGACACGGATGAAGGCATTGCTGACCTGGCCGAAGCTCTGGCCGCGGTTGTCGGCGTCGTGGATCGACACCGGAAAGACGATCTTGTCGCAGTGGGCCGGCACCTTGGTGAGGTCCACGATGAGCGACTCGTCGTCCCCGTCACCCTCTCCGGTGAGGTTGTCGCCGGTGTGTTCGACGGAGCCCTCGGGGCTGCGGAGCTGGTTGTAGAAGACGAAGTACTCGTCCCCGAGCACCCGGCCGGCCTGGCACAGCAGGGCGCTGGCGTCGAGGTCGAAAGGGGCTCCGGTGGTGGAGCGCGCGTCCCAGCCGAGCCCCACGAGGACCTGGGTGAGGTTGGGTGCGGCCTTGGAGAGGGAGACATTGCCTCCCTTGGCGAGCGTGACGCCCATGATTCGGTTCCTCCCCGGTGGTGATGAGGCACGACCGGCGAGGTGTCCTCCCCGGTGGTGATGAGCACGACCGGCGAGGCTTCCTCCCCGGTGGTGATGAGGCACGACCTGCGGGGTTCGCCCGCCGGTGGTGGTGAGGCACGACCGGCGCCGCACGGGATGTGCGGCGCCGGACGGTGTGAACGGTTCGGCTCAGACGTTGACGCCGAAGTCCTGCGCGATGCCGCGCAGACCCGAGGCGTACCCCTGGCCGACGGCGCGGAACTTCCACTCCGCACCGTGGCGGTACAGCTCGCCGAAGACCATCGCGGTCTCGGTCGAGGCGTCCTCGGAGAGGTCGTACCGGGCGATCTCGGCGCCGCCGGCCTGGTTGACGACGCGGATGAACGCGTTGCGCACCTGGCCGAAGGACTGCTGGCGGTTCTCGGCGTCGTAGATCGAGACCGGGAAGACGATCTTGGCCACGTCGGCCGGCACGGTGGCCAGGCTGACCTTGACCTGCTCGTCGTCGCCCTCGCCCTCGCCGGTGAGGTTGTCACCGGTGTGCTCGACCGAGCCGTCGGCGCTCTTCAGGTTGTTGAAGAAGACGAAGTCCTGGTCGTTGCGGACCTTGCCCTCCTCGCTCACCAGGATGGCGCTGGCGTCGAGGTCGAAGTCCGTACCGGTGGTGGTGCGGACGTCCCAGCCCAGACCGACGGTCACGGCGGTGAGGCCAGGGGCCTCCTTGGTCAGCGAGACGTTGCCGCCCTTGCTGAGGCTGACTCCCACGAGTCCCTCCATAGGTTTCCAGGGGCAGCGCCCCCAGTCGTGCGTTGGCATCGGATCAACGTCTGGATCCTAGTGACGGGTTCCCGGTCGAAACAGTCGATTCGCCCGGTGAATCCGCGGGTGTCGGCTCCGGGGCGCTCAGAGGGCTTCGAGGGCCTTGAGGTAATCGCCCAGGTCACGGGCGTCCGACAGGGCGTTGACGACGGTCCAGCGGACGATCCCTGCCTTGTCGATGACGAAGGTGCCGCGGACCGCGCAGCCCTTCTCCTCGTCGAAGACGCCGTAGGCCCGGGAGGCCTCGCCGTGCGGCCAGAAGTCGGAGAGCAGCGGGAACTCCAGCCCCTCCTGGTCGCCGAAGACGCGGAGGGTGTGGATGGAGTCGTTGGAGACGGCGAGGAGCTGGGTGTCGTCGTTGACGAACGCCGGGAGGTTGTCGCGGAGCTCGCGCAGTTCCCCGGTGCAGACACCGGTGAAGGCGAAGGGGTAGAAGAGCAGCACCACGTTCTTCTCGCCCCGGAGCGCGGAGAGCCGCACGGTCCTGCCGTGGTTGTCCTTGAGCTCGAAGTCCGGGGCCTGGGTGCCGACCTCGATCGCCATCGCGTACGCGTCCCTTCCGACGGGGCCCGGGCCTTGGGCCGTATCGGTGAACCCGGGTGGGCCCCACCCTACGGCCTGGACACGAAAGCCCCCGCCGGTGGACCGGCGGGGGCTTCTCGCAGCGTGGTGATCAGCGCTTGGGAGCGGCCAGGCGGGTGCCCGTCCAGTCCTTGGCGACGCTGATGCTCTTGGTCTGGGAGAGACCCGCTGTCTGCGCGGCATCCTGGATGTCGGACGGCTCGATGTAGCCGTCGCGGCCGGTCTTCGGGGTCAGCAGCCAGATGTTGCCGCCGTCCTCCAGAAGACCGATGGCGTCCACCAGGGCGTCGGTGAGATCGCCGTCCTCGTCACGGAACCACAGCACGACGACGTCTGCGACGTCGTCGTAGTCCTCGTCCACGAGGTCGGTTCCGATGGCGGACTCGATGCCTTCACGGAGATCCTGGTCGACGTCGTCGTCGTAGCCGATCTCCTGGACCACCTGTCCGGGCTCGAACCCCAGCCTGCCGGCCGGGTTGGTCCGCTCCTCCGCGTGGTCCGCGGTCGCGCTCACGGCTTGCCTCCTGCTCATTCGGAAAATCCTGTGGGCCACGCGTATGCGCGCGGCGCTGGCCGTAGTCCACACGTGCCGGGGCGGATCGCGCAAGTACCCGGCCGCCGAGACCGCCGAAACGGTGACGTTTGGGGCTGTCTCGCCGCAACTTCCGGCATTGTCGGACCCTCCTCGGTGATCAAGCACACATGATTCGTCCCGGTTTACTGACTTCTGCGGTTTCAGTCTGCCGAACGCCCGGACGAAACGCATGCGCGGGTTGGGCGTAAGGTTGCGATTTGAGCACACCCGGACGCATGGAGGACACCCCTGAGGGTTACCCCTCGGTAAGTGTGACGCCTGGCGCACGCGGGGTACACGATGGACGTCCCGACCACGTCCGTGGCCCCGTGGGCACCACCGAACAGCGAAGGAAGAGCGTGGCTCCCGGATCCGATCGCAACCCGATCATCATTGGCGGCCTTCCCAGCCAGGTCCCGGATTTCGACCCGGAAGAGACCCAGGAATGGCTCGACTCCCTCGACGCGGCCGTCGACGAGCGGGGCCGTGAGCGGGCCCGCTACCTCATGCTCCGGCTGATCGAGCGGGCCCGCGAGAAGCGCGTGGCCGTGCCCGAGATGCGCAGCACGGACTACGTCAACACCATCGCCACCAGGGACGAGCCGTTCTTCCCCGGTAACGAGGAGATCGAGCGCAAGGTCCTCAACGCCACCCGGTGGAACGCGGCCGTGATGGTCTCGCGCGCCCAGCGCCCGGGCATCGGCGTCGGCGGCCACATCGCGACCTTCGCCTCCTCCGCCTCGCTGTACGACGTCGGCTTCAACCACTTCTTCCGCGGCAAGGACGAGGGCGACGGCGGCGACCAGATCTTCTTCCAGGGCCACGCCTCCCCCGGCATCTACGCCCGCGCCTACCTCCTCGACCGGCTGAACGCGACGCAGCTCGACGCCTTCCGCCAGGAGCGGTCGAAGTTCCCGGACGGCCTCTCCTCGTACCCGCACCCCCGGCTGATGCCGGACTTCTGGGAGTTCCCGACCGTGTCGATGGGCCTCGGCCCGCTCGGCGCGATCTACCAGGCCCGGATGAACCGCTACATGGAGGCGCGCGGCATCGCGGACACCTCCAGGTCGCACGTCTGGGCCTTCCTCGGCGACGGCGAGATGGACGAGGTCGAGTCCCTCGGCCAGCTCTCCATCGCCGCCCGCGAGGGCCTGGACAACCTGACCTTCGTCGTCAACTGCAACCTCCAGCGCCTCGACGGCCCCGTCCGCGGCAACGGCAAGATCATCCAGGAGCTGGAGTCGATCTTCCGGGGCAACGGCTGGAACGTCATCAAGCTGATCTGGGACCGCTCCTGGGACCCGCTGCTCGCGCAGGACCGTGACGGCATCCTGGTCAACAAGCTGAACACCACCCCGGACGGCCAGTTCCAGACGTACGCCACGGAGACCGGCGGCTACATCCGGGACCACTTCTTCGGCGACGACCACCGGCTGCGCGCCATGGTCGAGGGCATGTCGGACCAGCAGGTCCTGCACCTGGGCCGCGGCGGACACGACCACAAGAAGATCTACGCGGCCTACGCGGCGGCGAAGGCGCACGCCGGCCAGCCGACGGTGATCCTCGCGCAGACCGTCAAGGGCTGGACGCTGGGCCCGAACTTCGAGGGCCGCAACGCGACCCACCAGATGAAGAAGCTGACGGTCGACGACCTCAAGCGCTTCCGCGACCGGCTGCACATCCCGGTGACGGACCGGCAGTTGGAGGACGGCCTGCCGCCGTACTACCACCCGGGCCCGGACTCCGAGGAGATCCAGTACATGCACGACCGCCGCAAGGCGCTGGGCGGGTACGTCCCGACCCGGGTCGTGCGGGCGAAGCCGCTGGTCCTCCCCGACGACAAGACCTACGCGGCCGCCAAGAAGGGCTCGGGGCACCAGTCGATCGCCACCACGATGGCGTTCGTCCGCATCCTGAAGGACCTCATGCGGGACAAGGAGATCGGCAAGCGCTTCGTGCTGATCGCCCCCGACGAGTACCGCACCTTCGGCATGGACGCGTTCTTCCCGAGCGCCAAGATCTACAACCCGCTGGGGCAGCAGTACGAGGCGGTGGACCGCGAACTCCTCCTGGCCTACAAGGAGTCGCCGACCGGCCAGATGCTGCACGACGGCATCTCCGAGGCCGGCTGCACGGCCTCGCTGATCGCCGCCGGCTCCGCGTACGCCACGCACGGCGAGCCGCTGATCCCGGTGTACGTCTTCTACTCGATGTTCGGCTTCCAGCGGACCGGCGACCAGTTCTGGCAGATGGCCGACCAGCTGGCCCGCGGCTTCGTGCTCGGCGCCACCGCCGGCCGCACGACACTGACCGGCGAGGGCCTCCAGCACGCGGACGGACACTCGCACCTCCTCGCTTCGACCAACCCGGCCTGCATCGCCTACGACCCGGCGTTCGGCTTCGAGATCGCGCACATCGTCAAGGACGGTCTGCGCCGCATGTACGGCCCCGAGGCCGAGGACGTCTTCTACTACCTGACCGTCTACAACGAGCCGATCCAGCACCCGGCCGAGCCCGAGAACGTGGACGTCGACGGCATCCTCCAGGGCATCCACCGCTTCAGGGCCGGCGAGGCGGGCACGATCCCGGCACAGATCATGGCCTCGGGCGTCGCCGTGCCGTGGGCGATCGAGGCGCAGCGGATCCTGGCCGAGGAGTGGAACGTCCGGGCCGACGTCTGGTCCGCGACCTCCTGGACCGAGCTGCGCCGCGAGGCCGTGGCCGTCGAGGAGCACAACCTCCTCCACCCGGACGAGGAGCAGCGCGTCCCGTACGTGACGCGCAAGCTCCAGGGCGCCGGGGGCCCCTTCGTCGCGGTCTCGGACTGGATGCGGGCGGTGCCGGACCAGATCTCCCGCTGGGTGCCGGGCTCGTACACCTCGCTGGGCGCGGACGGCTTCGGCTTCGCGGACACGCGGGGCGCGGCCCGCCGCTACTTCCACATCGACGCGCAGTCGATCGTGCTGGCGGTCCTGACCGAGCTCGCCCGCGAGGGCAAGGTCGAGCGCTCCGCCCTGAAGCAGGCCGTGGACCGCTACCAGCTCCTCGACGTGGCGGCCGCCGACCCGGGCGCCGCGGGCGGCGACGCCTGACGGCGGTTCGTTCGGGCTGGTGAGGGCGGTGGGACACGGTCCCGCCGCCCTTCGCCATTCCCTACGATGCCGGTCATGCCCGTCAAGATGCTGCGCTGGGAAGAGCGCACCCAGACACCGCTCCTGGTGCTCGCGGTCGCGTTCGGCCTCGCCTACGCGGTGCCGATCGTGGCCCCCGGCGCCGAGCCATGGGTGCACCGGCTGTGCACCCATGTCGAGTGGGCCGTCTGGGGCGCCTTCGCGCTCGACTACCTCGTCCGTCTCGGGCTCGCCCCGGACCGCCGGCGCTTCGTGCGCGGACATCTGGTGGACCTGCTCGCGGTGATACTGCCGATGGTGCAGCCGCTGCGGCTGCTGCGGGTGGTCTCCACGCTCCTCCTCGTGGGCCGGCGGGCCCGGATGGCCCCGCAGATAACGCTCACCACCTATGTGGCGGGCGCGGTGGTCGGGCTGATGATGTTCGGCTCGCTGGCCGTGCTGCACGTGGAGCGGGACGCCCCGAACGGCAACATCAAGACCCTCGGGGACGCGGTCTGGTGGTCGTTCACCACGATGACCACGGTCGGCTACGGCGACCACGCCCCGACCACGGGTCTCGGCCGGGTCCTCGCGGTGGGCCTGATGCTGTCGGGCATCGCCCTGCTCGGTGTCGTCACGGCCAACATCGCGGCCTGGTTCATCTCGCGCTTCGACCGCGACGACGCGGTGGAGCGCCGGCAGACCGAGCTCCTGGAGGCGCTCACCCTGGAGGTCCGGGAGCTCCGCGCCGAGGTGGCCCGGCTCTCGGCGCCGCCGGGGCCGAACGAGCCGCGGGAGGTTCCCTCGCCTACCGCTCCCAGAGCTTGAACGCTCTGACCTCGTAGGCCGTCTGCGGCACCCACGTCCCCCGCCCCGGGTACGTCTCGAACTCGCCCGTCTCCCCGCACTCGGCGGACTGGTACGTGGTGACGGGCCGCCCCGTGCGGTTGGCGAGGGACTGCGCCGAGGTGCCCGGCGGCAGGGCCACGCAGCTGTCGATGTCGGTGGTGGCCAGCTCGTGCGTCCACGGCCTGCCCCTGAAGTCGGGCTTGGGCCAGAGGCAGAGCCGGCCCGGCCCGCAGGTCCCGAGCGCGGTGCCCGGCGGTGCGGTCCGCGCCGTGGCGCCGGGAGGCGGTGCGGCGGCCCCGGCGGAGGCACTCCCGGTGGCCTGGGCGGCCAGGAGGGCGGCCAGGGCGCCCGCGAGCGCGAGTGCTGTCTTCGTATACATCCTGATGAACCCCCGTGTCGTCACTCTCTGTAATCACGAGGATGGCGGACGTCCCGCGCCGACGGAAGAGGGGCCGCCCCCGTTCACGCGAACGGGTGACGGCCCCTTACGGGAACCCCGAGGGCCGGAGGTCAGATGTGACCGCCCATGCCGCCCGCCTCCGCGTTCTCGCCGCGCTTGGTGAGCGTGGCGACCAGGGCCGCGACCACGGCCACACCGCCGGCGACGGTGAAGGCCAGGCCCATGCCGTCGAGGAACGTGTCGTGGATGACCTTGGTGATCAGCTGGAGGAGGTCGGGGGTCATCCCCGGCGCCTGGGCCAGCTCCGGCGGGGCCATGCCGAACTCGGCGGCCTGCTCCAGCTGCGGGTTGACCGGGGCCGGGATGCCGGCCTCCTTCCAGTTCCCCGCGAAGGAGTCGGCGACCTTGGAGGACATGACGGCGCCGAGCACCGCCGTGCCGAGCGCGCCGCCGACCTGCATGGCGGCCTGCTGCAGACCGCCGGCGACGCCGGAGAGCTCCAGCGGCGCGTTGCCGACGATGACCTCGGTCGCGCCGACCATGACCGGGGCGAGTCCCAGGCCGAGCAGGGCGAACCAGAGGGACATGGCGAAGGTGCCGGTCCCGGACGTGAGGGTGATCATGCCGAACATCGCGACGGCCGTGCAGACCATGCCGCCGACGAGCGGCACGCGCGGCCCGAACTTGGTGATGAGCGCACCGGCCAGCGGCGAGGAGACGATCATCATCGCGGTCAGCGGCAGCAGGTGCAGGCCGCTGTCGACCGGGCTGAGCCCCTTCACGCCCTGGAGGTAGAAGGTGACGAAGAAGAGGCCGCCCATGAAGGCGAAGGCCATCAGGACCATCAGCACCACACCGGCCGAGAGCGGCACGGAGCGGAACATGGCCAGCGGGATCAGCGGCTCCTTGACCTTGGTCTCCCAGAAGGCGAAGACCGCGAACAGGAACAGCGCGCCGATCAGGCAGCCCCAGGTCTTGCCGCTGGACCAGCCCCAGGACTCACCGGCCTTGATGAGGCTCCAGACGAGGGAGGCCATCGCGCCGGAGAGCAGCAGGATGCCGAGGACGTCGAAGGAGCGCGGCGCGTTCTCGGCGCGGTGGTCCTTCAGGATGACCAGGCCGAGCACGAGCGCGACGACGCCCACCGGCACGTTGACGAAGAAGACGGACTGCCAGCTGACGTGCTCGACGAGCAGGCCGCCGACGATCGGGCCGCCCGCCGTGGACGCGCCGATGACCATGCCCCAGATGCCGATGGCCATGTTCAGCTTCTCGGCGGGGAAGGTGGCGCGCAGCAGGCCGAGCGCGGCCGGCATCAGCAGGGCGCCGAAGAGGCCCTGCAGGACGCGGAAGGCGATCACGGCCCCGATGGAGTCCGAGAGGCCGATCGCGCCCGAGGCGGCGGCGAAGCCGGCGATGCCGATGAGGAAGGTCTGCCGGTGGCCGAAGCGGTCGCCGAGCTTGCCGGCGGTGATCAGGGCGACGGCGAGCGCGAGCAGGTAGCCGTTGGTGATCCACTGGACCTGGGCGAGGCTGGCGCCGAGGTCGGTCTTGATGGCGGGGTTGGCGATGGCGACGATCGTGCCGTCGAGCGCGACCATCATCACGCCCACGGCCACGCCGAACAGGGTCAGCCAGGGGTGGCCGCGCAGTCCCTTCGCCGGGACCGGTGCGGGTTCCCGGACGCCCCCCTGACCCTGCGGGGCCTTTTCCACGGTGGTCTGACTAGTCATGAGATCGAGGCTAATGACAGTCACTGACAATTGACAAAGCGATTCACGCGTCGGTAACTGTCACGTAGCTCACAGGTACGCTGAGCAGGACGAAACGCTGGAAAGAGGACCTCGACGTGACCCTGCCCGGACTGCGCGAGCGGAAGAAGCAGCGCACGCGCGACGCGCTCACCCGGGTGGCGCTGGAGCTCTTCACCACCCAGGGGTACGAGCGGACCACCGTCGACGAGATCGTCGACGCCGTGGAGGTCTCCCAGCGCACCTTCTTCCGGTACTTCTCCTCCAAGGAGGAGGTCGCCTTCACCGTCCAGCACATGGTGGAGGACCGGTTCGTGCACGCCCTCGGGCAGCGGCCGGCCGAGGAGGCCCCCCTCGACGCGCTGCGCAACGCCGTCCTGGCCGCCTGGGACTCCATCGGCGAGGCGATCGTCGAGGTCGTCCCCGTCGAGCTGTACCTGCGCACGTACCGGATGATCGAGTCGACGCCCGCGCTGCTCGCCGTCCATCTGCGCCGCTCCACCGAGATGGAGGAGACCATCGCCCGGATCGTCGCCGCCCGCGAGGGCCTCGACGTCGACGCGGACCCCCGTCCCCGGATCGCGGTGGCGGCGTTCAGCGGGGTGATGCGGGTGACGGGCCAGATGTGGGGCCGGGGCACGGACCAGAGCCTGGAGGCCATCCGCGCGCTCACCGAGACCTACCTCGACCACCTCGGCCCGGCGCTCGCCCCGCACTGGGACCGGGAGCGGTAGGACCCACCCCCCGGGGGTCACCCCCCGGGGGTCCGGGGCCGTCACCCGGGCCCCGTAGGGTGGCCGCCCGTGACCTCCGTCGATACCTCGCCCGCGCTCGTCGCCACGCGCGCGCTCCTCGCGCTCGCCGTCGTGTTCGTGCTCCTCGCGACCACCGGGTGGACCACGATCCGGCACCGGCCCCTGCCGTGGTCGTCCCGCGAGGCCGCGCTCGCCGCCTGGGTGCGGGACCGCGTCGACCACCGGCCGCTGCCCGACCCGGCCGCCCCGGCCGCCACCGTCGCCGCGTTCTTCGCCGGGCTCGGCCCGGCCGACCGCACCCGGCTCGCCTCCCGGCACCCCCTCGTCGTCGGCAACCTCAACGGCGCCCCGGTCACCCTGCGCTACCGCGCCAACCGCATCACCCTCGCGCGCGCGTACGCCGCCGAGCGGGGCAGGGTCGACGACACCCGGCTCTCCCCCGAGGGCCGCCACGAGGCCCGGCGCCGCGTCGACCGCTTCGCCTCGCTGATGCGGCCGGGCCGCCAGGTCCTCGCCTTCGACCCGAGCGGTACGGGGCGGGCCGCCGAGGTCCTCGGGGATCTGGCACGGGCCCGGCGCGTCTCCGTGATCGTGCCCGGGGTCGACACCAACCTGCTCACCTTCCAGAAGACCCACGGCCGGTACGGCGCCCCCGCCGGCATGGCCGAGGCCCTCTACGCCGCCGAACGGCGGGCCTCGCCCCGCGCACGCGTGGCCGTGATCGCCTGGGCCGACTACACCTCGCCCACCGGCGTCGGCGTCGACGCGGCGACCGGCCGGCTGGCCGGGGAGGGCGCCGTACGCCTCGTGGGACTCACCGAGTCGCTTCCCCCGCACGCGCGCGTGGCGCTCTTCTGCCACAGCTACGGCTCCGTGCTCTGCGGGGTCGCCGCGCCCCGGCTGCCCTCCCGGGTGACCGACGTGGCCGTGGCCGGAAGCCCCGGGATGCGGGTCGAACGGGCCGCCGAACTCGACAGCCCCGCGCGCGTGTGGGCCATGCGGGACGCCGACGACTGGATAGCCGACGTGCCGCACCTGGAGGTGGGCGGACTCGGGCACGGAACCGACCCGGTCGCGCCCGAGTTCGGCGCCCGGCTGCTCTCCGCGCGCGGGGCGGTCGGCCACAGCGGCTATTTCGAGCCGGGTACGCAGAGCCTCGACAACTTCGCCGCGATAGGCGTCGGGGCGTACCCGCGCCTCGTCTGCGCACGTGCCGACAGCGCTTGCCGCGACGGAATATCCGGCACGGAAGGGCTCTGACGCGCGTAGATCACGCAATTTCGGGACCTTTCACAGGGGCGACGCCAGGGCACACGCCGCTTACGATGAGGCGTATGGGTGATGTGCTGGCCGGAATTCATGCCACCTGGGAGCTCGAGAGCGACGCCCTCGTCATCCGCTTCGATCGGGGGATCCGCACGCCGAAGTTCTTCCACGTGCTGCGCGAGAGACGAGTCCCGCTGGAGGCGCTGGCGTCGGTGACGCTCACGCCCGGGAAGCGGGGCACCGTCGTGCTGCACGCCGTGCCGCGACCGGGCGCCGATCCGCTGATGGAAGCGGCCGCGGGGCAGCTCAAGGAGGGCAGCGATCCGTACCGCCTGGTGCTCCCGGCGGAACGCGAGCCGCTCGCCGAGCACTGCCGGGACGAGCTGCGGGCGCTCCTCGCCGCGCTCCCGGGGGCCGCGGGCGACGGGCCGGCCGTCGAGGGCGTCGCCTCCGCGGAGCGGTTCCTCGTCGCGCCCCCGACGGGGCCCCAGTCCTTCAAGGCGTACGACGGGAAGGCCACCTTCGACGGGACCTCGGAGGTCGCCTTCCGCTGGTCCTGGACGGGGGCGACCTCGGAGAAGTGGAAGGCCGGTGACCAGGTCTTCTCCGTACGGGACCTCTGCGGGGTCGAATGGCGCTCGCCGGACGGCGTCGACGGGTACCTGCGGCTGATGCCCCGGGGCGGCGGGCCCCGGGCCGAACGGCCCGACGAGGACCCCATGTGCGTCGTCTTCGGGCGCTACGGGCCGGTGCACGAGTCCCTGACCTTCGCGGCGGCGGTCCTGGCGGCGATCCGCGGGAAGGACCGCGCTCCGGTCCCGGTGCCCGTCGCCGTCGCGGCGGGTGCGGGTGCGGATGCGGGGCGGGAGGCGGAGCGGCGGGATCCCGGGGCGGTGGCTGAAAGGATTCGGCATCTGGGGGAGTTGCATCAGGCGGGGCTGGTGACGGATGCGGAGTTCTCGGCGAAGAAGGCGGAGCTCCTGGCGGAGCTGTGATCTGGGTCCGGGTCCGTGCGGGGCAGGACCGGGCGGCCGTGCGACCCGGGCGGCCCGGCCTCGCGCCTCCGCCCGTGTGGGCCCGCGCCCACGCCCGTGCGGGCCCGCGCCCACGCCCGTGCGGGCCCGCGCCCACGCCCGTGTGGGCCTTCGCCCGCTGCCGTGTGGGCAATCGTCCCGCTGGGGCGGGACGGGTGGGCACACGGGACGGCGCCCTTCGCGGCGCCTCCGCGTTCCGCGCCCTGACCCGCACCA
>NZ_JBHWFF010000041.1:0-56743 GCF_042733785.1 Streptomyces sp. NPDC059695 | reverse complement strand
GGAGCTGACCCTCGCGTACGAGGAGCGGACCGTCGTCCACGAGCTGGACCTGGCGATCCCGGACGGCCGGGGCCGGGAAGGTCGGGTACTCCACGCCGGAGACGTGCTGGACGACCCGGATGACCTGGCACGAGTAGCCGAACTCGTTGTCGTACCACAGGTACAGGATCGCGTTGTCGCCGTCGACCTTGGTCGCGCCCGCGTCGACGATGGACGCGTGGCGCGAGCCGACGAAGTCCATCGAGACGGCGTCGGGGGCCGTGGTGAAGTCGATCTGGCGCTTCAGCGGCGAGTGCAGCGAGACGTCGCGGAGGTACTCGAGGACCTCCTCGCGGGTGGTCTCGCGGCCCAGGCGCAGGCTGAGGATGGCGATCGAGACGTCCGGGACGGGGACGCGGATCGAGCTGCCGGTGATCGGGGCCTTCAGGTCCGGCAGCGCCTTGGCGACGGCCGAGGCGGCACCGGTCTCGGTGATCACCATGTTGAGCGGCGCGGAACGGCCGCGGCGGTCGGCCTTGTGGTAGTTGTCCAGCAGGTTCTGGTCGTTCGTGAACGAGTGGACCGTCTCCACGTGGCCGCGCAGCACGCCGTACTCGTCGTCCATGGCCTTCAGCGGCGGGACGATCGCGTTGGTGGTGCAGGAGGCGCAGGAGAGGATCTGCTCGTCCGGCTTGACCGTGTCGTGGTTGACGCCGTGCACGATGTTCGGCACGTCACCCTTGCCGGGCGCGGTCAGGACGACCTTGTCGATGCCGGGGCGCAGGTGCTTGGAGAGGCCCTCGCGGTCCCGCCACTTGCCGGTGTTGTCGATGAGGATGGCGTTCTCGATGCCGTACGCCGTGTAGTCGACCTCGGAGGGGTCGTTGGCGTAGATCACCTTGATCGTGTTGCCGTTGGCGACGATGGCGCTGTTCGCCTCGTCGACCGTGATCGTGCCCTGGAACTGGCCGTGGATGGAGTCGCGGCGCAGCAGCGAGGCGCGCTTCACGAGGTCCTGCTCGCCGCCGCCGCGGACGACGATCGCGCGCAGGCGCAGACCGTTGCCGGAGCCGGCCTTCTCGATGAGGAGGCGGGCGACGAGGCGGCCGATGCGGCCGAAGCCGTAGAGGACGACGTCGCGGCCGTCACGGCGCTCGATCTTGTTCTCGCCGATGGCGCCGGCGACGGCCTCGGCGGTGAACTCCGCGACCGAGAGACCGCGGTCGTCGGTCTTGTAGTCGGCGGCGAGCACACCGATGTCGATCTGGCAGGGGCCCAGGTCGAGGGTCGTGAGCGTCTGGAGGAACGGGAGCGTCTCGGTGACCGACAGCTCCTCGCCGGCGATCTGCCGGGCGAAGCGGTGGGTCTTGAGAATGCTGACCACCGACTTGTTCACCAGGGAGCGGCTGTGGACCAGGACGGTGATGTCCTGCTCCCGGTGCAGCTTCCCGATGATCGGGATCATCGACTCCGCGATCTCCTCGCGGTTCTTCCAACTGATGAACGAGTCGTCATTGACAGTCACAAGATTTATCTTTCGAGCTAGGCGGCGCTCATATGGTAACCCGGGGCCGGTTTGATCAATCAAGGGGTGCCGAACCGTACGATGGGCACGTCGGGATCCGCCGCAGGCGGGCGGGCCCGCCTACCTTGATGCGGGGGCATGGTGGTGGTGAAGTTCGGGCTGCTCGGATCGCTCGTCGTCCACGACGGGACGGAGCCGCGGCCGGTCACCGGCCCCAAGGTCCGCGCCCTCCTCGCCGCACTGCTGCTCCAGGCCAACCGCACGGTCTCCCGCGACGCCCTCAAGGAAGCCCTCTGGGGCGACGCGGTCCCCGCCAGCGCCGACGCCGCCCTCGCCAACCACCTCACCCGGCTCCGCCGCGTCCTCGCCTCCGCCGACGGGGGGACCGACGAGCGCCTGCGGACCGTCGCCCCCGGCTACCAGCTGGACGTCCGCGAGGGCGAGCTCGACGCCGACGCCTTCGAGACCCGGGTCCGCGCCGTACACCGGGCGCACCAGGAGGAGGACTGGGAGGCGGTCCGCCGGGAGAGCGACCTCGCGCTCCGTCTGTGGCGCGGCACCCCGCTCGCGGACATCGCCCCCTTCTCCGAGACCGAGGCGCCCGCACTGAGGGTCCACCAGCTGACGGAGGCGCGCCTCCAGGTCCTGGAATGGGGCTTCGACGCCGAACTGTCCCTCGGCCGCCACCACGAGGCCGTCGCCCCGCTCACCGTGCTGGTGGGGGAGCACCCCCTGCGGGAGGGCTTCCACCGGCTGCTCATGCTCGCCCTGCACCGCTCCGGACGCCAGGCCGAGGCCTTCTCCGTCTTCCACCGGCTGCGCCGCGACCTGGTCGAGGAGCTCGGCACGGAACCCGGCACCGCCGCCCGGGAGGCCTACGCGGAGGTGCTGGCGGGAGAACCCGCACCGCACCCCCGCCCCCCGGCCGCGTCCGTCCGCCCGCCCTTCCAGCTGCCCTGCGAGGCCGACGCCTTCACGGGCCGGGCGGCCGAGGCGGCGGCCGTCCGGGCCCTGCTCGGGGTACGCGGCGAGGGGGGCGCCGGGACCGCCCCGGGTGCCGACAGGGGTACGGGCCGGGACGCCGACAGCGGTGCGGGCTCCGGCGGGGCCGGTACGGCCGTCGGGTTCGGCGGCGCGGGCACGGGCTCCGGCCCCGTCGGGGTGGGGGCCATCGGCGGCGTGGGCGGGCACGGGAGCGCGCCCTCCCGCGCCCGGGCCGTGGTCATCTCCGGCATGGGCGGCGTCGGCAAGACCGCCCTCGCGGTGCACGTCGCCCACCGGGTGCGCGAGGCCTTCCCCGACGGCGCCCTCTACGCCGACCTGCGCGGCTACTGCGTGGGCGGGGCGCGCACGGCCCACGAACTGCTCGCCCGGTTCCTGTCCGACCTGGGCGTCCACCAGGACGCGCTGCCCGAGGACACCGACGACCGCGCCCTCCTCTTCCGCTCGGCGCTCGCCGAGCGCAGGGTCCTCCTGGTCCTCGACAACGCGCGCAACGCCGCCCACGTGGCCCCCCTGCTCCCCGCCGGCGGCGAGAGCGCCGCGCTGATCACGAGCCGTCAGCTGCTCGCCGACCTGCCGGGCTCCGCCAAGGTGCCGCTCTCCCCGCTGCCCGAGTCCGACCAGCACGCGCTCCTCGCCAAGCTCGCCGGGTCCGCCCGGGTGCGGAGCGAGCCCGACGCGCTGGCCGACATCATGGCCGCCTGCGGAGGGCTGCCGCTCGCCCTGCACATCGTCGGGGGCCGGCTGGCCTCCCGGCCCTCCTGGCCCCTCGCCCTCCTGGCGAGACGGCTCACCCCGCACCAGGGCCGGCTCGACACCCTCGCCATGGGGGACTTCGACGTCCGGCGCACCTTCGCCATGAGCTACGTGGCCATGCGGGACAGCGACCAGCCCCTGGAGCGCGAGGCGGCCCGGGCCTTCAGGCTGCTGGGACGGGTGTGGTCGGCGCACGCCGTCACCCCGCAGTCCGCCGCGGCGCTCCTCGACGTCACGGAGTCCCGCGCCGCCGCCGTGCTCGACGTCCTCGCCGACGCCCACCTCGTCCTCAACCCGGAGCCCGACCGCTACCAGCTGCACGACCTGCTCGGCGAGTACGCGGCGCAGCGGGACGAGGAGGACACCGAGGAGGAGCGCACCGCGGCCCTCCTCCGGCTGCTCTCCTGGTACGCCGCGGCCCTCGCGGCCGCGACACTGACGGCCACCCGCGAGACGCAGTCCCCGCCGCCGCTCGACGGGGAGACCGTGGAGCGGCTGTCCCTGCCCGAGTTCCGGGACGACGACGAGGCGATCCGGTGGAGCGCGAGGGAGCTGCCGGCCGTCCGGGACGCCCTCACCCTCGCCGGGGAGCTCGGCCGCTCCGACATCGCCTGGCGCCTCGCGGTGGGCCTCTTCGGGCACGCGTCCACGCACTGGTGGACGGGGGAGTGGGACGCCTGCCTGGAGCAGGCCATGCGGATCGCCCGCGCCCACGACGACCGGATCGGCCAGGCGTGGCTGCACCGGCGCACGGCCGTCGCCCACGGCATGGCCTTCCGGAACGAGGACTGTCTGAAGCACCTCAGGATCGCCCTGGACCTCTTCACCGAGCGCGGGGACCGCGTGGCCCAGGCGTCGATCCTCGGCAACATGTCCGCGGTGTACCTCCAGATCGAGGACCCCGCGCGGGCGCTCGTCCACGCCGAGCGCTCCCGCGACCTCTACCACGAGGTCGGGAACGCCCGCGGCGAGGCGCTCCTGCTGAGCCGGATCGCCGACGTCCGCAAGATGCACGGTGAGCCCGGCCTCGCGGCCGCGGACTACCGCCGGGTCATCGAGCTGGTCCGCGGCAGCGGCCACGGGGTGTTCCTCGCCACCGCGCTCACCAACTACGGCGACGTGCTGCGCATCCTCGGGGAACGCGACGAGGCGTTCGAGTCCCTGGCGGAGGCGCTCTCCATCCGGCTCCGGATGAACGACCAGGGCGGTACGGCGGACTGCCTCGTCTTCACGGCCCGGGCCCACCACCACTTCGGGGAGTGGGAGGCGGCCCGCGAGACCTGGGAGTCGTGCCTGGAGCTCGCGCGCCGGCACAAGCTGGCCAAGCGGATCGACGAGTGCCTGCAGGGCCTGGAGGACCTGGCGGCCCAGGCCCTCCGGGACGGGCGGTAGAGGACGGGCAATGAAGGCCGGGCAGTAGCGGAGGGGCGGTAGCGGAGGGGCGGTAGGGGAGGGGCGGTGTCCCGGACCGCGTACCCGGGAAGGCCGGGGAAGCCCCGGGACGTCCTGGAGACGGCCGGGACGGCACGGGCGGGGGCCACGGACCCTAGATTCGGGACCCCGGCGGGCCGCGTCGCCCGCCCGCCTCCCCGTCCCTTCCCCCGTCACGGAGTCCGGCATGCCCGCGTCCGCATCATCCCTGCGCCTCCTCGCCCTCGGCGGGGCCCTCGCCGCCGCCCTGCTCGCCGGCCCGGTCCCGACGGCCTCCGCCGCCACGACCGGCGCCCCCGCCGCGGTCTCCGCCGCTCCGGAGTGCGCGTCGGCCTGCTTCCTCGCCGTACGGACCGGCGCCCACCCCGACTACGACCGGGTGGTCGTCGACCTCGGCGGGTCCGCCCTCCCGACCGTCCTGGACGCCTCGGTCGGCACCTCGGGGATCTACACCGACAACGCGGAGGGCGAGCCCCGGCGCGTCCCGCTCGACGGCGCCTCCTACCTGACCCTCCAGCTGATGGGCGTGAACAACTCGACGACCACCGGCCAGACCTCCTTCACCGGCCCCGCCGTGCAGCAGCTCGCCCTGCCCTCGGTGAAGGGCTACGCCCTGGCCGGCGGGCACGAGGGGTACTTCCGCTTCGGTCTCGCCCTCGGCGCCCACAGCAGCTACCGGGTCTTCACCCTCACCAGCCCGAACCGCCTCGTGATCGACGTCTATCACTGAGCCGGCACGCGCCGCTCCCGGATGCCGGCCAGGCGCTCTTCGAGCGCCGCCCGGCGTCCGGGCCACTCCTCCCCGATGATCGAGAAGACGGCTGAATCGCGCAGGAGCGTGCCCTCGCCCGGCGCCCAGGAGCGGGCGGCCCTGCGCAGGACGCCCTCGAAGGTCGCGCCGACGGCCGCGATCGCCGCCCGCGAACGGGCGTTGCGGGCATCGGTCTTGAGGTCGACCCGGGCCACGCCCCAGCTCTCGAAGGCGTGCCGGAAGAGGAGGTACTTGGCCTCGGTGTTCACCCCCGTGCCCTGGGCGGAGGCGGCGAGCCAGGTGTAGCCGACCTCGACCGCGCACAGTCCCTCCCTCGAGGGCCAGGGACGCGGGTCGAGGAACGCGGTGGCGCCGAGCACCCGGCCGGTGGCCGGGTCGACCTGCGCGTACGGGACGACGGCGGCGTCGGCGGCCCGGTCCAGCTGCGCGTCGACGTACGCCTCGAACCCGTCCCGTCCCGGCACCCACGTGAAGCCGTAGGTGTCCCGGCTCTCCTCCGCCGCCTCCGCCAGGCCGGCGGCGTGGTGGTGTGCGAGAGGCTCCAGACGCACGAACGCACCCTCCAGAACCGGCACCTCGCCTGTGAAGACCATCCGCCCGCACCCCGTTCGTGTCGCCGTCGAAGACCGTTCGATCGGGATGCAGGGTCGCAGAACGGGGGCCGGGCCGCCATCGGGATTCCGGACGCCGGTCAGCGGAAGGCCAGCCTCCGGAAGGTGTCCCTGACCCGGGCCAGCGGACCGGGGTCCCGGGTCAGGCGGAGGCGGTTGGTGAGCAGGACGGCCCAGCGGTCCCGCGACGGAGACACCCACAGGGCCGTGCCGGTGAAGCCGAAGTGCGCCCACACGTCGTCCGCCGGCTCCGTGCCGGGCGCCGGATGCCAGAAGAGCCCGCGCGGCGGGACGAGCCCGCCGGTGCGGACGCGCAGCGACGCGGCGGTCCACTCGGCGGAGAAGGTGCCGGGCACCGGGTCGAGCAGATGCCGCAGGAACCGGCCGATGTCGGCCGTGGTCGTGAAGACCCCCGCGATCCCGCAGGCGCCGCCGAGCAGCCGTGCCGAGAAGTCGTGGACGGTGCCCCGCAGCGGGGCTCCGCTCTCCTCGTCGTACTCGGTGGGCGCGCACCGCTCCCCGGCCCCGGCGGGCAGCGGCCCGTACCGGGTCTCCGTCATGGCGAGCGGCGCCCACACCCGGTCCTGCGCCAGCCGGGGGAGCGGCCGGCGGGTGAGGTGCTCGGCGAGGTAGCCGAGGATCAGCGCCGCCCGGTCGGTGTACGCGACGGCCTCCCCGGGCCGGTGCCGGAGCGGCTCGGCGAGGACGCCGTCGCGGACGTCCTGCGGGTCGGAGCCGTACAGATGCCGGAGGTTGGCGCGGAGCGGCAGGCCCGCCGTGTGGGTGAGGAGATGGTGCGCGGTGGCGCCGGCGAGCGGCCGGCCCGCGGCCTCCGGCCAGTACGAGTCCAGCGGGGCGCCGGGATCGAGCTTCCCGGCGTCGACGAGGGTGCCGACGACCGCCCAGACCGTGAGGATCTTGGTGAGGCTCGCCACGTCGAAGAGCGTGTCCGGGCGGGTCGGCCCGCCGGGGTCCGACGGGTCGAGCACCCCGACCGCCCCGGACGAGAGGGTCGTGCGGGCGTCGCCCACCGCCCACGCGGCACCCGGGTACGTGCCCGCGCGCGCGGCCTCGTCGAGGAGCCGCTCGAAGGGGTCGCTGCGCTGGGCCAAGGCGTGCCTCCGACG
Source organism: Streptomyces sp. NPDC059695 (assembly GCF_042733785.1). NCBI lineage: Bacteria > Bacillati > Actinomycetota > Actinomycetes > Kitasatosporales > Streptomycetaceae > Streptomyces > Streptomyces sp. NPDC059695. Next base: position 49,540 of record NZ_JBHWFF010000041.1, on the reverse strand, counting down.
GTCCGGGGAGGTGGGGTGCGGCCCGTCGGAGGGGGCGACGGGCCGCGCTCCGAAGACATGCCCCGGCCGTAGCGGAAGACACCCTTCCGTCAGCGGCGGTCGCCGCCCTGTCCGGCGCCCTGTCCGGCGTCCGGGGCCGTGTCCTGGGCGACCGGCTTGCAGGTCACCTCGTCCCGCGGGGTGTAGTGCGTCTTGTACGTCTCGCGCTTGACCTCGGTGCCGCCATTCTTGAAGACGCGGTCCACCGAGATGTCGAAGCCTTCGAGGGGCGGCTGCGGGACGCAGGCCTCGCCGGTGCCCTCGCGCTTCGTCGGCTGCGTGAGGTTCGTGCGCGGGCCGGCGACGGCCTCCACGGAGTCGTACTTCTTCGTGCCGAGGAAGCTGACGGTGACCGAGGAGTCGGTGGCGCTCGCCTTGATGTAGATCGGATTGCCCGTGTCGTTCCGGAACTTCAGGTCCAGCTGGCCCCAGGCGACGGTCGCCTCCCGGCCGGCCGGGTAGCGCTCGATGTAGAAGGAGTGCGCGCCGTGCTCGACCGGCTGCACCCCGGCGAAGAACATCGCGTTGTACATGGTGGTGGCCATGGCCGACACGCCGCCGCCCGGCGCCGAGCGGTACTGGCCGTCGAGGATCATCGTGCCGTCGACGAAACCGTTGTCCGGGGTCCGCTCGCCGACCGTCTTGTTGAAGCTCCACACCTCGCCCGGCTTCACCAGCGAGCCGTTGATGAGCTCGGCCGCCCGGCCGATGTTCGTCGTGCGGTACGGGGCGCTGGGGAAGTTCACCGTGAACGACGACATCTGCTCCTTGATGCCCAGCCGGGCCAGGGAGCCGGAGCTCAGTTCGGGGTCGGTGACCTTGGTGGCCACCGGAGCCGTACGGGCCGCGTCGCCGGACTTCGTGAGCAGCGGGCGCACGGCGTCGCCCAGGGCCTTCGCGGTCACCTCGTGGCCCGGCCGGCCCTCCGACTCCACGACGACCTTGCCGTCGCGCACCCCGAGGGACGCCTCCTGCGGCGCGTTCGTCAGCGCGGCCAGGGGGCGCGCCACGTCGGGGTCGCGCAGCAGGGCGTTCTCGTCGAGGGCGGCGGAGAGGCGCCCGCCGTCGTTCTTCACCGTGAGGTGGTCGCCGAGGGTGGCGGCGGAGATCCGCAGCCGCTCCTGGCCCGCCGTGAGCGTCACGGGCCCGGAGACGGCGGGCTTCGCGTACGCGTCGAGGAAGCGGGAGACCTCGGCGGCGGGCAGCTTCGGCTCGGTCACCGACACGGGGAGCGTCACCGCGGCGGCGCCCGTGGCGGCCGGGTAGGCCGAGCGCAGGGTCTCGGCGGCCTGTCCGGCGTCCAGCTTCCGGCCCGTCTGCGGCTGGGTCGCGACGGTCCTGCCGTCGCGGAAGGCGACGGAGCCCTCGCGGACCGCCCGGTCGTTCTCCTTGGCCAGCTCGGCCACGGCGGCGCGGGTCTTGGCCTCGTCGTGCGCGTAGACCGGGCGGACCTCGCGCTCGCCGGAGGAGAAGAGCCGTCCGATGACGGTGAAGGGGTCCCGGGAGGGGTCGGCCGCCTCGTCGGCGGTCTTGGCCACGTCCACGGTCAGACCGGCGGCGGCCGGGTCCACGGTGGTGGCGCGGTCGCCGACCTTCACGGCGATCGGAGCCTTCCAGGAGGCCGGGGCCGCGGCCGTCAGCTTCGCCTCGGCCTCGGCGCGGCTCATGCCGCCGATGTCCACGCCGTCGACCCGGGTGCCGGCGGATATGTCGTCCCCGGTGGCGACGAGACCCGCCACGTACAGGCCGCCCGCGGCGACGGCGACCACAGCCGTCGCGATCGCCGCCGTCCTCAGACGCGGTCGGCGCCCCTCGCGGGGCGTCGGGGCATGGTCGGTCGTGGAGCGGGGCACGCGCTCTCCCGGGGCGTCGAGGAAAAGGGCAACCCCACGACGGTACGCCGAAAGAGTGACTTCTGCACATAAAGGCTGTTTGACCTGCACAGATACGGAGCGGGGCAATTCGGGCACGGAGTGTGCGGCCGAACGGGTGGGAGCGCGACCGCCCGGCCCCCCGGGACCGGCGCGACGGACGGGCCACCCCCACTCCGTACCGCCCCGGAACCGGGCCCCTAAGCTGGAGCGATGCCTGCCACCCCCGGCCCCGGGCACTCCGGTCCGCAGTCCGTCGACCGGGCCCTCGCCGTCCTCGACGCCGTCGCCGACGCGGACCGGCCCGTCGGGGCGAAGGCGCTCGCCCGCGACCTCGGCTGCGCCCTCTCCACCGTCTACCACCTCACCGGGCCCCTGCTCGCCCGCGGCTACCTCGTCCGCACCGCGGAGGGATACGCGCCCGGCCCCCGCGTCCCCGCCCTGCACCGCTCCCACCAGCGCCACCACGGGCTCGGCGCCGGGACCGGCGACCTCCTCGGCCGACTGCGGCGGGCCACCGGCGCCGAGGCGTACCACACCGCCTACCGCGACGGCCTGATCACCGTCGTCGACACCACCGCCCCGGTCACCGACACCGGTCACCCCTTCACGCCGGGCCCCGAGCGCCGCGCCCACGCGACCGCCCACGGCAAGGCGCTGCTCGCCGCGCTGCCGCGCCCGCTGCGCCGCCGCTACCTGGCGGAGCACGGCATGGCCCGCCTCACCGAGCGGACCATCACCGGCGCCCAGCGGTTCGAGGCCGAGATGGACCGGGTCCGCGGCCAGGGCTTCGCCGTGTCCGTCGGCGAGGCCGACCTCGCGTACACCTGCCTCGGCATCGCTCTGCCGGAGCGCGGTGACGGCATCGTGCACGCCCTGTCCGTCTCCCTGCCCACCGCCGAGTTCGGGCGGCGCCGGGGCGAGATCCGGGCCGCGCTCGCCCGGGCCGTCCCCGCCTTTCCGGCCCTGCCGGAAAACTGAGCCGCCCCGCTCGCCCCCGGGCCCCCGGCACCGCACTCTGGACGCATGATCTTCATCGCCGTCCGTTTCACCGCCCGCCCCGACCACGCCGACCGCTGGCTCGACCTGGTCGACGACTTCACCCGCGCCACCCGCGCGGAGCCCGGCAACCTGTTCTTCGACTGGTCCCGCAGCGTCGACGACCCGAACGTCTTCGTCCTCCTGGAGGCCTTCGCCGACGCGGAGGCCGGCGCCGCCCACGTCGCCTCCCCGCACTTCACCGCCGGTCTCGCCGCCATGGCCGGGGCCATCGCCACCACTCCCGAGATCATCAACGTCGAGGTCCCGCAGCAGGGCTGGGGCGCCATGGCCGAGCTCTCCCCGACCGGCCTCTGAGCCTCCCCCGGCACCCCGGGGGCGCGCCGCCCCGCCTGATAGGTTCGCGTGCACACGCAGGCGGGGCGGTGGCCCGAGGGGAGAAGCGGCACATGGCGGTGAGCGGACGGCAGACCGGCAGGCCCACCCTGGAGGAGGTCGCTGCCCGGGCCGGAGTCGGCCGCGGCACCGTCTCCCGGGTCATCAACGGCTCCCCGAAGGTGAGCGAGCAGGCCAAGGCCGCCGTCGAACGGGCCGTCGCCGAGCTCGGCTACGTGCCCAACCGGGCCGCCCGCGCCCTCGCCGGCAGCCGCACCGACGCCGTCGCCCTGGTGATCCCCGAGACCGAGGCACGGCTCTTCGCGGAGCCCTACTTCCTCGACATCATCCGTGGCGTCAGCACCGAACTCGCCGACGCCGACAAGCAGCTGCTCCTCACCCTGATCCGCAGCGAACAGGAGCGGCAGCGCTTCGAGCAGTACCTCGCCGCGCAACGCGTCGACGGCGTGCTCCTCGTCTCCGTGCACGGCGACGACCCGCTGCCCGACCAGGTCCGCGCCCTCGGCCTGCCCGCCGTCCTCAACGGCCGCCGCACCGAGGCCGAGCGCGTCGCCTTCGTCGACTCCGACAACACCGGCGCCGGCCGGACCGCCGTCGCCCACCTCGCCGGCCGCGGCCGCCGCCGGATCGCCACCGTGACCGGCCCCCTCGACATGTACGTGGCCCGCTGCCGCCTCGACGGCTACCGCGACGGCCTGACGGAGGCCGGACTCGCACCCGACGAGACGCTCGTCGCCAACGGCGACTTCACCGAGGAGGGCGGCCGGCGCGCCATGCGGGAGCTGCTCGACCGCCGCCCCGACCTGGACGCCGTCTTCGCCGCGTCCGACGTGATGGCCGCCGGCGCCCGGAGCGTGCTGCGCGAGGCGGGCCGCCGGGTCCCCGCGGACGTGGCCCTCGTCGGCGTCGACGACTCGGCCGTCGCCCGGCACATGGACCCGCCCCTGACGAGCGTCCGCCAGCCCATCGAGGAGATGGGCCGCACCATGGCCCGCCTGCTGCTCCAGGAGATCGTGGCCCCGAGCGGCCCGGACGAACAGCCCCGCCGGATCCTGCCCACCGAACTGGTGGTCCGCGCCTCCTCCTGACTCCGAAAGCCAGGCACAGGGCGCCGAGGTGCAGCCCTCCCCGGGGCCCCGGAGAATGGACCCCGTACAGGGTCCCTATCCGCGACCAGGACGCTACCGACGGCGTCCGACCCGGCAAGGGGGCGGTCGACGATGCCGCAGCGCGAGCCGAACCGGACGCAGACCATGTCCGGGACACTGCGCCGTTGGACCCTGGTGTACCTCCTGATCGTCACGTTGCTGACGATCGCGTACCTGAACTTCCCCGACCGCCACACCGTCCTCTGGGCCCTGATCGGGCTCAGCGGTGTCGTCGCCATCCTCATCGGCGTCCACCTGCACCGGCCCGTCCGGCGCTGGCCCTGGCTGGTGCTCGCCGCGGCCAACCTCGCCTTCGTGAGCGGCGACACGGCCTACAACGCCCTGGAGGCCTTCTTCGGCCAGACCAGGCCCTTCCCGTCCGTCGCCGACGCCCTCTACCTGGTCACCTACCCGCTCTTCGCGATCGGCCTGCTCGGGTTCATCCGCTACCGGGCCGTGGGCCGCGACCTCGCCGTCGTCCTGGACGCCCTGATCCTCACCTCGGGCCTCGCGCTGCTCTGCTGGGTCAACCTGATCAACCCCCTCGCCAGGAACGAGGACATGACCTGGACCGAGAAGGCCATCTCCATCGCGTACCCCCTCGGCGACGTGCTGATGCTGGCGATGCTCGCCCGGCTCCTCGTCCCCGGCGGGCTGCGCTCCCGGTCCGTCCAGCTGCTCACCCTCGGCACCTGCGGCATCCTCGCCTCCGACGTGATCTACGGCATCCTCCAGCTGAAGGGCACCTGGCAGGTCGGCACCCCCTGGGACCTCGGCTGGGTCGTCTTCTTCACCGCCTGGGGCCTCGCCGCCCTCCACCCCTCCATGACCGGCCTCACCGAGCGCGCCCCCGAACCGGCCCCGCGCATCGCCGAACGGCGGCTCGCGCTGCTCGCCGGAGCCTCCCTCGTCGCCCCCGCTCTGCTGCTCCTCCAGTCGCTGCGCCACGACCAGAACAAGGACATCGCCGTCATCGCGATCTTCTCGGCGATCATGTTCCTGCTGGTCCTCGCCCGGCTCTGGGGCATGATGAACGACCACGGCAAGGCCGAGGCCCGCGAGCGCAGCCTCCGGGTCGCCGCCGCCTCCCTCGTCGCCGCCCTCAGCCCCCGCGAGGTCGCCGGAGCGGTCGAGACGGCCTCCGCCACCCTCTTCGGCCCCGGCACCTCCCACCGGGTCCTGCTCCTCACCAGGGACCGCCGCGGCGGTCTCACCGCCGTGGCCACCGCGCGGCACCCCTGGACCTGCCGCACCGACGAGCTGATCCGGCCCCGCGGCACCGACTGGCCCGACGTCGTCGCCGACGGCACCCAGCTCCTCCCGCTGACCCGGCTCGACCCGTCCGTCGCCGCCGAGATCACGCCCGAGACCCACGTCCTGCTCTGCCCCCTGGAGGTCCAGACCCCGGCGGGAGGCGAACCGCTGCTCGGCGTCCTGCTCCTCGGCGGACCGGAGAAGAAGCTCGCGGAGATCTCCGGCCCCGCCCAGTCCCTCGCCTCCCAGGCGGCCCTCGCCCTCGAACGCTTCGAGCTCAGCGAGGAGGTCAACCGCCGCACCAGCGAGGCCTACTTCCGCACCCTCGTCCACAACACCTCGGACGTCATCCTGATCGTCGACGACGACGACACCGTCCGGTACGCCAGCCCCTCCGCCGAGTCCATGTTCGGCCGCTCCCTGCTGCCGGGCACCCCGCTCACCGACCTCGTCGCCCCGTCCGACACGGCCGGCGCCCTGCGCCTCGTCGCCGACGCGCGCGCCCGCGGCGCCGCCGACGCCCGGGACGACTGGAAACTGCTGCACGGCGGCTCCGACGAGCTGGAGGTCGAGGTCCGGTGCAGCAACCTCCGCGACGAGCGCACCGTCCACGGCCTGGTCCTCACCCTCCGGGACGTGACCGAGCAGCGGAAGCTGGAGCGTGAGCTGACGCACCGGGCCTTCCACGACTCCCTCACCGGACTCCCCAACCGCGTCCTGCTCCTCGAACGCATCGAGCGGGCCCTGCTCCGGGGCCGCCGCGAGTCCACCCTGACCTGCATGCTCTTCGTCGACCTCGACGACTTCAAGGTCGTCAACGACACCATGGGGCACTCCGTCGGCGACGAGCTCCTCGTGGCCGTCGCCCGCCGCCTCACCTCGGTCCTGCGACTGACCGACACCGCCGCCCGGCTCGGCGGCGACGAGTTCGCCGTCCTCATCGAGGGCGCGCGCGAACCCCGCGACGCCGAGGCCCTCGCGGCCGAGATCGTGCACACCCTCAGCCAGCCGTTCCACCTCACCGACGGCGCCGTCTCCGTCTCGACCAGCGTCGGCATCGCGACCGTCCTCGACAGCGCCCACGCCGAGGAGCTCCTCGGCCACGCCGACCTCGCCCTGTACGCCGCCAAGGCCGCCGGCAAGAAGCGGTGGCGGCTCTTCCACCCCGAGCTGCACTCCCGGCTCGTCGCCCGCCACGAACTCCAGGCGGGCATGGACACCGCCATCGCCGACCACGCCTTCGCCCTGCGCTACCAGCCCATCGTCGAGGTCGACGGCGGCGCCCCGGCCGGTCTCGAAGCGCTCATCCGCTGGCCGCACGCCCGGCGCGGCATGGTGCCGCCCGACCAGTTCATCACCCTCGCCGAGGAGAGCGGCCACATCATGCCGCTGGGCGCCTGGGTCCTGGAGCACGCGGCGCTCGACATCGCCCGCTGGCAGCGCTCGCACCCCCGCCGCACCCCCCTGCGCGCCAACGTGAACGTCTCCGCCCGGCAGTTCCGCGACCCCGGGTTCCTCGACGGGGTGCGGCGCGCCCTGCACTCCTCCGGGCTCGCGCCCGGCTCGCTCGTCCTGGAGCTCACCGAGAGCGTCCTCATGCGCAGGGACGCCCAGATCAGGACCACCATGGCCGCCCTCAAGGAGCTGGGCGTCGCCATCGCCATCGACGACTTCGGCACCGGTTTCTCCTCGCTCAGCTACCTCCGCGAGTTCCCGATCGACGTCCTCAAGGTCGACAAGTCGTTCATCGACGACATCACCACCGACCCGCAGCAGGTGGCCCTCGTGGACGGCATCGTGCGCATCGCCGACGTCCTCGGCCTCCAGGTCGTCGCCGAGGGCATCGAGCACGAGGAGCAGCGGTCGCTGCTCGCCGAGATGGGCTGCCGGTACGGCCAGGGCTACCTCTTCGCCCGCCCGATGACCGCCCACCAGGCCGACTCCTATCTGCACCGCGCCCCGTCGAACGCCGCAGCGCCCCCCGCCCGGCCCGTCGTCCGGCTCACGGGATCCGCGCCCGCCGCCCCCACCGTCCGGCCCCCGCGCGAGTCCCGCTGGCGCGACCTGGAACACCTCCAGCGGACCAGCCTCATGTGCGACGCCGTCATCGACGAGATCGAGGGCCGCCGCATCCGCGTCGGCGACGACTGGCTCGTCGACTTCGCCTCCTGCAACTACCTCGGCTTCGACCTGGAACCCGAGATCATCGACGCCATCGGACCCGAGGTCCGCCGCTGGGGCACCCACCCCAGCTGGTCCCGGCTCATCGGCAGCCCCCGGCTCTACCCCCGCATCGAGGAGCGGCTCACGGAGCTCCTCGGCGCCCCGGACACCCTGCTGCTGCCGACCATCACCCTCATCCACCAGTCCGTCATCCCGCTGCTCGCCGGCACCGGACAGGTCTTCGTCGAGGCGCAGGCCCACCGGACCGTGTACGACGGCGCCGTCGGCGCCCGCGGGCAGGGCGCCGAGATCCACCGCTTCCGCGCCGACCGGCCGGACGAACTGGCCGCGCTGCTGCGCGGCGCGCCCGCCGACGCCGGCCGGCTCGTCTGCATGGACGGCGTCAACAGCATGACCGGCAACTTCCCCGACCTGCCGGTCCTGGCCCGCGTCTGCCGCGAGAACGGAGCCCTGCTGTACGTCGACGACGCCCACGGCTTCGGCGTCATCGGGGAGCGCCGCCCCGGCGAGAGCAGCCCGTACGGCTCCCGCGGGAACAGCATCGTCCGCCACTTCGGCGAGACCTACGACAACCTGGTCCTGGTCGGCGGCTTCTCCAAGGCCTTCTCCTCGCTGCTGGCCTTCCTCGCCGTACCGAAGTGGCTCAAGGACCACCTCAAGGTGGCGGCGGCCCCGTACCTGTACTCGGGTCCCTCGCCGACCGCCTCGCTCGCCACCGCCCTCGCCGGACTCGACGTCAACGACGAGCGCGGCGACGAGATCAGGGCCCGGCTGTACCGCATGACGGCCCGCGTCCTCGCCCATGTGCGGGCCCTGGGCATCGACACCCCCAACACGGACGGCCTGCCGATCATCGAGATCCCGCTCGGCGACGCCGCGGACCTCGACGCCGTCGCCGCCTTCCTCTGGGAGCACGGCATCTACGTCACCCTCGCGTCCTACCCGCTCGTCCCGCGCGACCGGGTGGGCTTCCGCATCCAGATCACCGCAGCCAACACCGACGAGGAGATCGAGCAGCTGTGCGCCGCCCTCACGGAACTCGCCGCGCGCTTCACCCTGCAGCCCGCCGCGACCACGCGTCCCGTCACCGCGGGAAGGACGGCGGAGGAGTGAAGGTCCCCCGTCCGCCGCTCCCCGGGGAGACGGGCCGGATCCGCCGCAACCGGGACGCCGACTGGAACGCCTGGCCGGTCGACGACTACCTCGCCGAGAACTACCGCCGGCTCCACCCCTGCGACATCGGCGTCATCACGCACCACGCCGCCGTCTACCGGCGGTTCGCCCCCGGCAGCCTGCCCCGCACCCTGGAACTCGGCGCGGGCCCCAACCTGTACCCGCTGATGCTCGCCGGCGCCGCCAGCCTCGGGATCGACGCCCTGGAGCCCAGCGCCGCCAGTGTGCGCTATCTGCGCGCACAGCTCGACCACGGCATCGACACCAGCTGGGATCCCTTCTACGTCCTCTGCCGCTCCCTCGACCCCGCCCTCCCGGAGGGGTGCGCCGAGGCGCTGCGACGGGTGCGCGTCCTGCGGGGCACCGCCGCCGACCTGGCCCCGGGGACCTACGACCTCGCCTCGATGAACTTCGTCGCCGAGAGCGTCACCGAGGACTTCGCCGAGTTCACCGCCGTCTGCGACGCCTTCGTCCGCGCCGTGCGCCCCGGCGGGACCCTCCTCGCGGCCTTCATGGAACGCATGCCGAGCTACCGCATCGGCACCGGCCCGGTCTGGCCCGCCTGCCCCGTCGACGACACCGCCCTGCGGGCCGTGTTCCTCCCCCGCACCACCGGCCTGCGCATCACCCGGCTCGCCAAGGACCGCACCCTGCCCGAGTACGGGGACACCGGCATCCTGCTGCTCACGGCCGAACGGCCGGGCGCGCCCGGCGCAACGGCTCAGGGGTGACTCCGGATCGTCTCGGCGTACCGGTCGAGCGAGGACCCGGGCGTCCCGTCGTACAGGTGCCGGTCGAAGGCCCACATCATGCCCTCGAGCCCGCAGGACGCCATCTGCCGGTACGCCGTGTCCGTCACCCCGTCGTGGTACGGGGCGATCTGCGGCCCGGCGCTCTCCCCGGCCAGCCGGGTGAAGCCCGCGCTCCGGGCCACCGCCGTGACCCACCGCGCCGAGGACCAGGCGCGCACCGCCGCGTCGCCCGGCGCGGCCACGTCGACCCGGGCGTCGGCGGGCGTGCAGCCGTTGTCCCGGGGCCTGCCCGTGCCGTCCACCAGGGCGGTGGTCACGATCCGTACCGTGTCCCGCTGCTCGACCAGGGCCAGCGTCCGGAAGAAGCCCGCCCCGCGGCCGACGAGCCCGATCGCCGGCGAGCCGGCCAGCCGGGCGCCGACGGCCGCCCGCAGGTCGGAGGGGTAGAAGCCGGCTCCGGGCACGAGGACCTTGAGCTGCCCCCGGTAGCCGAGCGAGGTGTACAGGTCGATCTGCCAGTTCACGGCCCCGGCGAGGGCCCCCTCGTACCAGTCGTACCAGCGGGCGGCCTCCTCGGAGGTGAACGGCCGCCCGTGGTAGGTGCCTTCACCGGGCCGCCAGCCCGGGAACGGGGAACTCGCCTGGGCATGGCTGTCGTACGCCCAGAACGCGGCCCGGCCCTCGCCATCCGCCGACGGAGCCGGATAGGTGAACTCGCCGCTCTCGTTGACGCCGAGGCGCACGGCCCAGAAGGTGTCGAGGCCGATCAGGCGGTCCACCGCGCGCACGTAGCCGGCGACCCCCTCGCGCACCGGCTCGCTGAACACGATGTTCGGGGTGGCCGTGGACCGCCGCCCGTACTGGTCGATCCAGACCGACTCCGGATAGGCGTCCGGCAGCCAGGACGGTGCGTGGTTGAGCCCCAGACCCGCCTCGACGAGCAGCCCCGCGTCCCGGAAGACGGCGACCTGGTCCCGTACCTCGCGCGCGTACCCCTCGTCGTACACGCCCTGCTCCGGTTCGAGCCGGCTCCAGTCGATCTGCAGGTGCGCGACCCGGATGCCGTGCTCGTACTCGGTGCGCGCCCGCTCCGGATCGGTCTGGAGCGTGCCGTACCAGTACGGTGCCGGGCGCGGATCCTCGCGCCGCAGCCCCCCGAGCGCCCCCACGAGCAGCACGAGCACCGCGAGGAACACCAGGGTCCCCGGCAGACCGCGGGACCCCGTCCACCACGGCGCCGTCACGACAGCAGCTCCCGGTAGAGCGCCGCGTACCGGGCGGCGAACCGCTCGGGACCGAAGTGGTCCTCGACCAGGGCGCGGCCCCGCTCCGCCAGCATGTCCCAGGAGCGCGGCTGGCCCAGCAGCCACGCCAGCTGCTGCCCCGTGCGGCGCCCGTCGCCCGCGGGGGCGCGCAGCACGGCATGGCCGAAGTCGGCGAACTGGGGAAGGTCGCTGAGGATCGACGGCCGCCCGGAGGCCAGCGCCTGGAGCACGGTGAGCGGGATGTCCGCCTTGCCGCCGAGCACGGCCGGCGGGAACAGGAGCACCTGGACGGAGGCCAGCAGGGCGTGCATGTCGTCGACGTACCCGAGCACCTCGACGTCGGGCAGCCCGGCCGCGCCGGCCCGTTCCCGCAGCGCCTCGTCGAGGGCCTCGCTGTCCTGCCCGGGCCGCCCCCGCATCGCGAGGACCAGCCGGAACCTGGCTCCCTCCCGATGCGCCTCGGCCGCCGCCTCGATCGCGGTCTCCGCCCCGCCGTGCGGATCGTGGTGCCCGGCGAAGAGGACCGCGGGGAACCCCTCGGGGCGCGGCAGGTACGGCCACTCGTCGAGGCCGATCATGGGCGGTACGACCCGGACGTCGCCGAAGTCGGCGGCCCGCAGCCTGCGGGCCATCGACTCGGACAGGGCGACCGTCGTCCCGAGGGGACGGGTGCGCCGGAGATAGCGGTTGTCCATCACGCCGGGCACGGTGTGCACGACCGGCCGTCCGCCCAGCAGCAGCGGGCGCAGCCAGGAGAAGGCCGGGAAGGTGCGGCCGATGGTCAGGAAGGCGTGCACGAGGTCGACCCGGTGCGCGAACAGGGCACCGGCGCCCGCGGACTGCACCCGCTCGGGGATGTGCGGCACACCGTCCCGGGACAGGATGCGGACCGGCCGGCCGCGGTCGGGCGTGGGCTGTCGCCCGTTCGGCCACTGGGTGAACCACACGAAGTCCACGCCGGGCAGCGACCCGAGCACGTCGGAGGCGAGCCGCACGTCACAGCCCTCCGACCCGTCCAGCGGACTGCTGGTCAGGAGCAGGACACGGGGCCGCCGCTCACCGCGGCGCATCGGGCACCTCCGCCGGGAGCGGCCCCGGCGCCGGGAGCAGCGGCCCGGCCGCCGCACCGGGCACGACGAGGCGGGTGAGGTCGGGCCCGGGCGGCGACGACGGCAGCCGGTACAGGGCGAGCGTGCCGTACGTCGGTCCGTGGTAGGCGACCACGGGCGGCAGCCCGCCCGTCAGCCGCCGCACCTCGGCGGGCGTGGAGCGGCCGTACCCCTGCTCGATGACCCGCCACGGCACGACCAGGTAGCGGGCGCCCTCGGCGGCGCGCTCGCCGGGCGTCACCCAGTGGCCGAGCCGGTAGGTGTCCTCGAGGACCCAGTCCGTCACGCCCCGGGTCCGCTGCCCGTCGACCGTGACGACGGCGGTGCCCGCCGGGACGTGCGTGAGCAGGTAGGCCCGCAGGCGCTGGAAGCCGTCGTCGGCCGTCCACCGGTTCTGGGCGTACACGGCGGCGGGCGTGGCGAGCACGGCGACCAGCGCGCCGACGGCCGCCGCGCGCAGCACCCGGCGGTGCCGGGACGGCACGCGGACGGTCACGGCGAGCGCCACCAGGTTGGGCACGAACAGCAGGTACAGGGCCTGCTCCTCCAGCGTCCCCAGGGTCAGCGCGTACCCCAGGGTGACGATGGCGGAGGCCTGGAAGAGCGTGAGCAGCCGGTACACGGGCTCCTTGCGCCGCCACAGCAGCACCAGGGCCACCGGGGTCAGGGCGAGCAGCAGGTACGTGCCCGCGTAGCCCGGGAGTTCGTCGAGGAGCCGGCCCGAGAGCGAGGGGGTGCCCGCCGCGTTGAAGCCCGTCTCCTGCACCATCCCGAGGAGCCGCCGCACGCCGGAGGTCTTCGCCTCCCAGAAGCCGTCGAAGTGCCCGAAGCCCGCGACGAGGCTCACGTACACGGTGTAGGGAAGCAGCGTCACCGTGAGCGTCAGCGCCAGCAGGCGCCGGGGCGGCCCCCATCCGAGCGCCAGGGCGGCGAGCAGCGGCAGCACGGTGATCAGCGCCGCGTGGTCCTTCGTCAGGACCGCGAGACCGAGGAAGAGACCGGCGAGCAGGGCGCGGGCACGGGGGCGGCCGGGCGGATCGGTGCGGGCGAGCCCCACCAGGACCAGATAGCCGGCGAGGATCCACATCATCGTGGCCGTCTCCAGGAGCACCCGGTCGTTCTGCCGGATGCAGAACTGGTCCAGGGCGAACACCAGCCCGGCGAGCGCGCCCGCGCGGGGCGAGCGGACCCTGGCGACGAGGAGGACGAGGAGGGCCGCGGTGACCCCGGCGAGCAGGGAGTTGAGCACCCGGGAGGAGTGCACGCCCGCGATGATGTCCGCGTGTCCGCCGACGAGCTTGGTCCAGCCCGCCTCCAGGTAGAAGTAGCCGGGCGGGTGCAGGAAGAACAGGCCCTCGCCGGTGCGGGGGAAGCCGCCGGCGGCGGCACTGTCGCCGAGGCGCCGGTAGATCGGCTCGTCGATGAACACGTCCCCGGCCCGCCCGATCTCCACCAGGCGCAGCGCCACCGTGAGCAGCGCGGCCAGGGCCGCGTACACGCCGGCCGGGACGGGGCCCCGGGGCAGGCGCGGGCGCGGGAGCGGCGACCTCGTGCGCGCGGTTCCGGCGGGCGCGGGTGCGGTGCGCGGGACGGTCACGGCACACCCCCGGCGGTCCTGGCCCGGGTGCCGGGCGGCCGGGTGGCGGTCCGGGGCACGGCCCCGGAGTCCGACTCGGGCACCAGGTACACCTCGGGCACGCGCGGGACGCGGCCCCCGGGGAACAGCGCGTCGGCCTGCGTCCGGTAGCCCTGGACCAGCTCGGCCTTCCGGTCGAGGTCCCGCTCCCAGGCGCGGGCCACCAGCCGGTGCCCGCGGGTGAACTCCGCGTCGGCGGCGGCCGACTGGTTGTACGGGAAGTCGCTGTAGTACACGACCCGGCGGCCGCTGCGCTCGGCGGCGGTCCGGACCAGGACGTGGTCGGCGTGGCCGCCCACGGCCAGGGGCGCGAGGACCAGGCCGCCGGAGCCGGCGGGAAGCAGGTCGTCGATGGTCTGCGCGACCGCGCGCAGGATCGCGGCGTCGTGCGCGGAGACCCGGCCCCGGGTCAGGTGCAGCCGGTACGTCGGGTACACGTGCGCCACCTCGGGCAGCAGCCGGGCCAGCCCCCCGGTGCCCGGGCGGGGCCGCGGCAGCCGCCGGAACAGCCCGTCGACCAGGCCCGCGTGGTGCGGGTCGACGCCCAGCAGCTCCAGGACCCGCAGGTCCTCCGCGCGCCGCTCGGCGAACAGCTCCTCCGCGTCCCCGGCACGGGTCTGCTTCAGGTACGTCCGGCCCGAGAGGGTGTACGGCGGCGGCGTGGCCTCCGTGAACAGCGAGGCGACCGTCACCGGGGCCCGCCGTCCCGCCCAGCCCAGCAGGGCGCCGCAGGACAGGACCGCGTCGTCCAGGTGCGGCGACAGCACGAGCACCGGGACGCAGGAGCCGACGAGGGTCCGGACGAAGCCCGTCAGCGGGTCGTCTGCCATGACGCACCCCTCTTCCTCGGCCGCCGTGCGGCGGCGGGTGAGTCCAGAAGTCGGTGGGCCAGGGCCAGATAGCGGCCCGTCATCTCGTCCCACGTGTAGTGCCGCGCCGCGATCCCGGCGCGGTGGCCCAGCCGGCGGCGCAGCGCCGTGTCCGTGGACAGCTCGGTCATGCGCGCCCCGAACGCCGCCATGTCGAAGGGCGGCACGGTCAAGTCGCCGCCGTCGCGCATCCAGCGCAGCGCGGGCAGGTCGAAGTGGAGCACGGGCTTGCCGTACGACATGCCCTCCAGGGCCACCAGGCCGAAGGTCTCGTGCCGCGAGGGCATCACCAGGAAGGCGCTGTCGCGCAGCAGCTGGCGCTTGCGCTCCCCGTCGGCGAAGCCCACCCAGTGGATCCGGGGCTCCGGACCGCGGTCGTGCGCGGCGACCAGCGCGGCGAGGCGGCGCTCCTCGGCGGGGGTGCCGCTGCCCGCGAGCAGCAGGTCGAGCGGGGGCCGGGCCCGGTCGTAGGCGTCGAGCAGCAGGTCGAGGCCCTTGACCCAGGTGTCGATCCGGCCCAAGTAGAGGATGAACTGCCCGGACCCGAGCAGGGACTCGTCGAGCCCGCGCTGCTCCACCCCGTTGGGGATGACCTGCACGTCGGCCCGCGGGCTGTGCCTGCGGATCGCCGCGCCGTCGGCGGCGTTCAGGGCCACGAGGTGCCGGTAGCAGCGCAGCCCGAGCCGCTCGACCAGGAAGAAGGGCAGGTGGTAGCGGTCCGACAGCGTCTCCGCGCTGCGTCCCTGGTCGATGCCGACCACGGGGGCGCCCGTCGTCAGGGGCAGGAAGCTCGTCGAGAACGGGGGAGTGAAGCTCTCCAGCCACAGGTCGTGCGGGATCCGGCGGGCCACGAAGGGCAGCACCGCGAGGAACAGCAGCTGTCCGGCGCGCGGTCCGGCCCGGCCCACCGGCAGCCGGACGTACCGGATGCCGTCCCGGTCCTCGGTGCCGCCGCGGCGGCCCGCCGTCACGACCGTCACCCGGAAGTCCTCGGCGAGCCGACGCGCCACCTTGCCGACCACCAGCGCCCCGCCGCCCCGGTACGCGGGGTTGTCCGCGTCGTCGTAGATCGACAGCACCACGTGCCGCCGGTCCCCGGCCGCGCCGCTCTCCGGCTCGCCGGCCGTCCGCTCCCGTGCCCGTACCTCGTCGAGGATCCGCTCCAGGGCCGTGCCCGCCACCAGGGACGGGGCCCGCTCGCCGTCGAGGTGCGCGATCCCCGGCAGCCGCCGCGACCAGCTCCGGTAGCGGGCCCACCAGACGGTCGGCGGCCCCGCGATCTCCTCCCAGCCGCGGCCCCGCAGAGTCTCGGGCCCGGTCTCCACCAGCAGGGTCAGACCGTAGCGGCCGGCGATCCGGCGGAAGACGGACGCCGCCCGGGAGGCGACCGGCAGGTCGAACTTCACCAGCCCGTCGAGCGGCCCGCGGTCCGTCACGACGACGGCCGGCCCGCCGCGGGCCCGCGCGCGCACGAGCAGCCGGGCCGCGGCGATCCGGGCCGCGAGCTCGCCCGCGTCGAGGAACGCGTGGGCGGCGCGCCGCCGGGAACCCCGGCCCTCGGGATCCGAGGCGCGCCGGGCCCGGCGGTCCCCGCCCGGGTCCCCGGCCTCCCCGGCGCGGGGCGGGACCGTGAACGAGCGGCACAGGAAGCAGCCGTAGCAGTGGGTCGTGACGACGGTGATCCCGCGCTCGCGGAGCAGGGTCGAGAGCCGTCGCACCAGCGAGGACTTGCCCGCGCCGTCCGGTCCCGACACCGCGACGAGCAGAGGGCCTCGGATCGTCGTCATGGCACCCGCCTCCGCAGCTTCTTGGCCATCACCAGGGGGACGCGCAGGGACGCCTCACGGGTCGCGGCCCGGATCCGGCCCGCGCCCAGGAGGTGCCCGGAGTGCTCGGCCCCGGCCCGGAGCGAGGTTCCCACGGGCAGCGGCAGCGGCAGCGGGACGGGCTCGCCCCGGTCCAGCCGCGCCATCGCCTCGACGGCGACTTCGAGCGCCGCACGGCCGCCCGTGCTCCAGCCTTCGCGGGCGGCCTCCCGGCGGGCCTCCGCGATCACCTCGGGCCGCAGCAGCGCCCGCAGCGCGAGGAGTTCGGAGAGGTCCAGAGTGAGGTTCTGGAAGAGGGCGTGCGCCAGCCAGATCCGCAGCCGGTCGGACGCACACGGCGTCAGCCAGGCGTATCCGTCGGCCTCGCCGTCGGCGTGGACCGGCCGCTCGGCGCGCGCGAAGAGCCGCTCGGTGGGCACCACCGGGACGCCGAACCACGAGACCGATCCGTGCAGATGCGCCGCGGGGCCCCGCGCGGGTTCCAGGAGCACCTTGCTGGTGCGCTCCAGCCAGTACGTTGTGCGGTGCGCGTACCAGCCGTCGAGGGCGGCCTGCGCCGCCGGGAGCCGTCCCGGGGGCACCACCAGGTCGAAGTTGCCGTACACGTAGTCCCCGCCGAGGTCGGCCTTGATCAGGACGGTCGGGATGCCCGCCGTCCGCAGCCGGTCCGTGGACTCCACGAGGTTCCGCCGGAACAGACCGGTCGCGCTCTCCACCTCTTCGAGGGTCGACGCGAGCTGCCGGGGATAGGCGCGGGCCAGCCGGCCCTCCACCTGGTTGAGCCGGGCCGCGGCCAGCGCGCCGAGCAACTCCTCGTCGCCGGCGGGCCGGACCCGGCCCCGCCACACGGCGTCGACGAGCAGCGGCACGGTCCGCTCGTCGTGGGCCGGGGCCCGTGCTGTCGGCCGCTCGCCGGGGACCGGCTCCCGTGTTCCGGGGCGGCCCGGGCCGGACTCGGCGGCCGGGTCCGGGAGCGCGGTCCCGGCCGCCTCCCCGGCGGCGCCGGCCGCCGGGACGGGCGAGCCGCGCCGTCCGAAGAAGCGCCACAGCGCGACGGTCGTCACCACCAGGGCGGCGCCGAACCAGGCGAGGGTGTGGGGGCTGAGCAGCGCCATGGCCGCAGCGAGCGCGAGCAGCGGCAGCACCACCCGGCCGAAGGGCCGCTCCGCCACCCCGAAGCCGTGGCGGCGGGCATGCCGCACCGCGATCAGCACCAGGGCCGTGACGGTCCCGCACAGTCCGCCGACCGCCATCCCGAGCACGCCGCCGAGGGCCCAGCCGGTCAGCAGGGCCGTCACGTACACGGCGAGACCGGCGAGGAGCGTCCGCAGGCAGCCGTAGTCGTTGACCGCCTGGGCGAAGGTCACGAGCAGGGCGAGCGCGCCGAGCGCCAGGCCCGACGCCGCCGTGCAGGTCAGCAGGGTGGAGACCATGGAGTACCCCGGGGGGAAGATCATGGTGAGCAGGGCGCCCGGCGCCGTCGCGGCCACCACCGTCAGCGGCAGTGCCACCGTGAGGTACATCCGCAGCGCGCTCGCCGTGAGGGGGTCGCCCGCCCGTCGCCGCGACAGCGCGGGCAGGAAGGCGATGGAGACGGCGCTCGCGAGGAAGAGCGGGACGCGGCCGAGCATCACGGCCGCCTGGTAACTGGCCGCGGCCGCGCGGTCGGTGGGCAGCATCGCGACGAGCACGATGTCCACGGCAGCGAGCATCGCGACCACGCCCTGGATCGAGGCGACGCCCATCGCCCGCCGCCACAGCCGCCGGTCGGCGCTCACCGCCCGCCACGGGCGGCGCGGCACGCCGTGGTAGTGGCGCGGCCGGAAGAAGACGTACGGCAGGACGGCGATCCCGAAGGCCGCGAGGGCGCCGGTCTCGCCCATGCCGAGGGCGGTGACGAAGAACAGGCCCACACCGAACTTGAGGGCGGCCTCCAGGGCGGTGAGGACGGCCAGCGTCCGCAGCCGCTCGGTGCCCTGGAGCCAGCCCGCGCTCACCCGGGTGACGTAGACGGCCATGGTGGCGCCGGCGATGACCAGGGTCGTCACCGCGCTCGCGAACTCCATGGACACGGCCGCCACCACGACCGCCGCGACGGTGCCGCCCGCGAAGGCCGTGACCACGGCGAAGCGGACCGCCTCGCCGCGCTCGCCGTCCGAACGGGCGCGTGCCAGGGCCTGCGCGAGCATCCACGGCACGGTGACCACGGCCACCGCGGCGGTGCAGACGATGAGGCCCTGGCCCGCGGCGAAGGTGGCGTACCCGGAGACGTCCAGGAGCCGGGTGAGGATCAGGGAGTACGCGTAGTTCACCGCGCCGACCACGACCACGGCGGTGGCGATCCAGCGCGCGCCGTGCACCGCCGTGACCTCGTCCGGGTGGACCTCCGGGCGGCTGGTGACGGAGCCGGCGGGCTTCACGGCCGCCCGCCCTGGGCCCGGCCCGTGGCGGACCCGTCGCCGGTCTCCGCCGTACCGAGCAGGACGTCGTGGCCGTTCGCCAGGCAGATGTCGGCGTCGGCGACGTCGAGGCGGCGCAGGGCGCTCAGCGCCCGCACCTCGTCGCAGCCGTGGAGGAGGAGCCGGAAGGCGTCGCCCTCGCGCCGCCAGACGTCGGTCTGGCGCAGGGAGCCCCGTACCGCCCGCTCGGTCGCGTCCGGGTCGGGGGAGGTGAAGCGGGTGAGCACGGACAGGTCGCTCGCGCCGCGCCGGGAGCGCCGGTGGCGGTGGATGCGGTGGAGGTCCTCCAGGACGACCTGCGCGAGCCGCTCGGCGCTGGCGTCCCAGGAGAAGGCCGCGGCCCAGGCCCGGCACCGGAGTGCGGCCAGCCGCCGCGCCTCCGCCGTGGACAGCGCGTCCAGGGCGGCGGCGACGCCTTCCGCGAGATCGGCGCCGGGTTCGAGCAGCCAGCCGTTGACGCCCGGCCGGATCGCGTCCCGCAGCCCCGGCACGTCGAAGGCGAGGGCGGGGGTGCCGACGGTGTTCGCCTCGATGACGGCGAGCCCCCAGCCCTCGGCGACGGACGGCACCACCGTCAGCCACGCCTTGTGGAACAGCTCCTGCTTGCGCTCCTCGGTGACGTGTCCGTGGAAGACGACGGCGGATCCCACGCCCAGTTCGGCGGCGAGCTTCCGCAGGCGCTCCGCCTCGGGTCCGTCGCCGCACAGGTCGACGCGCAGCTCGGGGCGCCGGCGCAGGAGCGCGGGCACGGCCCGCAGGATCAGGTCGACCCGCTTCTGCGGGACGAGCCGGCTGACGACGGTCAGCGCGGGGACGGCGGAGCGGTGTCCGGCCGGGGGCGTGGGCGCGGGGCCGGGGCGCCCGTTGGGGACGATGTGGATCGGATTGCCGAAGCCGAGTTCGCGCCGGGCGCCCTCACGGGTGGAGGGCGAGACGACCACCACCGGCCGGCCGCGGTAGACCCGCCGGCTGACCTGCTTCTCCAGGACCCGCCCCACGGAGTTCAGGGGCCAGCGGAACCGGGTGTCGAACTGCCTCTGGTGCACGTGGTGGATGACGCAGATGTCGGCGGTCCAGCGCGGTGTGAACATCGGGGAGAAGAACGGGATCCCGTTCTGGAAGTCGACCACGGCGTCGTACGCGTGACGGTTCCGCAGGAGATGGGCGGCGGCCGACGCGTACACGCCGAAGGTGCCGCCGGCGCGCACGACGCGGATCCCGTCCCGGTACTCCCGGGCACGGGAGCCCGGGTAGCGCGACGAGACGAAGGTGACGTGGGCTCCGGCCGCCGCGAACCGCCGGGCGATCTCCCAGCAGTACGCCTCGGCTCCGCCCGCGTCCGGATGGGACGGGTCGCGCCAGTTGAGGAAGGCGAGGTCGGTACGGGCGAGCCGGTCGAGTGCGGTCATGGCGATCACCGGGCCAGCGAGATCCGGACGAGATCGGCCATCGAGCGCAGTCCGTCGCGCCGGGCCGAGAACGTCGAACCGGGGACGTCGTGCCAGACCACCGGCACCTCCACGACGTCCCGACCGGCCCGCACCACCCGGGCGAGCAGTTCGACGTCGAAGGCGAATCCGTCGATGCGGCAGTCCCGCGCGATCTCCCGGGCCAGCGGCCCGGGGAAGAACTTGAAGCCGCACTGGGTGTCGGCGACACCGGGCAGCGAGAGGTGCGCGAGGGTGCGGAAGAGCAGGCCGCCGCCGCGCCGCAGCAGCGGCTGCTCCACGTCGAGGCGCGCGCCGGGCGCGTGGCGGGAGGCGATGACGGCGCCGTGGCCCTGCCGCAGCAGCCGCATGACCCGGTCCAGGGTGTCCACCGGGGTGGCGTTGTCGGCGTCGGCGAAGCCGATGAACCGGGCCGAGGAGGTCTCGATCCCGCGCCGGACCGCCGCGCCCTTGCCCTGGTCGCTGCAGCCGATGGCGTGGACCGGGACGGGGGAGTCGGCGAAGCGTCCGAGGACGTCGAGCGTGCCGTCGGCGCTGTTGTTGTCGACGACGACGACAGCGGAGGACCACGGCCGTGCGGTCAGGTAGTCGACGCTGGCGGCCACGGTCGACGGCAGCCGGCGCTGCTCGTTGAACGCGGGGATCAGGAGTTCCAGTTCCACCGGCGGGCGGACGAGCCGGCGGGGGAGCGGTGCGTGGGTGCGTGCGGCGGCCATCACGCCTCGCCTCCTCGGGGGAAGGCGCGGGGCGCGGGGCGCACGGGCGCGCGGGGGATGGGGGCGTGGACGGGGGCGCGGCGGGCGGTGCCGCCGTCAGCGGGGCCGGACGGACCGGCCGGGCCGTGGCAACCCGGTGAACCGGATGAGCGGGGTCGGACGGGTGAGCCCGATGGGCCGGCGCTTCGGCCCGAGCCGCGCCCGCGGCGTGCGGTGCGCGTGTGGGCCGTACGGGCCCGCCGCCGCCGCGCGGCGCCGCGCGGCCGGCAGGCCCGGCTCCGGGGCGGAGGGGCGCCGGGGCCGATCCGGTCGGAGGCCCGGCGGGCCGGGTGCGCGGTCGGACGGTGCGGGGAGCGGCAGAGCGAGCGGCGCCGGGCATCGGCGAGGGGCCAGTCGGTCACGCGTCGCAGCGGGTGCGGAACGGGTGCCACCGGTGTTCGGCTGAGGGGATGTGAGGTCACGACGAGCCTCTCCGTCAACCGACCCTGCCGAGGGTGTGCGCTCAGGGTCTGGTTTGTCCTGAAATGTTGCTTCTTTAAGCCCTAGCATCCGGGGGAGTGGTTCGTCAAACGGAGGAGTCGCGGGAGCCGCGGAACGGTCCGTGCGCGAGCCGCGACAGGGCGTTGTGCGGCCGCTCGTCGAGGAGGGTGCCGAGGATCCGGGCGCCGTCGCGGACCGTGCGGGGATGCGGCGGGCCGTGCCGTCCCGCCGGGCGGCGCGGCAGTTCGAGGCTCGGCACCTCGGCGACGCGCAGCCCGTAGTGCAGCGCGTGCGTGACGAGTTCGGCCCCGAGCTCGACGCCGTCCTCGCGCAGGTCCAGGAGGTCCACGAAAGGCCGCCGGAACGCACAGAACCCGTACCAGAGATCCGTGAGGTGCTGACCGTAGAGGCGGCGGGCGACCCGCAGCAGCGCGCGGTGCCCGAGACGACGGGAGAGCGGATAGTCGGCGTAATCGCCGCCCGCGATGAAACGCGAGCCCTTCACGAAGTCGTAACCGCTCTCCAGGTAATGCAGGTAATGCGGGATCTCGTGCGGCGACATGCTTCCGTCGGCGTTCATGAGCACGACCAGGTCCCCGGTCGCCGCGAGCAGGGCCGCGTGCGGGATGTCGCCCCGCGTGAAGTCCCAGTCCCCGAGCCGCCGCACGTCCATGCCCTCGCGCGCGGCGCCCTGCCCGGTGGGGCCGCCGATCAGCACGACCTCCCGCACGCTCGACGGCACCTGGTCCAGGAGCCGGTCGAGCGCCGCGCCCGGCCGCGCGTGACCGGGGCGGACCGTGAGCACGAGCGTCACCGTCCGGGTGCCGGAGCGGGGCGTCCGGTCGGTCGACCGTCGCAGGGGATGCGAATCGCTGCTCATCGGGAACCGCTACTCATCGGTACGGCCTCACTCGTCGGTTCGGCCCCTCGGGCGAACGCCCGCATTCTTCAGAATCCTGCGCGGCGGTGGCGCCGTCAACAAGAGCGGAAGAACACGCGGACTTCCGCGAGGACCGGTCCGCGGTTCCGCCGTCGATTTCTGCACGCGGTCTCCGAGAGGAATACAATCCGGTCATGGCAGGGCGAATTGAAGACTACGCCCTCGTCGGTGACCTGGAGACCGCCGCGCTCATCGGGACCGACGGGTCCGTCGACTGGTGGTGCGCGCCGCGCTTCGACTCGCCCGCCTGTCTCGCGGCCCTCCTCGGGGACGCCGGGCACGGCCGCTGGATCATCGCACCCGTCGGCGGAAGCCGCTGCACGCGCCGGAGTTACCGCGGCGACACCCTCGTCCTCGACACCGTGTGGGAGACCCTCTCCGGAACCGTCCGGGTCACCGACTTCATGCCGCCGCGCTGTTCGGGCGAAGGCGCCCCGAGGATCGTGCGCGTCGTGGAGGGGGTCACCGGACGCGTCGCCGTACGGGGCGAGTTGAGGGTCCGCTTCCACCACGGCAGCATCGTGCCCTGGACCCGCTCGACGGACCGGCACACCGTCGTCTCCGTCGCCGGACCCGACGCCGCCCACCTCTCCTGCGGACCCGGCGTCGAACTCGACGTCACCCCGGAGCGCACGACCTGCGAGTTCAGCGTCACCGCCGGCCGACGGGTCGCGTTCGTCCTCGGCTGGCGCCCCTCGCACGCCCCCGCCCCGCCGCCCGCGTCCCCCGGGGACGTCGCCGCCGCCCTCTGCCGCACCCTCGCCTTCTGGAACGACTGGGCCGCCGCCCTCCGCTACGAGGGGCCCGCGCGCGAGGCCGTGATCCGCTCCCTGCTCACCCTCAAGGCCCTCACCTACGCCCCCACCGGCGGCATCGTCGCCGCCGCCACCGCCTCCCTCCCCGAGTCCATCGGCGGCCACCGCAACTGGGACTACCGCTTCTGCTGGCTGCGCGACTCCACCTTCACCCTCTCCTGCCTGCTGCGCGGCGGCTACCGAGGGGAGGCGCTGGCCTGGACCGACTGGCTACTGCGCGCCGTCGCGGGCGATCCCGCCGACCTCCAGCCGCTGTACGGGGTCGAGGGGCAGCGGAGGCTCGCCGAGACCGACGCCGACTGGCTTCCGGGCTACGAGAACTCACGCCCCGTCAGATTCGGCAACGCGGCCTTCGGGCAGTTCCAGCTCGACGTCTACGGCGAGGTCCTCAGCACCGTCTACTCCGCCGTGCGCGCCGGAGTGTCCCTCGCCCCCGCGGCCTGGTCCCTGGTCGCCTCCCTCCTGGAGTACCTCGGCGAGCGCTGGCAGGAGCCCGACGAGGGCATCTGGGAAGTCCGGGGCCCGCGCCGCCACTTCGTCCACTCCAAGGTCATGGCCTGGGTCGCCGCCGACCGGGCCGTCCGTCTCGCCCGCGTCGCCGGACTGCGCGGCTCCGTCGCGCGCTGGCAGGCGCTCCGCGCCGAACTGCACGCGGAGGTCTGCGCCCGGGGGTGGAGCGAGGAACAGGGCTCGTTCACCCAGTACTACGGAAGCCGGCAGGTCGACGCCACCGCCCTGCTGATCCCCCGGCTCGGCTTCCTCCCGGCCGCCGACCCGCGCGTCCTCGGCACCGTCCGGGCGATGGGACGGCTCGACGACCACGGCTTCCTGCGCCGGTACGGAGACGTCAGTGACGGCGGCACGCACGAGCTCGACGACCTCGGCGGCACCGAGGGGACCTTCGTGGCCTGCACGTTCTGGTACGCCGACGCGCTCGCGATGACCGGCCGTGCGGACGAGGCCCGGACCGTCTTCGAGCGGCTCCTCGACGTCCGCAACGACGTCGGGCTCCTCGCCGAGGAATGGGACCCGGTGGCCGGCCGGCAGCTCGGCAACATGCCCCAGGCGCTCAGTCATGTCGCCCTGGTGAACACGGCGTTCACGCTGTACGGCACCCGCCGCCGCGATCGTGCGCGCCCCCTCGCCGTGGCATGATCGCGTCGTCCTCCGGCGTGGGGCCGGAGAGACGGGGGGTGGACCGTGTCCTGGAATCTCGCGATCCCGAGCGCCGTGCTCGCGGCACTGCTGGTGGCCGGCGGGGTGGCCGCTCTCCGCACGGGCTGGGTGATGCCCTGGCAGCGGCGGTGGGTCCACCGCCCCCGGCTCTTCGGCTGGGCGATGGTCACGGTGGCGGGCTCGGCGGCCTTCCAGGCGTCCACGGCCCTGATCGCCCCCCGCGGGATCGGCGCCGTCGCCCAGGGGGCCGCCCTGGGCCTGCTCCTCGCCGGGATGATCCTGCTGACCCTGTCCCAGCGCCCGGCTCCCGCCGCCTGACACCGCCCACCCGGCACCGCCCACCGGGGCCGCCCGTCCGCACGGCCGGGGCGGACGCCGTCGCCCGGCGTGTCGTTCGGGTGCCTCCAGCGGGCGCCACGGCCGGGCGTGGGTTCGAATCGGGGCATGGCTTCCTACGACAGGCTCCGCACCGGCGGCTCCCCGAGGCCGCCCAAGAACGCCGACACCTGGTGGTACGCCGCCGTGGCCGGCGAGGCCGCCGGCTCGTTCAGCGCGCGGGTCCGCACCCGGACCCGCCGTGCCTGCCTCGGGGCCGTCCTCCTCCTCACGGTCGTCTACGCGGGACTCGTGCTCACCGCGACCGGCCGCCGCTGGGGCGACGCCGCCGTGACCGGCCGCCGAGCCGACGCCGTCGCCGTCGCGGTGCTCCGCGACCACCCCTCGCTCGCCGGGCTCACCACGTTCTCCCTGGTCCTCGGCTGCGTCGTCCTCCTCGCCGTCGGCCTCATACGCAAGCGGTACGCCCTCACCGGCGCCGCCGCCGGAGGGGTCGTCACCGCCCTCGCCGTCACCGGACTCCTCCAGCGGTACGCCCCCCGCCCCCGGACCGTCGACACCGCCGGCGCCCTCGTCCCGAGCGGCTTCCCCAGCGTCCAGACCACCCTCGCCCTCGGGATCGCCCTCGGCCTGGTCCTCGTCGTCCCCAACCGCTCACGGGCCCTCGCCGTCGGCGCCGCCACCCTGTGGGCCGCCGCCGTCGGCGCGTACACCATCGCGACCGGGCACCACCGGCCCGGCGACGTCATCGCCGCCGCCCTCGTCGTCCTCGCCGTGACCTCCGGCCTCCTCGCCGTCATCGCCCGCAAGGGCCAGGTCCGCCCCGGCCCGCCCCGCGGGCCCGCCCTGCCCGGCCTCCCCGCGACCGTCCCGCTCGCCCTCCTCGCCCTGGCCGGCCTCGGCGCCGGGTTCTGGCTGCTCGGCGACACCCTCGCGCTGCCCGCCGCCGCCCCGTACGACCCGGACGAGCTCCGGCTCGCCCACCGCTGCGGCCAGGCCCTCGCCGCGGGCGTGGTCGCCGCCGCGGGTCTGACCCTGCTCACGGT
The DNA here is from genome assembly GCF_042733785.1 of Streptomyces sp. NPDC059695. Classification (NCBI taxonomy): domain Bacteria; kingdom Bacillati; phylum Actinomycetota; class Actinomycetes; order Kitasatosporales; family Streptomycetaceae; genus Streptomyces; species Streptomyces sp. NPDC059695. The sequence continues at coordinate 23,603 of NZ_JBHWFF010000041.1, read as the reverse complement.
GCTCCGCCGCGTGGACGTGGACGGCCCCCCGGCCGCGTACCGGCTCGGAGGGCCCTTCGTCGAAGCCGCGGGCGCCCCGCGCGACGGCGAGCTCGTGGGGCCCTTTACGGAGGACCTCGATCACGAGATATCTTGATGTCGAGCAATCTCGCATACGCAGACGTGGAGCGGAGCACCCGGTGACTGACTCGACCATCATCTACACCCACACTGACGAGGCGCCTGCCCTGGCGACGTACTCGTTCCTGCCCGTGATCCAGGCGTATGCCTCGCAGGCCGGAGTCACGGTCGAGACGCGTGACATCTCCCTCGCGGGCCGCATCATCGCCGTCTTCCCCGAGTTCCTGGAGGAGGGCCAGCGCATCGCCGACGCCCTCTCCGAGCTCGGCGACCTGGCCAAGACGCCCGGCGCCAACATCATCAAGCTGCCGAACGTCTCGGCCTCGATCCCGCAGCTCAAGGCCGCGATCGCCGAGCTCCAGGCGCAGGGCTACGCCCTCCCGGACTACCCGGACGACCCGAAGACGGAGCAGGACAAGGACGTCCGCGCCCGCTACGACAAGATCAAGGGCTCGGCCGTCAACCCGGTCCTGCGCGAGGGCAACTCCGACCGCCGCGCGCCGGGCTCGGTCAAGAACTACGCCAAGACCCACCCGCACCGCATGGGCGCCTGGACCTCCGAGTCCAAGACCAACGTCGCCACGATGAGCGAGAACGACTTCGCCTCCACGGAGAAGTCCACCGTCGCCACCCAGGACGACACCCTCCGCTTCGAGTTCACCGCCGCCGACGGCACCGTCAGCGAGCTCCGCGAGCCGCTGAAGGTCATCGCGGGCGAGGTCCTCGACGCCGCCGTCATGCGCGCCGCCGCCCTGCGCACCTTCCTCGGCGAGCAGGTCGCCCGTGCCAAGGCCGAGGACGTGCTCTTCTCCGTGCACCTCAAGGCCACGATGATGAAGGTCTCCGACCCGATCGTCTTCGGCCACGTCGTGCGCGCCTTCTTCCCGAAGACCTTCGCCGCGTACGGCGAGGCGCTCGCCGCCGCCGGCCTGTCCCCGAACGACGGCCTCGGCACCGTCCTGGGCGGCCTGGACGCGCTGCCGAACGGCGCCGAGATCAAGGCCTCCTTCGACGCCGAGCTCGCCGACGGCCCCGCCCTCGCGATGGTCGACTCCGACAAGGGCATCACCAACCTGCACGTGCCGTCCGACGTCATCGTCGACGCCTCGATGCCGGCCATGATCCGCACCTCCGGCCACATGTGGGGCCCGGACGGCCAGGAGGCCGACACCCTCGCGGTCCTCCCGGACCACAGCTACTCCGGCGTGTACCAGGCCGTCATCGAGGACTGCCGTGCCCACGGCGCCTTCGACCCGTCGACCATGGGCTCCGTCCCGAACGTCGGCCTCATGGCGCAGAAGGCCGAGGAGTACGGCTCCCACGACAAGACCTTCGAGATCGCGCAGGCCGGCACCGTCCGCCTGGTCGACTCCGAGGGCAACGTCGTCCTGGAGCAGGAGGTCGCCGAGGGCGACATCTTCCGCGCCTGCCAGACCAAGGACCTGCCCATCCAGGACTGGGTCAAGCTCGCCGTCACCCGCGCCCGCGCCACCGGCGCCCCGGCCGTCTTCTGGCTGGACGAGAACCGCGCCCACGACGCGCAGCTCATCGCCAAGGTGAAGCAGTACCTGCCGGAGCACGACACCGAGGGCCTGGACATCAAGATCCTTTCCCCGGTCGAGGCCACGACGTTCTCGCTGGAGCGCATCCGCCGCGGCGAGGACACCATCTCGGTCACCGGCAACGTCCTCCGCGACTACCTGACCGACCTCTTCCCGATCCTGGAGCTGGGCACCAGCGCCAAGATGCTGTCGGTCGTCCCGCTGATGGCGGGCGGCGGCCTCTTCGAGACCGGCGCCGGCGGCTCCGCCCCGAAGCACGTCCAGCAGCTCGTCAAGGAGAACTACCTCCGCTGGGACAGCCTCGGCGAGTTCTTCGCCCTGGCGGCCTCCTTCGAGCACCTCGCGACCACCACGGGCAACAGCCGCGCCCAGGTCCTCGCCGACACCCTCGACCGCGCCACCGGCACCTTCCTCAACGAGGACAAGTCGCCGACCCGTCGCCTCGGTGGTATCGACAACCGCGGCAGCCACTTCTACCTGGCCCTCTACTGGGCCCAGGAGCTGGCCGCCCAGACCGAGGACGCGGAGCTGGCGAAGGCCTTCGCCCCGCTCGCGGAGACCCTCACGGCGAACGAGCGGAAGATCGTCGACGAGCTCGTCGCCGTCCAGGGCTCCCCGGCCGAGATCGGCGGCTACTACCAGCCCGACCCGGCCAAGGCCGCGGCCGTGATGCGCCCGTCCGCCACGTTCAACGAGGCCGTCGCGTCCCTCGCCTGATCCGGCGCGAGACCCCCGTCGGCAGCGGCGGGCGGTCCCGTCAGTGGCGCTTCTCACGTCCGGGTGTGAACCTGGATGGATGAGCTGGGCATCTTGGACGACCGCCGGTGTCTACACCGGGCGAGGTGGGGTGCTGACCGACGAGGCGGGTGTCGTCACGGGCGATCTGACCGTGCACACGACGTTCGTCGAGCGCGAGGCACGCGTGGCCGTGCAGTACAGCGGCGCGTCCGACTGGTTCACCATGTCGGGCAGTCCCGTTCCGTGCGGATCGGAGGAGGAGAGCCGCGACCTGCACGACGCCGTCGTGGCCGCCGTCCGGGAGGGGAACGGGGCCACGGTCCCGACCCTGCCCGCGGCGCCACCGGTGTAGCCGCGTCCGGCAGAAAGTGTTATCCCTCCCAAGCCCGCGGGTCTCCCCCTCCGGGGGACTCGGACCAAGGGATGAGGGAGCACACCCATGGACAGCGACGAGCGGCGCACCACCGCCCTGGTAGAGGCGGCCAGGGCGGGTGACGCGGACGCCAGGGACGCACTGGTCCGCGACCACCTCCCGCTCGTCCACAACATCGTCGGCCGGGCCCTCGACGGCCACGCCGACGCCGACGACATCGTCCAGGAGACGATGGTCCGCGCCCTCGACGGCCTCACCGGCCTCCGCGACCCGTCGCGCTTCCGGTCCTGGCTCGTCGCCATCGCCATGAACGGGATACGGCGCCGCTGGCACGAGCACCGCCGGGCGCCCGTCCCCGGCCTCGACCGGGCCGCGGACCTCGCCGACCCGGCCGGCGACTTCACCGAGCTCACCATCCTCCGCCTCGGCCTGTCCGGACAGCGCCGCGACGTGGCCCGGGCGACCCGCTGGCTCGACGAGGACGACCACGAGCTCCTCGCCCTGTGGTGGCTCGAGGCCGCCGGCGAGCTCACCCGCGCCGAGCTCGCCGAAGGCCTCGGCGTCACGCCGCAGCACGCCGCCGTCCGCGTCCAGCGGATGAAGGAACGCCTGGACACCGGCCGCGCCGTGGTCCGCGCCCTCGACGCGCTCCCGCCGTGCCCGGAACTCGCCGAGACCGTCGCCACCTGGGACGGCCGGCCCTCCCCGCTCTGGCGCAAGCGGGTCGCCCGTCACCTGCGGACCTGCTCCGACTGCACCACCCGAGCCGCCGGCCGCCGGGGGCTAGCCCCGGTCGAGGGCCTCCTCGTCGGCATCGGCCTCGTCCCGCCCCTGACGGCCGCCGCCTCGCTGCACGACGCGCCGTCGATCGAGTACGCCGCCCACACCTCCCCGCAGCCCGCCGGCCGCTGGAGCCCGCTGCGGCGCGCCACCGCCGCCGGGGCCGCGGCCGTCGCCGTCCTCGGCGCGGTCGCCCTCCTCGTACCACCGGAGCCGGAGGCGCACGTCAAGCCGGGCCGGCCGGTCGCCGCACCCCCGCAGACGACCGCACCGGCCACGGCCTCGCCGCGCCCCGTGGCCACCGTCGCCGTCCCCGCCCCCACGACCGCGACCCCCACGCCCCGGCGCACCCCGCGCCCGACCCCGGCACCCGATCCGGGGGAGCGGGTCACCGCGCTCGTCAACCGGCTCCGGGCGGCGGCCGGCTGCGCCCCCCTGCGCACCGACCCCCGGCTGGTCGCCGCGGCCCGGGGCTACGCCCGGGACATGGCCGCCCGCGGCTACTACGGCCACAGCAGCCCCGAGGGCGACTTCGCGGACGCCAGGATCACCGCCGCCGGATACGACTGGAGCGCCTGGGCCGAGAACCTGGCACGCGGCGCGGCCGACCCGGAGACCGTCGTGGAGGACTGGCGGGACGGCTCCATGCACGAGGAGAACATGCTCGACTGCCGGTACCGGGACACCGGTGTGGCGACGGTGCCCGGTCCCGGGGGCCGGATCTGGGTGCAGAAGCTGGCCGCCCCCGCCTCCTGACCGCTCAGCGGCGGGCGCCGAAGTCCTGCACCCACCACGGTCCGTTGGCGGCGAGGGCCACCCCCACTCCGATGTCCTTGAACGAACAGTTGAGGATGTTCGCCCGGTGGCCCGGGCTGTCCATCCAGTCGGCCATGGCCCGCTCCGGGGTCTTCGGCCCGCGGTGGATGTTCTCCCCCCACGTCGACCAGGCGTACCCGGCGCCGCTGATGCGGTCGCCGGCGTCCCGGCCCTCCGGGCTGCGGTGCTCGTAGTAGTCGCGGGCCGCCATGTCGTCGGCGTGCGCCTGCGCGGCGGCCCGCAGCCGCCGCTCGGAGCGCAGCGGGCCGCACCCGGCCTTCTCCCGCTCGGCGTTGGCGAGCTCCACGACGTCCCGGACGTACCGCGGGACCGTCCAGCCGGCCGCCGGAGCCCGGTCCGGGGCGGCCGCGGCCGTCGTACCGGTCGCGGGCGTGGCCACGTACATCCCCGTCAGCACCGTGAGCACGCCGGCCGCTGCCCCGGCGAGGGTGACGGCGGTGCGGAAGGACGGCCGGAGCCGCCCCGGCCCGCCCCTTCTGCGGTGCCGGCCGACGGCGCGTCCGGCCGGGCCGGGGGGCCGGGGGCCGGTGAAGGGGGAGCCGGGTGCAGGGTCTTCGGAGTGGCCGGGACGGTCGTGGTGCCGCATGGAGCTCCGCTCTCTCGCCGAGGTCGCCGGACGGTCCGGCGCTGGGAGAGCCACCGGGGCGACGGCGGTAAGACTGTCCCGCCCCGGCCACCCCGACACTCCTCGTCAACGCGGCGTGTCAACCCGCGTCCGAGCCTGTCAGCCCTGCGGGATCACCGCCACCGGACACGGCGCGAGGTGCAGCGCCGCGTGCGCGACGGAACCGATCCGCGGGCCGACCGCCCCGCGCCGGGCCCGCCGGCCGACCACCAGGAGCTGCGCGCCACCCGAGACCGACAGCAGCACCTGTCCCGCGCTGCCCAGCTCCACGTGCTCGGCGACCGGCACGTCGGGGTAGCGCTCGCGCCAGGGGGCCAGCGCCTCGCGCAGCGCCTTCTCCTCGTACGGGACGAGACCGCCGGCCTCGTCCGCCAGCCGCATCGAGGCCGGACTGTAGGCGAAGAGCGGCGGAAGGCTCCACGCGCGCACGGCCCGCACCGAGGCCCCGCGCGCGGCGGCGGCCCCGAAGGCGAAGCCGAGCGCCGCCGCGCTGTCCTCCGGGCTGCCGTGCTGGCCGACGAGCACGTACCCCGCGGGCGGTTCGGCCTGCTCGCCGTCGCGGGACCGCACGGCCACGACGGGGCGGGTGGCCCCGGCGATGATCTGCTGCCCGTACGAGCCGAGCAGGAAGCCCGTGACGGCGCCGTGGCCGCGCGAGCCGATGACGAGCATCTCCGCCCGCTCCTCGGTGCCGAGCAGCGCGGCGACCGGGGTGTCGGGGAGCACCTCGGCCGTGAGCGTCAGCCCGGGGTGACGATCGGCGACGGTGGCCTCGGCCGCGCGCAGGACGGCGTACGCCGTGCGCTGCTGCTCCTCGGGGTCCTGGACGAGGGGGAGGTCGAGCGGTTCCCAGCGCCACGCGTGCGCGAGCCGTAGCGGGAGGCCCCGGCGCAGGGCCTCGCGGGCGGCCCAGTCGGCCGCGGCGAGGCTCTCCGGGGAACCGTCCACTCCTGCGACGATCTCACGACTCATCAGGCTGCCTCCGTCGGTGCGGTGACGGGCCCGCCCGGCGGCCGGCCCTCCTCGCACCAGCTTGGGCCCGACGGCAGCCCCGCGAGAGGGCCGGACGTCCCGACATGCCGGACCGTCCGTCCCTTTCCCCCGGGCGCTCAGGCCAGCAGGGTGAGCCGGGCGTGCGTGCCGTTGAGGTAGTGGTCCCCGATGTCCCGGAGCCGGTGGGCCGCCTGGGTGGGGGCGGTCAGCGCGCGGGCGTTGCGCCAGAAGCGGTCGAAGCCCGGCCCGCCGCTGCGGGAGTCGGCGCCCGCCGTGCCGTCGACGAGTTCGAGGATGCGGGTGGTGATGTGGACGGCCGCCCGGCCGCTGACGGTCTCGGCCGCCGCCACGAGGACGGCGATGTCGGCGCGTTCCTCCAGGCCGAGCGCCCACTCGGCGAGCAGCCCCCGGGCGAGGGCGTCCGTGGCCCGCTCCACCACCGCGGCGGCGGCGTGCGCGGCGGTGGCCAGCTCCCCGTAGGCGAGGAGGAGGTACGGGTCGTCCCCCGCGCCGACGGGCGCGGCGCCGCCCGAGGCCGAAGGGCCTCCCGCGGGATCGCCGGGAACCGGGCCCGCCTGGCCGGCGCGGCTGATGTCCCGGGCCTCGGCGAGCGCCCCCTCGGCGATGCCGAGTCCGACCTGGACGAGGAGCAGCCGCAGGGCGAGCGGCGCGAGGGTCGTGAACGGCGCGACGGCGTGCTCGTCGTGGGGCAGGGCCCCGAGGACGTGCCCGGGGTCCACCGGGACGTGGTCGAAGGTGACGGTGCCCGCCCCGGCCAGACGCTGGCCGACCCGGTCCGTACCGGCGTCGGTGAACACCCCCGGGTGGGCCGGGTCCACGAGGACCACGAGCAGGTCGCCGGTGCCGCCGGGGCGCGCGCCGACGACGAGCCGGTCCGCGACCGTCACCCCGGAGGCGAAGGTGCGGCGCCCGTCGAGGATCCAGCCGCCGCCGGGGCCGTCGGCGGGGGTGAGCACCAGACCGGGGTCGGACTCGGCGCGCGGCGGTTCCACGCCGCCCGCGAGCAGCCAGCGCTCCTCCGCCGTACACACGTCGAGGGAGAGCGCGCGGGGGGAGCGCGTGTCGCCGGTGTCGTGCGCGGGGCCGAAGAAGCGGCTGCTCCACGACAGGGCGTAGTGATGGGCGAGGAGTTCGCCGACGGAGCTGTCGGCGGCGGAGATCTCGCGCACGACCGCGCAGGCGGCCCGCAGGTCCGCGCCCCGCCGGCTCGGTCCCGGTGCGGTGAGGAGGGCGGGCAGACCGGCCTCCTGGAGCCGGGCGACCTCGTCGAAGGGCGCCTTTCCTGCGCGGTCCCGGGCGAGGGCGTCGACGGCCAGGTCGTCGGCCAGCTCGCGGGTGACGCGGGGCCAGATCTCGTCGTCGGCGGACCGGTCGGCGGGCCGGTCCGCGCACCGGCCGGGCGCTGCGGAGGCGGTGCGTATCGCTGGTCTCTTCGGCGATCTCCTCGGCGTACTCACGTCACCTCACCTGATCCCTAGTATTCCCACTGGAACAGTAGGGATACTGGCAGAGGCGACCGCCGGAGCCCAAGGGGCGTCCACGGGCTGGACAGGGACGTATCGACCGACGAGACGCCGTCAGGTCCACGCAGGTGACGGCGGGTTGACCTCCCGGCGGGCGGCGGTGGCACCCGCGGCGGAGCGAGCCGTGAGAGGGGGCTGGGGTGGGACCCGCGGCGGAGTGAGCCGCAGGAGTGGGCGGCGGTGGCACCCGCGGCGGAGTGAGCCGCAAGAGCGGGCTGCGGTGGGACCCGCGGCGCGGAGAGCCGTGCGAGCGGGTGCCCGTGGCACCCGCGCCGGGGCCGGCCCTTCGAGCGGTCAGGGGTTGGTCCACGCCTCGGGGTCGTCCGCGAGCGCGACGATCTCCGCCGGGAGCTCCGCCGCCGCGAGCTCCGCGAGCGACACCCCGAGCACCCCGCGGACACTCGCCCGCAGCGCGATCCACAGCGTGAGCAGCGACTCCGCGGGACCCGTGTACGACAGGTCCGGCGGCCGCTCCCCGCGCACCGAGACCAGGGGGCCCTCCACGCAGCGGATGACGTCCGCGACCGAGATCGTCTCGGCGGGCCGCGCCAGCCAGTACCCGCCGTTGCCGCCGCGCTGGCTCTGCACCAGACCGCCCTTGCGCATGTCGCCGAGGATGCCCTCCAGGAACTTGTGCGAGATGTCCTGGTCCCCGGCGATGGCCTCGGCCTTCAGCGGCCCCGCGTCCTGGGCTGCGGCGAGCTGGAGGGCGGCCCGCACGGCGTAGTCGGCCCTGGCTGAAATGCGCATGCGCGCATTATTCCGCACGGGCGTGACCGGATCCGTGCGCACGGGCCGCGGCGCGTGGGACGAGCCGTACCGCACCCTTGACGTCACTCGTGACCGGCCGGACACTCATGGACGGGAAAACCGAGCGAACAGGTAGGAAACCATGGGACGCACCGGCCGGAGGGACACCTCGCCCGCCGCGCCCCTCCCGCGCTCGCTGCCCCTCACGTCCCGCCGGCACATCGATCTGCTGCGGGTCTGCAGCGCCGCGAGTCGCCGTTCCCGCCCGGGCGTCCCCCCGGCCACCGAGGCCTGAACCCCAGGCCCGTCCCCGGACGCCCGCCGCGGTCCGCCCGTCTCCTCTTCCCGTACCTCTGCTGCCTCCGGGCCCCGCGCGACCCCCCGCGTCACACCGTCGTGACCCGGGCCCCGCGCGCCGCCCGGCCCAGCACCGAGCACCCCCGAGGGAGAAGCATGTCCGTCGTCGTCCCGTCCTCGCTCCTGCCCGCCTCCGCCACTCCCGCCTTCCGGGGCAGGATCGGCCGCGACGCGAGCAGCGGCCACTACGCCGTGCCGCACCGCTACCGCCTCCACGTCGACCCGGCCGACCCCCGGTGTCTGAGCATCGCCCTCACCCACGGCCTGCTCGGACTCGACGACACGCTCCCGCTCACCGTCCTCCCCGACACCCCCGACACACCCGACGGCGGGTACACCGTGCTCCGGCCGTTGTACGAGGCGAGCGCCCACCTCTACACCGGGCCGGCCGCCGCACCCGTGCTCAGCGACGGATGGACCGGACGGATCGTCAGCACCCACGTCCCCGACATCCTGCGCGACCTCGCCCTGCGCTTCCGCGGCGACGGACCCGACCTGCTGCCCGAGGAGCACCGCCACGCCGTCGAGGCCGTCGCCGACCTCTGCGAGCGCAGCGTCAACCGCGCCGCCCAGCGCGCCGGCGAGCTCGGACTCGACGGCGAGGCCGCCCACCGCGACCCGCTCACCGTGCTCTTCTCCGCCCTCGGATCCCTGGAACGCCGCCTCGCCCACCGGCCGTACGTCCTCGGCGACGCGCCGACCGCCGCCGACGTGCACGTCTGGGTCACCCTCGTCCAGCTCGACACCGTCCACCGCTGGCACCTCGACGCCGCCGCCATGGACCGGGTCGCCGGACACACCGCGCTGTGGGCCTACGCCCAGCGCCTCGCCGCCCGCCCCGAGTTCGCCCGCCACCTCGACATCGACGCCGTCCTGCGCCGCCACCGCGCCCACTGCCGGGGCCGGGAGGCCGCGGGCGCCGGGATACGGATCGTCGACTGGTCCGCCGCCCGGCGCTGACCCGCCGGGCGTCAGCCGATGCGGTGCCCCGCCAAGGGGCCCGTGTCGTCGCCCGCACCCGCGCGGACCCCGCGCAGGAAGGCCTCCAGGGCCTCCACCGAACTCGCCGCCGGCTCCCACCCCAGCTCCCGCCGGGCCCGCTCGGTGGCGAGCAGGGGCAGGTGCCGCAGCGCGTCGAACAGCCCCGGTGACGCCGCGGCGAGCCGCAGCCGCCAGGCCGCCGCCACCGCCCCCCGTACCGCGCCCGCGGGCACCTTCACCGGCCGGGCGCCCAGCATCCCGCCCAGCACCGCGCCGTCGATCACCGGCTCCGCCGCCAGGTTGAACGCGCCCCGCACGTCCCGCAGGAGCGCCCTGCGGTACGCGTCGGCCGCGTCGTCCGTGTGCAGGACCTGGAACCGCAGCCCGTCGAACTCCGGCAGCAGCGGCAGCAGATCGGGCCGCACCAGCTGTCCGGGGAAGAACCGTCCGGCGAAGATCCGCCGCTGCCCGCTCGCCGACTCCTCCTTGAAGAGGAACGCCGGACGCATCCGGACCACCCGGGTCTGCGGATGGTCCCGCTCGAAGGTGTCGAGGACCCGCTCCAGGTAGGCCTTCTCCCGGGTGTACGCGGCGCCCGGCCAGCCGTGCGTCGGCCACGCCTCGGACACCGGCGCGCCGCCCTCGGGTCCGGGGGAGTAGGCGCCCACCGACGAGGCGTGCACCAGGACCGGCACCCGTGCCGCCGCCACCGCGTCGAAGACGCGGACCGCCCCCAGGACGTTCGTCCGCCAGGTCTCCACGGGGTCGTGGGTCGGCCCGAACCGCCAGGCCAGGTGCACCACCGCGTCCGCGTCCGCCACGTGCTGCGCGAGCCGGGGCGCGTCCCCCTCCCGGGAGAGGTCCAGCTCCTCCCACTCCACCCCCGGGAGTTCCAGTCCCGGCCGGCGACGGGCGAGACCGAGGACCGAACCCACGGCCGGATCCCGGGCCAGGGCCCGGACCAGGCTCGTACCCACGTTGCCGGTGGCGCCCGTGACGACGACGCGCGAAAGCGTGCTCGGGTTCATGTCTCCGACCCTCCGCCATGGGGCGCGGAAGCGCATTCCGGAGGCGGCGCCGCAGCGGGGCGGTCACGCACCGTGGCCGTACGGTTCGCGGGGGTGGCCGACGGCCGGGAACATGGAGCGACTCAGGAGACAGGAGAAACGGCCATGCTGCTGCCCGACAGGAACACCGTCGACCGGCTGCTCCGGCATTTCCGCGCACAGGAGCGGACCGTGCTGGACAGGCCGTGCGACCTGTCGGCCCGCCGGCGCTTCGAGGACACGGCGTACACCCTGTGCGTCCTGATGGGAGAGCGCACCGCCTCCGCGGCCGTCCTCGCCGCGGAGCGGTACGTGACAACCGGAGGGGATCAGGAATCGAGAAGCGTGGCCGTCGTGCCGCCACTAGCGTGACCGTCATGACCTTCGCCCACGTGCCCGACGCGCGCGCCGCACGCGTCGGCCCCGGCGCGACCGGCCCCGGACGCGAAGGCACACCGTCACGACCCGCGCGAACGCTGGAGACACGATGAGCAAGGCCCCGAGGGCGGACGCGCAGGCGTCCGCACCCCACGCCGCCGACCGGCACGACCTGATCCGCGTCCACGGCGCACGCGAGAACAACCTCAAGGACGTGAGCATCGAGATCCCGAAGCGCCGGCTCACGGTCTTCACCGGCGTCTCCGGCTCGGGCAAGAGCTCCCTCGTGTTCGACACGATCGCGGCCGAGTCGCAGCGGCTGATCAACGAGACGTACAGCGCCTTCGTCCAGGGCTTCATGCCCACCCTCGCCCGGCCCGAGGTCGACGTCCTCGAAGGCCTGACGACCGCGATCATCGTCGACCAGCAGCGCCTCGGCGCCGACCCCCGCTCCACCGTCGGCACCGCCACCGACGCCAACGCGATGCTGCGGATCCTCTTCAGCCGGCTCGGCAAGCCGCACATCGGCCCGCCCAGCGCCTACGCCTTCAACGTCCCCTCGGTCCGCGCGAGCGGCGCCATCACGGTCGAGCGGGGCACCAGGAAGACCGAGCGCGCCACCTTCGAGCGCACCGGCGGCATGTGTCCGGGCTGCGAGGGCCGGGGCACGGTCTCCGACATCGACCTCACCCAGCTCTACGACGACACCCGGTCGCTCGCCGAGGGCGCGCTCACCATCCCCGGCTACACGCCGGGCGGCTGGAACTACCGGCTGTACACCGAGTCGGGCCTCGTCGACCCGGACAAGCCCATCCGCAAGTACACCAAGAGGGAACTGGCGGACTTCCTCCACCACGAGCCGGAACGCATGAAGATCGCCGGGATCAACATGACCTACGAGGGTCTGATCCCGCGCATCCAGAAGTCCTTCCTCGCCAAGGACAAGGAGGGCATGCAGCCCCACATCCGGGCCTTCGTGGAGCGCGCCGTCACCTTCACCACCTGCCCCGACTGCGACGGCACCCGGCTCAGCGAGGGCGCCAGGGCCTCGAAGATCCGGCGGATCAGCATCGCCGACGCCTGCGCGATGCAGATCAGCGACCTCGCCGACTGGGTCCGAGGCCTCGACGAGCCGTCCGTGGCGCCGCTGCTCACGGCGCTCCAGCTGACCCTCGACTCGTTCGTGGAGATCGGCCTCGGCTACCTCTCCCTGGACCGGCCCTCGGGCACGCTCTCCGGAGGCGAGGCGCAGCGCGTCAAGATGATCCGCCACCTCGGCTCCTCGCTCACCGACGTCACGTACGTCTTCGACGAGCCCACCATCGGCCTGCACCCGCACGACATCCAGCGGATGAACGACCTGCTGCTCCAGCTGCGCGACAAGGGCAACACCGTGCTCGTCGTGGAGCACAAGCCCGAGGCCATCGTCATCGCCGACCACGTCGTCGACCTCGGCCCCGGCGCCGGCACGGCGGGCGGCACCGTCTGCTTCGAGGGGACCGTCGACGGACTGCGGTCCGCCGGCACCGTCACCGGCCGCCACCTCGACGACCGGGCCTCCGTCAAGGACTCGGTGCGCACGCCCACCGGCGCCCTGGAGATCCGCGGCGCCTCCAACCACAACCTGCGCGACGTCGACGTCGACATCCCGCTCGGCGTGCTGACCGTCGTCACCGGCGTCGCCGGCTCCGGCAAGAGCTCGCTCGTCCACGGGTCGATCCCCTCCGGGGAGGAGGTGATCTCCGTCGACCAGGGCGCGATCCGCGGCTCACGGCGCAGCAACCCCGCCACGTACACCGGGCTGCTCGACCCGATCCGCAAGGCCTTCGCCAAGGCCAACGGCGTCAAGCCCGCGCTGTTCAGCGCCAACTCCGAGGGCGCCTGCCCCACCTGCAACGGCGCGGGCGTCATCTACACCGACCTGGGAATGATGGCAGGCGTCTCCTCGACCTGCGAGGACTGCGAGGGGAAGCGGTTCCAGCCCTCGGTCCTCGAATACCTCCTCGGCGGGCGGGACATCAGCGAGGTCCTCGCCATGTCCGTGACCGACGCCGAGGAGTTCTTCGGCTCCGGCGAGGCGAAGACGCCCGCCGCCCAGCGCATCCTCGCCCGGCTCGCCGACGTCGGACTCGGCTACCTGAGCCTCGGCCAGCCGCTCACCACGCTCTCGGGCGGCGAGCGGCAGCGGCTGAAGCTGGCCACGCACATGGGCGACAAGGGCGGCGTCTACGTCCTCGACGAGCCGACGACCGGCCTCCACCTCGCCGACGTGGAACAGCTCCTCGGCCTCCTGGACCGGCTCGTGGACTCCGGCAAGTCGGTCATCGTCGTCGAGCACCACCAGGCGGTCATGGCGCACGCCGACTGGATCATCGACCTCGGGCCCGGCGCGGGCCACGACGGCGGGAAGATCGTCTTCGAGGGCACGCCCGCCGATCTCGTCGCGGCCCGCTCCACCCTCACCGGCGAGCATCTCGCGGAGTACGTCGGCGCCTGACCCACCGGCGGCGACCCGAGACCGCTCCCGGCCCGGGCCGCCGCCCGGTCCCGCGCCCGGGTCACCGCTCCGGCCCGTCCTGGAGCGGTCGCTCGGCTCCTCGGGAACACCGTCCGGGCCGGTCCCGGACGGTGATCCCGCAGGCTGGAAACCGGACCGGGCGGCCCGCGCCGAACCGCCACCGGCACGGCCGGGGTCCACGGCCGCGCCGCACGGCCGACGCCCCGGCAGGCCGTCAGGCCTGGTGAGCCGTCCTGCGCCGCCATCCCCACAGGGCGAGCGCGGCGGCGCAGGCCGAGGCCACCAGGGCCAGCGGCAGCCCCGCCGACGGACCCTCCGCCTCCGCCTCCGCCACCGTGGACTTCGCCGCCGGCGGGGTCACCGCCTCCGCCCCCGCGCCGGCCGCCCGCCCGGGAGCCGCCGCCCGGGCGGGCTTCTCACGGGCCACCGACACGGTCCGCGTGCCCGGGTCGGCCGCGGCCTTCGCCCGCACCGGCACGAGGGAGCCCACCGGCTCCACCCGTCCCGCCGCCTCGAAGCCCCAGTCGAGCAGCGACCGCGCCTCCTCGTACACGGCGAACCCGCCGCCCTCCTGCGGGTTCATCACCGACACCACGAGCGTCCGGTCGCCGCGCCGGGCCGCCGAGACCAGGGTGTTGCCCGCGTTGCTCGTGTAGCCGTTCTTGATCCCGAGGAGCCCGGGATAGCGCTCCACCCCGTCCGCGCCCGTCAGCAGCCGGTTGGTGTTGGCGATGCCGTACGACCAGGAGCCCGCGGGGAAGTCCGCGTACGACGTCGAGCAGTACCGGGCGAAGGCCGGGTCCTGGAGCCCGGCCCGGCCGAAGACCGCCAGGTCGTACGCGGAGGACACCTGGCCGGGGGCGTCGTAACCGTCGGGGGAGACCACGTGGGTGTCCTCGGCCCCCAGCGAGCGGGCCTTCTCCTGCATCTGCCGGGTCATCGACTCCCAGCCGCCGTTCATCTCCGCCAGGACGTGCACGGCGTCGTTGCCCGAGCTGAGGAAGACACCGTTCCACAGGTCGGAGACCTTGTACGTGTACCCCTCCTTCACGCCGACGAGGCTGCTGCCGGCCCCGATCCCCTCCAGCTCGGCGTCGGCCACGGTGTGCCGCTCCGAGGGCCCGTGGTGGGGGAGCGCGGTCAGCGCGAACAGCGTCTTGAGGGTGCTCGCCGGCGGCAGCCTCCGGTGCGCGTTCCGCGCGGCGAGCACCTCGCCCGTGGAGGCGTCGGCCACCACCCAGGAGAGCGCGGAGACCGAGGGCATCTCGGGCGCGCCCGCCAGGCGCTGCACCTGGGTGCCCTTCCGGCCGAGCCGCGCCGGGTCGACGTGCCGGCGGGCCGGCGGGGTGGGCTCCCCGACCGAGGACACGGCGCGCGGCACCGGGCCGGCGGGAGAGGCGACGGCCGCCGGAACGGGCAGCACGAACAGCAGCGCCGCGGAGCCGGCGGCGGCATGACGAACAGCTGACGTGACGATCATTCAGTCACCGTAGGAAGGAGGCGCGGAGCGCGCAGATCGGAGTGCGCCGACCGGCGTAGCGGGTGTGGCGTACGGCGGCGCGTCGTGCGTCCGCCCGGGTGGTGTCCGGACGCCCGAGGTCCCCGGCCCGCCGTCGGCGGCACAGGGCATCCTTGTGACGTGCCCTCATACCCCGACCAGAGCAACGCCGTTCCGGCCCGTGCGACCGGACCGGCCCCCGTCGAACCGGCGGCCCGGCCCGTCCCCGGCCCCGCCCGGGAGGCCGGGACGCCCGCCGGGCCCTTCGGCGCGCCCGCGCTCCGGACCGGGCAGCCGTCCCGCACCGCCCCCGACGGGCACATGATCGTGTGCGGGGACGACGCCCTCGCCCACCGCCTGGCGCGCGAGCTCCACGAGGTGTACGGGGAGCAGGTGACCCTCCTGGTGCCGGTACCGCCCGGCGCGCCCCGGGCACCCGAGGGCCGCGCCGGCCGGGCGCTCGCCCTCTTCGGCCGGGTGACCGCCGCCGTCACCCGCACCACCGGCGCGGGAACCGCGGCCGGATCCCCCGGGGACGGCGCCGACCCGGCCGGAGCCCCGCGGGTCGTCGAGTCCGCCGAGGCGGACGACCGGGCCCTGGCGGACGCCGGGGTGGAGCGCGCGGCAGCCCTCGCCCTCGTCCACGAGGACGACGAGACCAACATCCGGGCCGCCCTCACCGCCCGCCGTCTCAACCCCCGGCTGCGCCTGGTGATCCGCCTCTACAACCGCAAGCTCGGCCAGCACCTGGAGACGCTCCTCGACCAGGCCGCCGCCGTCGCCGAACCCGGCCTCGACCCCGAGAAGCTCGACGCCGCCACCACCGTCCTCTCCGACGTCGACACGGCCGCCCCCGGCCTGGCCGCGGCAGCCGTCGCCGGCACCAGCAAGGTGGTCCAGGCCGGGGGACTGCTGCTGCACGCCGTCGACCGGCCGCCCGTCGCGGGCCGGGCCCCCGACCCCGGGCTCTGCACGCTCGCGCTGCTGTCCGCCACCGCGGGCGACCCGGTGGGCTGCGAGGGATCCGAGCACAGCGGCGAGGCGGGCCCCCGGCTCCTGCCCGACGACCGCACCGTCGCCGCGGCCACCGGACGGGCCGCGGTCACCCTCGAAGCGGTCACTCCGGCGGGCCCTCCCCTCCACCCGGCGCGTCTCGCCGCCTCGGCGCTGCCCGTCGCCTCGCTCTTCTCCCGCCGCCTGCGCTGGTCCCTCGCGGGCGCCGTCGCCGCCGTCCTCGCGCTCGCCCTCGCCTCCACCTTCACCACCGGCGACCACCCCCTGCACGCCGCCTACCTGACGCTCCTCGACATCTTCGCCATCGGCGACCCGGCCGTCGGCGAACCGACCGGCCGTCAGGTCCTGCAGATCCTCGCGGGGTTCGTCGGCCTCCTGCTGCTCCCGGTGATCGTCGCCGCCCTCCTCGAAGGCCTCGGCACGTTCCGGACCGCGACCTCGCTCCGCCGCCCGCCGCGCGGGCTCTCCGGGCACGTCGTCCTCCTCGGGCTCGGCAAGGTCGGCACGCGCGTCCTCGCCCGGCTCCGCGGGCTCGGCATCCCCGTGGTCTGCGTCGAGTCCGACCCGGAGGCCAGGGGCGTCGCCGTCGCCCGCAGGCTCCGCGTCCCCACCGTCATCGGCGACGTCACCGAGGAGGGCGTCCTGGAGGCCGCCCGCATCCACCGTGCCCACGCCCTCCTCGCCCTGACCAGCGTCGACATCACCAACCTGGAGGCCGCGCTCTCCGCCCGCGCCGTCACCCCCGGGCTGCGGGTCGTCCTCCGCCTCTTCGACGACGACTTCGCCACCGCCGTGTTCCGCACCCTGCGCACCGCCCACCCCGGGGCCCTCACCCGAAGCCGCAGCGTCTCCCACCTCGCCGCGCCCGCCTTCGCCGGGGCGATGATGGGCCGCGAGGTCCTCGGAGCCGTACCGGTCGAGCGCCGCGTCCTGCTCTTCGCCGCCGTGGACGTCGCCGACCATCCCCTCCTGGACGGCCGGACGGTGGCCGAGGCCTTCCGCCCCGGCGCCTGGCGGGTCATCGCCCTCGACGGACCCGGCGGCTCCGGCGAGGGGTGGCGCCTCCGGCCGGAACGGCTCCTCGGGGCGGAGGACCGGGTGGTGGTGGCCGCCACCCGCCGCGGCCTCGCCGAACTCCTGGGCCGGGGCGGCCGGGAGGACCGCGGCGTCCCGGACGACTCCGCACGGGCCGAGCGCGGTCGACCGTAGGATCTGACCGCCCACGTGCCGAGATCGCGCCGCATCCGCAGTCAGGAGTGCCTTCGTTGAACACCCCGCACACCACCCCGGACGCCACCCCGGACGCCGCCCGGCCGCCGCACGTCATGGACCCGGCGGGCGGCTGCCCGCACGCGGCCAACGCCCGGCTGCTCGCCGAGGGCGCCGTGGCCCCCGTACTCCTGCCCGGCGGGATCGAGGGCATGGCGGTGCTCGGCCACGACGCGCTGCGCGACTTCCTCTCCCACCCCGATGTCGCCAAGGGGCCGGGGCACTTCACCGCCCTCACCGAGGGCCGCATACCCGACGGCTGGCCGCTGCGGACCTTCGCCACCGTGCCCGGCATGACCACCGCGGACGGGGCCGACCACCGCCGGCTGCGCACCCTGGTCAGCAGCGCCTTCACCGCCCGCCGGGTCGAGGAGCTCCGCCCGCGCGTCGAGACGGTCACCGCCGGACTCCTCGAAGGACTCGCCGAGGCCGCCCGGGAGGGCGACGGCGTCGCCGATCTGCGCCGCCACTACGCGCTTCCCCTGCCGCTCGGCGTCATCTGCGAGCTCCTCGGCGTCGACCCGGCCCACCAGGACCGGCTGCACCACCTCTCCAGCCTGGTCGTCGCCACCGACACCGAGCCCGCGCGGGCCGTCGCCGCCAACCGGGAACTCGTCGAACTCCTCGGTGCCATCGCCGCGGCCAAGGCCGCCGCCCCCGGCGAGGACCTCACCAGCGCCCTCATCGCCGCCCGCGACGAGGGCGGCGACCGGCTCAGCCAGCCCGAGCTCATCGGCACCCTGCTCCTGATGATCATCGCGGGCCACGAGACGACGCTGAACCTCGTCACCAACGCGGTCCGCGCGCTCTGCGCCCACCGCGACCAGCTCGCCCTCGTCACCGGGGGCCGCGCCGGGTGGGCCGACGTCGTGGAGGAGACCCTCCGCTGGGACAGCCCGGTCAGCTACTTCCCGTTCCGGTACCCCACCCGCGACCTCACCGTCGACGGCACCCTCATCCCCCGGGGGACCCCCGTCCTCGCCGGATACTCCGCGGCCGGCCGCGACACCACGGCGCACGGCCCCGACGCGGACCGCTTCGACATCACCCGCGCCACGGAGGCGAAGCACCTCTCGCTCGGTCACGGCCCCCACTACTGCCTGGGCGCGCCGCTCGCCCGGATGGAGGCCGCGATCGCCCTGGAGGCGCTCTTCACCCGCTTCCCCGACCTGGACCTGGCCGTCCCGGAATCCGAGCTGGCGCCCCACGCGGGCTTCGTCGGCAACAGCGTCCGCGCCCTCCCCGTCCGCCCGGGCGGCTGACGGCGGCGGCTCAGGCGGGGGCGGGGGAGGTCCGCAGGGCGGAGACGAGGCGCAGCAGCCGGTCCTCGTTCCCCGCGAGGCCGGCGGCGCGCAGCGCCTCGTCCGCCTCCGCCATCGGATGAGTGAGCATCACCCCCGCGTACGGAGCCAGCTGGGGGTCGGTCAGCACGGCCTGCGTGGACTCGAGCAGCCGCAGGTACGCCTGGGCCGCCGCGCGCTCGGTGGCGGTGATCGTGGTCATGTCGGGCTCCCTCTCGACAGTTCGGCGCTCACCACCCTCTCGTACGGGTCTGACAATCGGGCTCAGGCCCGCCCGCCGAGGTGCGCCGCAAGCCGCTCCAGGAAGACCCGCTGCCCGGACACGAGCAGCGGAGCGGCGGCCTCCGGAGCGAACCAGCCCACCCGGTCGATCTCAGGGAACTCCCCCCGCACCCCGGACCGGGGCGGCCACTCCATGAAGAAGGTCCCCGGCACCACGGCCGCCGGGTCGAGATCGCCCTCCACGGCCCACACGGTGACGAGCTTTCCGCTCCGCTGGCGGGCCTCCCCGAGCGCCAACCACGCGCCCTCCGGCGCCGGGAGACCCAGCTCCTCCCGGAACTCGCGGCGCGCCGCGGCCTCCGGGGCCTCGTCGGGCTCGTACTCCCCCTTGGGGATCGACCAGGCCTCCTCCTCGCGGGACGCCCACAAGGGGCCGCCCATGTGACCGATGAGGACTTCGACGCCACCGCCCGTCGTACGGCGGAAGACCAGGAGACCCGCACTGCGCTTGTCCGGCATGCGTCCAGTCTGTCCGAAAGGCCCGGCCGCCGCACCCACCCCGTGCGGGGGGCCGTCACTCTTCCTCGGCGCCGAGTGTCACCGGCCCGCCGGAGAGCGTCACACCGGACGTCCACCGCGCCCCGAGCCGTACCGAGCGCCAGGGGACCAGCGTCCCGCCCAGCCGTTCCCGCCCCAGCTCGACGCCGTCCTGGGTGACGGTCAGGACGGGGCGTACGAGCCGCCGCTCCGGCCGGACGAGCAGCGGAGCGGGACCGGGACCGAGGAGCCCGGGCGTCACCCACCGCAGCGGACCGGCCGCCGTCACGGGGACACCGGCCCGCGGCCAGGGGCCCCCGGCGAGCCGTTCGAGCACGGCCGCCGCCGCCGTCCGCCCCTCGGCGGCCGCCACGAGCGCCGGCTCCACCCCGCGCAGGAGGTTGCCGACGGCGAAGACGCCCGGCTCGGCGGTGCGGAAGTCCCGGTCCGTCACGGGGCCCCGGGTGCCCGGGGCGAGGGGCAGTCCGCGGGTGCGGACGAGCTCGTGGTCCGGGATCCAGTCACCCGTGAACACCACCGTGTCGCAGCGCAGTACGGTCGCCCGCCCGTCCCCGCCCCGCACCGCGACCCCGGTCAGCCGGCCGCGCCCGAGCAGCTCCGTCACGACGGCACCGGTCAGGACCGGGACCCCCGCGAAGGCGACCGCGGGGGAGGCGAGTCCGGTGACGACGGCCGCCACGTCCACGCCGGCCGTGCGCAGCGCCCGCACCGCGCCGCGGGCCACGGGGTCGCCGCCGACGACCACGGCCCGTCGTCCGATGTGCTCCCGGCCCGGCCCGAACCGGGCGACGATCCGCTGGAGTTCGCCCGTGGTCAGCACCCCGGCGGGTCGCGTGCCCGGGACGAGCCGGGCGCTGCGGGGGCGCTCACGGGCGCCCGTGGCGAGGACCACCGCGCGGGCCCGGACGCGTTCGAGTCCGGTCGGGGAGGTCACGTCCAGGGTGAGCGGCCCGGCCCAGCCCGTGGCGGACACCCCGGTACGGACGGTCGCCCCCGCCCGCAGCGCCCGCCGCACCGCGCGCCGGGCGTACGCCGGGCCGTCCAGGGCACGCCCCCGGGAGTCCGCGCCGAACCCCGGCCGTGCGCAGTGGCGCGGCACCCCGCCCGCCGCGGCCTCCCGCTCCAGGACCTCGACGCGGCCCGCGCCCGCCGCCGCGAGCCGGGCCGCCGCGGCGAGCCCGGCGGGTCCCGCGCCCACCACGAGGACGTCCACCGTCCGGTTCACCCGGCCCCCTCTCCGTACGCCCGCCGCTCGAACAGCGCCCGTACCTCCGCGCCGCAGTGGTGGCCCTGGCAGCGACCGCCCCGGGCACGCGTCCTGCGCCGCAGCCCGTCGAGCCCGCCGGGCGGGATCGTCGAGGCGAGCGCGGCCCGGATCTCGCCGCGGGTGACCCGCTCGCAGTGACAGACGATCGTCCCGAACTCCGGATCGCGCGCGATGAGTCCGGCGTCGCGGTACGGACGAGGGAAGGCCTCGCCGAGGTTGGGCATCCGGACCGGGGCGAGCGGGCGGTCCTGGCCGGGTTCGAGGCCGCAGTCCGCGAGGAGCCCGAGGACGTGCTCGGCGATGGCCAGGGAGGCGGTGAGCCCGGTGGAACGGATCCCGCCCACCGTCACGTAGCGCAGCGCGGGATGGGCGGCGATCCGGTAGTCCTCCTGCCCGGTGGCGGCCCGCAGTCCCGCGTACACGGCGGTGACCTCCTCGTCGAGCAGCGCGGGAAGGATCCTGCCGCCCTGCTCCCGCAGCCCGGCGAGCCCCTCCGCCGTCGTGCCCGTCGCGGTCTTGTCGCGCAGGTCCTCGGCGGTGGGGCCGAGCATGACGTTCCCGTACACCGTCGGTGAGACGAGCACGCCCTTGCCGAGCGGCCCGGGGACCGGCAGCAGGATGTGCCGGACCAGGTCGCGGGCGAACTTGTCGAAGACGAGCAGCTGGCCGCGGCGCGGGGTGACGGTGAAGTCCTCCCGGCCGACCAGCGCGTCGAAGGCGTCGGCGTGCAGACCGCAGGCGTTGACGAGGAGGCGGGTCCGCAGCACCCCGCGCCGGGTGACGAGCCGGTGGTACGGATCACCCGGACGCACCTTCTCCACCCGGCAGTTCAGATGCAGGTCGACGCCGGAGCGGACGGCCTGGGTGGCGTAGGCGAGGGTGGTCGTCCACGGGCAGATCACCGACTCGCCCGGCACTTCGAGCGCGCCCAGCGCGCCGGGCCCCAGGTGCGGTTCCCGCGCGGCCAGTTCGGCGGCCCCGAGCATCCGGGTGGTGCGGTGGCCGTTGCGCGCGGCCTTCGCGGCGAGGCGGGGGAGCGCGGACAGCTGCTCCTCGTCCCAGGCGACGAGCAGCGCGCCGAGCGGCTCCACCGGGATGCCCGCCTCCCGGGCGTACCCGCCCAGCAGGCGGTGTCCCTCACGGACGAGCCGGGCCTCCAGCGTGCCGGGCACGGCGTCGAAACCCGTGTGCAGAAGGGCCGTGTTGGCCTTCGAGGTCCCGTCGCCGACGTCGTTCGCGGCCTCCACGAGCGCGATCCGCAGGGGATGGCGGGCCAGCGCGCGGGCGATCGCGGATCCGACGACCCCCGCGCCGACGACCACGACGTCGTACGCCACGTCCTCACCGCCGGGGAGCGGCCCGCTCCGCGTGACGTCCCCGGCTCGACCGCCGGGACGCGGCCCGTTCCGCGTGACGTCCCCGGCCTCGCCGCCGGGGAACGGCTCAGTCCGCTCACCGGCGGGGGCCCGCCCGTTCCGCGTGACGCTCACGCGACTCCGCCGGCGGCCGGCGTGCCCTCCGACCGCTCCACCAGTGCCGACACCGCCGCGCGGAAGCGTCCGAGGCGCTCGGCCGCCTCGGCGGCCGGGATGCTCGGCTCGTACACGGCCGAGGGCTTCCACTCCGGCACGGCCTCGCGGAGCGAGAGCCCCGGCCGGTGGCCGAGCCGGGCGGCCGCGCCGACCCCGAGCGCCGTGGCGTCGGGCAGCGAGGCCACCTCGACGGGCCGTTGCAGCAGGTCGGCCTGGGTCTGCATGAGCAGGGCCGACTGCGTCAGACCACCGTCGGCGCGCAGCGCGGTCAGCGGCGCGCCCCGGTCCGCCGCGGCGGCCGTGGCGAGTTCCACGACCTGCGCGGCGATGCCCTCGCACAGGGCGCGCACCAGATGGCCCGGCCCGGTGTCGAGGCCCAGACCGGTGAGCGAGCCGCGCACGTCACCCCGCCACCAGGGCGCGGCGAGCCCCGCGAACGCGGGGACGAAGGTGACGCCGCCGCTGTCCGGCACTCCGCCGCCCACGGAGTCGAGCGCGTCGGCGCCGCTGATCACGCCCAGGTCGGTGAGCCAGCGCACGGCCGAGGCCACGGTGTACACCTGGCCGTCGAGGCAGTGAGTGACGCGTCCGCCGAGCCGCCAGGCCACGCAGCTCACCAGACCGGAGGCGGTGCGCCGGGGCTCGGGTCCGGTCCGGGCGAGGAGGAAGGCGCCCGTGCCGTACGTGCACTTGGCGGCGGCGGGGTCGTCGGCGCTCTGGGCGAGCAGCGCGGCCTGCTGGTCGACCAGGAGGCCGGTGAGCGGCAGCGGGGGGCCGAACGCGGTGGTGGTGCCGACGGGGGCGTCGCAGTCCACGACCCGGGGGAGCGACTCGCCGCCGAGCCCGTACAGGTCGAGCGCGGTCTCCGACCAGGCGACCGTGTCCAGGTCGAGGAGGCCGGTCCGTCCCGCGGTCGCCGCGTCGGTGACGAACGCGCCGGTGAGCCGGTGGACGAGCCACGCGTCGCTGGTGGTGACGACGCCCGCGCCGGTGGCGTGACGGCGGATCCAGGCCATCTTCGGCGCGGCGAAGTACGGGTCGACCGGAAGGCCCGTGATCCGGCGCAGCTCCTCGGCCCGGGCGTCGAGCTCCGCGCACACGGAGGCGGCCCGGCGGTCCTGCCAGACGAGGGCGTCGGTGAGCGGCTGCCCGGTGGCGGGATCCCAGGCGAGCACGGTCTCGCCCTGGTTGGCCAGGCCCACGGCGACGACGCGGGTGTCCGCCTCGGCGAGCGCCGCGCGCCCGGCGGCGACCACCGAGTCGTAAACCTCACGCGGGAGCGCCGCGACCAGTCCGCCGGGGAGGTACGCGGGCCCGAGCCGCGCCCTCACGGTGGCCAG
>NZ_JBHWFF010000040.1:46320-57228 GCF_042733785.1 Streptomyces sp. NPDC059695 | reverse complement strand
CCCACCCGGCCGGTGGCCCCGGGGGGGGGGGCCCCCCCCCCCCCCGCCCGGCGGGGGGCGTCGCCGTGTCCGGGGCCCGGGCCGCCCCGCGTCCGGGAACGGACCTCCGCCGCCCGGCTCACCCCCGTACCGCCCGACTCACCCCCGTACCGCCCGGCTCACCTCCATACCCGCCCGGCTCACCTCCGTACCCGCCCGGCTCACCTCCGGGTCAGCCGGAAGAGCCGGATCTCGCGCTCGATCCGGGCCTGGTACGTGGCGTAGGGCGGCCAGAACTCCAGCGCCGCGCGCCAGGCCTCCGCCCGCTCCTCCCCCGCGAGCAGTTCCGCCCGTACGGGTACGTCCTCGCCCCGCCAGTTGACCTCGACGTCCGGATGGGCGAGCAGGTTCGCCGTCCAGGCGGGATGCCCCGGACGGCCGAAGTTGGAGCCGACGAGCAGCCAGCGGCCCTCCCCCTCCGGCATGCAGGCCAGCGGCGTGACCCGCGGCTGCCCGCTCCTCGCTCCCCTGGCGGTGAGGATCACCCCGGGCAGCATCCGCGCGCTGAGCAGCACCTTCCCCCTGGTCAGCCGGTGCACGGCCCGGTCCATGGCCGGGATGACGTGGGGGGCGACCCTGGCGAAGGTCCGGGTCGAGGACACCTTCTGCACGAGCTTCCGTCCGGCGGGCATCTACGCCGCCTCCTCTCCGAAGAGTCCGGTGCGCTCCGCGGCCCGGGCGCGCAGCCGCCGGGCGGGGCCGAAGAGCAGTTCGTCGGAGGCGGCCCGCTTGAAGGAGAGGTCGTCCCTCGGGTCGGCGCCGTGGAACTGGAGGACCTCCCCCGCGGTGGCGCGCAGGGCCTCCAGGGCGTGGGCGAGGGCGAGGGGTCCGCCGTCGGGCCCCGGGCCGGGTTCGCGGGCCGCGCAGTAGGTCAGCGCGCGGGCCGCCTCGACCTGGACGTGCAGCTCGGCGAGGCGGTGCCGGGCGGCGTGGCGGGAGCCGGCGGAGGACGGGACGGACGGCGCGCGCCCGCCGAGGTGCCCGGCGGCGCGGTCGAGGGCGGCCGCGGCGGCACCGACCGCCTCGGCGGCCAGCATCACGGCGGCGGTGCGGCCGGTGGCGGCGAGCGCCCCGAGGACGTCGGCGGATTCGTCGCCGAGGAGTTCGGCGGCGGTGTCCCGGAACTGGACCGTGGCCTGGTTGCGGGTGGGGTCGAGGGACGGTTCCCGGGTCCGTACGAGCCCGGAGGCGTCCGCGGGGACGAGGAGGAGGAGCGTCCGGCTGCGGGCGAAGCCTCCGGCGTGGGCGGCGACGAGGAGCAGTCCGGCGCTGTGTCCGTCGATGACCCGGGTGGCCTCGCCGTAGAGGCGCCAGCCGCCGTCCGCCGCACGCGTCGCCTGGATGCCGCCGGCCCGGCCTCCGCCGGACCAGTGTCCGGCGGTGTTGTCGCCGGTGAGGCCGAGGGCGTGGGCGATGCCGGCGGGGACGGCGAGGGCGCAGGTGAGGCTGCCGTCGGCGACGCGCGGCAGGAGTGCGGAGCGCTGGGCGGGGGTGCCGAGGGCGGCGAGGAGCGGTGCGGCGAGGACGGTGGTGGCGAGGAGCGGGGAGGGGGCGAGGGCGCGGCCGGTCTCCTCGCAGGCGAGGGCGAGCGCGGCGGGGCCGTGGCCGGCGCCTCCGTACTCCGTGGGGAGGGTGAGTCCGGCGAGGCGGAGGGCGTCGGCCATGCGCGCCCAGAGCGCGGTGTCGTAGCCCTCGGGTCCCGCGGTGGCCGCGCGGCGGACGTGGGGCCCGGCCCGTTCGGCGAGCAGGTCGCGCAGGGGGCGGCGGAACTCCTGCTCCTCGGCGAGCGGGGCGGCCGGCCCGGGAGTGGGCGGCGGCTGGGCCGGGGCGGCGAGGGGCTCCCCCGCCGGGGCGGTGGGCGGCTCCCCCGTCGGGGCGGTGGGCGGCTCCCCCGTCGCGGCGGCGGGCCGGGCGGTGCTCGGATCCCCCGCCGGGGCGGTGGGCGGTCCCGTCGGCGGGGCGGTGGGCGGTTGCGCTAGCGGGGCGTCGAGCGCAGCGGCATCGGCGGCGTCCATGGAGCTCCCTCCGTATCTGACGGTGCGTCATGCTAGGGCGGGGCGGGGCCGGTTGCCCAGAGAAGCGCCGGTCCCGATTCAACAAATCTGATGTACCGTCAGATTCATGCCCACCACCACGCGCAGCCCCCGCCGCGTCGCCGTCGTCGGCGTCTCCCTCTCCGACTGCGGCCGGGTCGACGAGGCCACCCCGTACGCCCTGCACGCCCAGGCCGCCCGGCGTGCCCTCGCGGACAGCGGCCTCGACCGCTCCCTGATCGACGGCCTGGCCTCCGCGGGCCTCGGCACGCTCGCCCCGGTCGAGGTCGCCGAGTACCTGGGCCTGCGCCCCCGCTGGGTGGACTCGACCGCCGTCGGCGGCGCCACCTGGGAGGTCATGGCCGCGCACGCCGCCGACGCGATCGCCGCGGGGCACGCGAACGCGGTCCTGCTCGTGTACGGCTCCACCGCCCGCGCCGACATCCGGGCCCGCCGCCGCACGGCGAACCTCTCGTTCGGCTCGCGCGGCCCGCTCCAGTTCGAGGTGCCGTACGGGCACACCCTCATCGCCAAGTACGCGATGGCCGCCCGCCGCCACATGCACGAGTACGGCACGACCCTGGAGCAGCTGGCGGAGGTGGCCGTCCGGGCGCGGGCGAACGCGGCGCTGAACCCGGAGGCGATGTTCCGCGAGCCGGTCACCGTCGACGACGTCCTGGCCGGGCCGATGATCGCGGACCCGTTCACCAAGCTGCACTGCTGCATCCGCAGCGACGGCGGCTGCGCGGTGCTGATGGTGGCCGAGGAGTACGTCCAGGACTGCCGCACGGCCCCGGTGTGGGTGCTCGGGACGGGCGAGCACGTCTCGCACACCACGATGTCCGAGTGGGAGGACTTCACGGTCTCCCCGGCGGCCGTCAGCGGCCGGCTGGCCTTCGAGCGGGCGGGCGTCCGGCCCGCGGACATCGACGTGGCCGAGATCTACGACGCCTTCACCTACATGACGCTGGTGACCCTGGAGGACCTGGGCTTCTGCGCGAAGGGCGAGGGCGGGGCGTTCGTCCAGGAGAAGGACGGGCTGCCGGTGAACACGGACGGCGGCGGGCTCTCGGCCTGCCATCCGGGGATGCGGGGCCTGTTCCTGCTGGTGGAGGCGGTCCGGCAGCTGCGCGGGGAGGCGCCGGGGCTCCAGGTGCGCCGGGCGGACGGCTCCCTGCCGGAACTGGCCGTGGCCTCGGGGACGGGGGGCTGGTTCTGCTCCTCGGGGACGGTGGTGCTGGGCCGCGACTGACGGGCCGGCCCCTCGGGGGCACCGGTGCCGGGCGGTGGACGACCGGCCACCGAAGAGATCTATACAAGCGTCATAGACAAGCGTGTAGGACATCCGTATAGTCATGTCCGCGGGCAGGGGAACGGCCCGCAGACACCCGACAAGGAGTCCTGCCATGAGCACCACGACGCCCACCGCCGCCAAGACCGTCCTGATCTCCGGCGCCTCGGTCGCCGGCCCCGCCCTCGCCCTCTGGCTGCACCGCTACGGCTTCGCCCCCACCGTCGTCGAACGCGCCCCCGAACTCCGCACCGGCGGCTACAAGGTGGACATCCGGGGCACCGCGATCGAGGTCTGCCGGCGGATGGGGATCCTCGACGAGATCCGCGCCCGCTCCACCGACATGCGCGGCGGCTCCTACGTCGACGACGCCGGCCGCACCATCGGCGAACTGCCCGCCGACATCTTCGGCGGCCGGGTCGAGGAGGACGACGAGATCATGCGCGGCGAACTCGCCCGCATCCTGTACGACCGCACCCGCGAGGACGTCGAGTACGTCTTCGGCGACTCGATCGCCGCCCTGGACGAGGACGCCCACGGCGTCACCGTCACCTTCGAGAGCGGCACCGTCCGCCGCTTCGACCTGGTCGTCGGCGCCGACGGGCTCCACTCGAACACCCGGAAGCTCGCCTTCGGCCCCGAGGAGCGGTACAAGCGCCACCTCGGCGCGTACATCTCCATCTTCACCGCTCCCAACCACCTCGGCCTGGACCGCTGGGAGACCTACCACGCGCTCCCCGGGAAGCTGGTCTGCGTCTACAGCTCCTCCGGCGAGACCGACGCCAAGAACCTCTTCGTCTTCTCCTCGCCCGAACTCCCCCACGACCCCCGGGACGTCACCGCCCAGAAGCGCGCCCTCACCGACCGCTTCACCGGCGACGGCTGGGAGATCCCCCGGCTCCTCGGACACGCCGCCGAGGCCGACGACTTCTACCTCGACTCCATCGCCCTCGTCGAGATGGACCGCTGGTCCCGCGGCCGCGTCGTCCTCCTCGGCGACGCCGCCCACTGCGCCTCCCCCGCCTCCGGCCAGGGCACCGGACTCGCCCTCACCGGCGCCTACGTCCTGGCGGGCGAACTGGCCCGCGCCGGCGGCGACCACACCGTGGCCTTCGCCCGCTACGAGCGGCACATGCGGCCCGGCGTCGAGCAGAACCAGAAGATGGCCGAGGGCTTCGTCAAGGAGATGACCGTCGCCTCCCGGTGGAAGATCAAGCTGCGCATGTTCATGGTCCGGACGCTGCCGAAGACCCCCTGGAAGAACCTCATCGCGAAGAAGATCCGCGACGACATCCAGTCGGCGGCCCGCGCGGTCCCGCTCGTCGACTACGCGGCACCCGCCGCCGCCGGCACCACCGCACGCCCTACCGTGGCCGCATGACCGACTTCCACCGCGCCCTCCACTCCCTCCGGGTCTGGGACACGGAGCTCCCGTCCTTCGACCCGGCGAGCGCCCCGCCCGAGCCGCTCCCGCTCTTCCACGACTGGTTCACGGCGGCGGTCGCGGCCGGCCAGACCGAGCCGCACACCCCCTCCCTGGCCACCGCGGACGAGGACGGCAGGCCCGACGTCCGCACGGTGATGCTGCACGACGCGGACGCGCGGGGCTGGCACTTCGCCTCGCACGCCACCAGCACCAAGGGCCGCCAGCTCGCCGCCCGCCCCGAGGCCGCGCTCGGCTTCTACTGGCCGGTCCAGGGGCGCCAGGTCCGGATCCGGGGCCACGTCACCACCGGCACCCCCGAGGAGGCGTACGAGGACCTCCACGCCCGCACCACCGGCGCCCTCGCCGCGGCGCTCGTCGGCCGGCAGAGCGAGGTCCTCGACTCCCCCGGCACCCTCGCCGAGGCGAGCGAGGCGGCCTGGCACCGGGCCGAGGCGGAACCGGACGCCCCCGCCCCCACCTGGACCCTGTACGTCGTCGAACCGGCCGAGGTCGAGTTCTTCCAGGGCGACGGGCGCCGCCGCCACATCCGCCTCCGCTACCGCCGCACGGCGGCCGGGGAGTGGACCCGCGAACTCCTCTGGCCCTGAGCCCTATTCGGCCCCGGGGCCGTACATCTCCTCGATGTCCCGGGCGAAGTCCCGCAGCACCGCGCGCCGTTTCAGCTTCAGGGACGGCGTCAGATGCCCGGAGGACTCCGAGAACTCGGTGTTCAGGACCCGGAACGCCCGGATCGACTCGGCCCGCGAGACCAGCCGGTTCGCGTCGTCCACGCCCCGCTGGAGCGCGGCCAGCAGTTCCGGGTCCCGGGCCAGCTCCCAGAGCGCCAGATGGTCCTTGCGCCGCATCCGCCGCCAGTGCGTCAGGCCCTCGTGGTCCAGGGTGACCAGGGCCGTGACGTACGGGCGGTCGTCGCCGACCACCATGCACTGGCCGACCAGCGGATGGGCCCGCAGCCAGTCCTCCAGCGGCGCCGGGGCGACGTTCTTGCCCGCCGACGTGATGAGGATGTCCTTCTTCCGTCCGGTGATCCGCAGATAGCCCTCCGCGTCGAGCGAGCCCAGGTCCCCGGTGGGGAACCAGCCGGCGTCGGTGTACGGCAGGGCCACCCCGCGCCGCGCGTCCCAGTACCCGGCGAAGACGTGCGCGCCCCTGAGCCAGACCTCGCCGTCGTCGGCGATCCGGACGGCCGTGCCCGGCAGCGGCCAGCCGACGGTCCCGGTGCGCGGCCGGCGGGGCGGGGTGACCGTCGAGGCGGCCGTGGTCTCCGTCAGGCCGTACCCCTCGAAGACCTCGACGCCCGCGCCCGCGAAGAACGCGGCGAGCCGGGCGCCGAGCGGGGAGCCGCCGCAGATCACGTACCTCACCCGGCCCCCGAGCGCGGCCCGGATCCGCCGGTAGACGAGCGGGTCGTAGAGCGCCCGCGCGGTCCGCAGGACGAGCGAGGGCGAGGCCTCCTGCCCGTACCGGCGGGCGACCCGCGCGGCCCGGTCGAAGGCGGCGGCCTTCCCGCCCCGCTCGGCGGTGGCGCGGGCCTTGTTGAAGACCTTCTCCAGGACGTACGGGATGGCGAGGAGGAACGTGGGCCGGAAGGCGGCCAGGTCGGCGAGGAGCTCCTCGCCCTCGACGGAGGGCGCGTGCCCGACCCGGACGCGGGCCCGGACGCAGCCGACGGAGACCATCCGCCCGAAGACGTGGGAGAGCGGCAGGAAGAGGAGGGTGGCGGCGGGCTCCTTGCTCTCCGAGACGAAGACGGGGTGGAGGAGCCGGACGGCGTTGTCGACCTCGGCGAAGAAGTTGGCGTGCGTGAGGGCGCAGCCCTTCGGCCGGCCGGTGGTGCCGGAGGTGTAGATGAGGGTGGCGAGGGCCGCCGGGGTGAGCAGCCCCCGGCGGGCGGTGACGGCCTCGTCGGCGACCCGCGCGCCCGCCCTGCGGAGCTGGTCGACGGCGCCGGTGCCGAGGACCCAGAGGTGGGCGAGGCCGGGCAGCTGCCGCCGCTCGGCCGAGACGATCCGCGCCTGCTCCGGGTCCTCGACGACACAGGCCGCGGCCCCGGAGTCCTCGAGGATCCAGCGGGTCTGGAAGGCGGAGGAGGTGGGGTAGACGGGGACGGTGACGAGCCCGGCCGCCCAGGCCGCGAAGTCGATCAGGGTCCACTCGTAGGTGGTGCGGGCCATGAGGGCGAGCCGGTCGCCGGGGCGCAGGCCGGAGGCGATGAGGCCCTTGGCGACGGAGTGCACCTCGGCGGCGAACCGTGCGGCGGTGACGTCCTGCCAGACCCCGTGCCCGTCCTTGCGGGAGAAGAGGACGGCTTCGGGGTCCTGCCGGGCGTTGTCGTAGGGCAGGTCGGCGAGCGAGCCGCGGGCCACCCGGGGGACGAGCGGGGGTACGGAGACCTCCCGCACCCGCCCGTCCACCACCACCTTGTGCGGCTCGACCGGCTCGGCCCCTGATGCGGCGGTGACGACGGACACGTGCGGCTCCTCGGTCTGCGCGATGAACTGAGGTCGTGCGTCGGTACGTTGCGCGCTACGGTGCGTCAACAGCCTTGACTAGCCGGTAACCTTACTGCGCGGTAAGGCTCAACGGGGAGACCAGCGCTCGCTTTTCATGAGGTTTCCGAGCCCGGCCCAGGCGAAGTTCATCAGCGTCGCGGCGGCCTCCTTGGCCGTCACCCCGGGGGTCTCGTTCGCCCAGCCGGCCAGCGACTCGGCCGCGCCCACCAGCGCCTGCGCGAGCGCGTCGACGTCCCGCGAGGAGATGCCCACGTCCGCCGCGGCCTCCCCGATGAGACCGGCCACGAAGCCCACGATCTCGTCGCGCATCCGCGCCGCCTCCCCGGCGAACGGCTCCCCCTGCGTCCGCGCCTGCCGGCTCAGCACCACCCACGAGTCCGGGTGCTCGGCGGCGTACGTGAAGAAGGCGAGCAGCCCCGCCCAGAGCCGCTCGTCGGGCGGCACCTCCGGCCCCCCGACCCCGGCGGCGACGGCCGCGAGCAGCGCCCCGGCCTCCCGCCGGATGACACGGGTGAACAGCTCCTCCTTGGAGCCCAGGTACAGATAGACCAGCGGCTTGGAGACCCCGGCGAGCTCGGCGATCCCGTCCATGGACGCCGCCTGGTACCCCTGCCGCGCGAAGCACCGCACGGCCGCGTCCACCATCTGCCGCTCCCGCACGGCCCGCGGCAACCGCCGCGCCTTCTCCCCACCGGCCATGACGGCCCACCCCTGCTTCCAAGATCCTCTGGACGCCCCGCGAAAGCGTACGCGCCCCCTGCCCGGAGGGGGCAGGGGGCGCGGATGCCGGTGCGGGGGGGGTCAGGCGGCGGCCGTGACCGCGACCTTCTGGTCCGTCTCGCCGATCTCGACCAGGTCGTCGATCGGGGAGGACGAGGCGTTCTCGTACGCGGTGTGGTCGAGGATCTTCTCGCGGGCGGACACGATGACCGGGATCAGAGCCTGGCCCGCCACGTTGGTGGCCGTGCGCATCATGTCCAGGATCGGGTCGATCGCCATGAGGAGGCCGACGCCCTCCAGGGGGAGGCCCAGGGTGGAGAGGGTCAGGGTGAGCATGACCGTCGCGCCGGTGAGGCCGGCGGTGGCCGCCGAGCCGATGACCGAGACGAAGGCGATCAGCAGGTAGTCGCCGATGCCGAGCTGCACGTCGAAGATCTGCGCGATGAAGATCGCGGCGAGCGCCGGGTAGATCGCGGCGCAGCCGTCCATCTTGGTGGTGGCGCCGAACGGGACGGCGAAGGAGGCGTACTCCTTCGGGACGCCGAGGCGCTCGGTGACCTTCTGGGTGACCGGCATGGTGCCGACCGAGGAGCGGGAGACGAAGGCCAGCTGGATGGCCGGCCAGGCGCCCTTGTAGAACTGGAGCGGGTTGACCTTGGCGACCGTGGCGAGCAGCAGCGGGTAGACGCCGAAGAGGACCAGGGCGCAGCCGACGTAGATGTCGGCGGTGAAGGTCGCGTACTTGCCGATGAGGTCCCAGCCGTAGTCGGCGATGGCGAAGCCGATGAGGCCGACGGTGCCGAGCGGGGCGAGGCGGATGACCCACCACAGGGCCTTCTGGAGGAGCTCCAGGACCGACTCGGAGAGCGTGAGGATCGGCTTGGCGCGGTCGCCGAGCTTGAGGGCGGCGATGCCGGCGACGGCGGCCATGAAGACGATCTGGAGGACGTTCAGCTCGGTGAAGGGCGTGATGACGTCCGTCGGGATGATGCCCGTGAGGAAGTCGATCCAGGAGCCCTCGCGCTTCGGCAGCTTGCCGTCCTGCGGGGTGAGGCCGGTGCCGGCGCCCGGGTTGGTGATCAGGCCGATGGCGAGGCCGATGGCGACCGCGATCAGCGAGGTGATCATGAACCAGAGCAGGGTGCGGGTGGCGAGCCGGGCGGCGTTGTTCACCTTCCGCAGGTTGGTGATCGAGACCAGGATCGCGAAGAAGACGAGCGGTGCGACGGCCAGCTTGAGCAGCTGGACGAAGATGTCGCCGATCTGGCCGAGGGTCTCCTTGAGCCAGGAGACGTCCTGGCTGCGGGCGACCCAGCCGAGCAGGGCGCCGAGGACCAGACCGACGATGATCTGGGCCCAGAAGGGGACCTTGGGTATGCGCGAGGAAGCCGGGGACTTCGTCTCGGACGCGGACGCGGACGCGGACACAGACACACTCCACAGGTGCGTATCGGGGAATACGGGGACGGGGGTGCGGCACACACGCGCTCGGGCGCGGGCCGCTGCATGATGCCGGATCAGAGCGCGCGGCAACAGACCGCGGACATACAGCGGCAGAGATCGACGTGCAGGCGCGCCACGAGCGGGGTGCTCGCGGCATGAGAGGGGCGCACTGCTGTCTTCATGTCGAACACGTTAACACTTGAACTTTGAGAACCTCAAAGCCATTCTTTGGGTCACCGGGGCGTCCTTCCGCCTCCGAAACGCAGAACACCCCAGGCCGGAGCCTTGGAAGGCTCGGCCCGGGGTGGACGTCTGTGAGGAAGCTTACGCGGCCCCTACACGGCTACAGCGCGTCCTCCTGGGTCCGGTTCGCGTCCAGCCGGCCCTTCGCGCGGTCGACCTTCGCCACGATCTCGGCACTCGCCTGGTCACGCACCTTGCGCAGGAGGACGAAGCTCAGCGGGGCGGAGATGACGATGGAGAGGACGAGCACCCAGAGCAGGTTCGAGTCGCCCAGGCCGCGCGGCAGCACGCCGGCGTAGACGAGACCCCACAGGGCGAGGAAGCACCCGGCGAAGATCCCGAGCCGCATCAGCGTGTAGCGGAGCATGTCAGTCCACTCTTCCGTTCCGAAAGATCCCAAAGTTCCCCTGAGGGACGAGCGTCCTCCAGTGAAGCACGCGGCGGCGGGCGACCCGGGACCGGGCCTCTTGAGCACCTCGAAAGTAATGGATAGATTAGCTCTATGACCCTTACGTTCGAGGTGGACCCGGCCGTCGACCCGGCCCTGCGCGACGGTGTGCTCTCCCTCTGGGCCGACGTCTCCAACGCCGGCGGCGCCGTCGGCTTCGTCCCCCCGGTGACCCCCGACGAGATACGCCCCGCGCTGCTCAGGCACCTCGTCGCGATGACCGAGGGCGGCACCCGCCTGCTCGTCGGCCGCGACGAGGACGGCCGGGTCGCCGCCACCGCCTTCTTCACCTTCAACAGCCACCCGCTGATGACCCACTGGGTGTGGCTCTACACGGTGATGGTCCACCCCCGGCACCAGGGGAAGGGCTACGGCCTCGACCTCATGGCGGCCGTCGAGCGCACCGCCCGCACCGCCCCGGGCTTCGAGGCGGTCGAGGCGATCCGGCTGACCTGCCGAGGCGGCACCGGCGTCGACGGCTTCTACGCCCGGTCGGGATACAAGGAGGTCGGCCGCGTCCCCGACGCCATCCGGGTCGCCCCCGGGGACGAGCGCGACGACATCATCATGCTGCTGCCCCTGCGCTGAGGCGGCGGGACCCGGGACGACGGAAGGGGGGGGGGGGGGGGGGGCCCCCCCCCCCCCCCCCCACCCCCCCCCCCCCCCACAAAAACACACAACACACCAGCAACCGCGCGCACCCAGCCGCGCCACGAGACACGCCGATAAGA
>NZ_JBHWFF010000040.1:0-46310 GCF_042733785.1 Streptomyces sp. NPDC059695 | reverse complement strand
CGCCCCCCGCGCGTCGCCCCCCACAACATACTCATGGCCGGCCCCCGGGGGGGGGGGGCGGGCCCCCCCCCCGCCGGGGGGGGGGGGGGGGGGCCCCCCCCCCCCCCCCCCCCCCCCACGACCGCGTCGTCAGAACCGCATCGCCTGCGGCGTCTCGCGCCGGTCCGCGTCCGGGCCCGGGTACTCGCGGATGATCTCGTACCGCGTGTTCCGCTCCACCGGCCGGAAGCCCGCGTCACGGATCAGTTCGAGCAGGTCCTCGCGGCCCAGCTTGTTCGGCGTGCCGTAGTTGTCGGCGTCGTGCGTGATCTTGTACTCGACGACCGAGCCGTCCATGTCGTCGGCGCCGTGCTGGAGCGCCAGCTGCGCCGTCTGGACGCCGTGCATGACCCAGAAGACCTTGACGTGCGGCACGTTGTCGAAGAGGAGCCGGGAGACCGCGAAGGTCTTCAGGGCCTCGGCGCCGGTCGCCATCGTGGTGCGCGCCTGGAGCCTGTTGCGGATCTTGCCGTCCTGCATGTCCACGAAGTCGTGCTGGTAGCGCAGCGGGATGAAGACCTGGAAGCCGCCGGTCTCGTCCTGGAGCTCACGCAGCCGCAGCACGTGGTCCACGCGGTGGCGCGGCTCCTCGATGTGGCCGTAGAGCATGGTCGAGGGGGTCTTGAGCCCCTTCTCGTGGGCGAGCCGGTGGATCCGGGACCAGTCCTCCCAGTGGGTGCGGTGGTCCACGATGTGCTGCCGGACCTCCCAGTCGAAGATCTCGGCGCCGCCGCCGGTCAGCGACTCCAGGCCGGCCTCGATCAGCTCGTCGAGGATCTCGGAGGCGGAGAGACCGGAGATCGTCTCGAAGTGGTGGATCTCGGTGGCCGTGAACGCCTTGAGGGAGACGTTCGGCAGGGCCTTCTTGAGCTCGGAGAGGGAGCGCGGGTAGTAGCGCCAGGGCAGGTTGGGGTGCAGCCCGTTGACGATGTGGAGCTCGGTGAGGTTCTCGTTCTCCATCGCCTTCGCGAGGCGCACGGCCTCCTCGATGCGCATGGTGTACGCGTCCTTCTCGCCCGGCTTGCGCTGGAACGAGCAGTAGGCGCAGGAGGCGGTGCAGACGTTGGTCATGTTCAGATGCCGGTTGACATTGAAGTGGACCACGTCGCCGTTCTTGCGGGTCCGGACCTCGTGGGCCAGACCGCCGAGCCAGGCGAGGTCGTCGGACTCGTACAGGGCGATGCCGTCCTCACGGCTCAGCCGCTCACCGTCCCGGACCTTCTGCTCAAGTTCGCGCTTGAGTCCCGCGTCCATGTACGGCCGCCTCCCTTATCTCCGATTTCACGCTCCGCCCACCGTACTCTCAGCCCTCTTCCGGCAGCTCCCCGACCCGGTTCTCCCACTTGGTGGAGAGCACGATCGTCGTACGGGTGCGGGAGACGCCCTTGGTGCCGGAGAGCCGGCGGATCGTCTTCTCCAGGCCGTCGACGTCGCTGGCGCGCACCTTGAGCATGAAGGAGTCGTCGCCGGCGATGAACCAGCAGTCCTCGATCTCGGCGAGGTCCTTGAGCCGGCGGGCCACGTCCTCGTGGTCGGCGGCGTCGGAGAGCGAGATGCCGATGAGGGCGGTGACGCCGAGGCCGAGCGAGGCGGCGTCGACCGTGGCGCGGTAGCCGGTGATGACCCCGGCGGCCTCAAGACGGTTGATGCGGTCGGTGACGGAGGGGCCGGAGAGCCCGACGAGCCGGCCGAGCTCGGCGTACGAGGCACGGCCGTTCTCGCGCAGAGCCTGGATGAGCTGCCTGTCCACGGCGTCCATAGGTATGAAGCCTTCCATTGTCCAGCGATACCGCGAGTTTAGGTATAGAATCTAAGGTACACAGGGAAGACGCCCTGTGAATCTTTCAGCAGATCAAAGACGATCTTTCAGGAGTGGTGTTCACCGTGTACACGATCGAGATGGCCTACGCACGCATGCGCGAGCTGCAGGACCTGGCCAACCGCTCGCGTGCCCACCAGCCGACCGCCGCCTCGAAGCGCGCCGCGAAGAAGCACGCCAAGAAGCGCTAATCAGCCCGGAGAGCCGCACCCAGCTCTCCTTCCCACCGGCGGTACAGCTGGTGCGGCACTCCCGCCGCGTCCAGCACCCGCCCGGCGACGAAGTCCACCAGATCCTGGATGTGCGTCGCCCCCGCGTAGAACGCCGGAGAGGCGGGCAGCACCACGGCGCCCGCCTCGTCCAGCGCCACCATGTGCTTGAGGGTCTGTCCGTTCAGCGGGGTCTCCCGCACCGCGACCACCAGCGGACGCCGCTCCTTCAGCGTCACGCTCGCGACCCGCTGCAGCAGGTCCTTCGAGAGCCCGAGTGCCACTCCCGCCACCGCCGCGGTCGAGGCCGGCACCACCAGCATCCCCTTCGCCGGGTACGAGCCGGAGGACGGTCCCGCCCCCAGGTCCCCGGCGGCCCAGTACCGCACGTCCCCCAGGTCCGCGGTGAACGTGTCCGGCTTCCCGTCCGCCCCCCGCGCCAGCCAGGCCGCCAGGTCCTCGCGCCAGTGCGCGTCCCGGAACGAGATGCCCGTCTCGTCGAGGAGCGTCAGCCGCGAGGCCCGCGAGACGACGAGGTCGACACTCTCCCCCGCGTCGAGCAGCCCCCTGAGGACGGCGGCGGCGTACGGCGTACCCGACGCCCCGGAAACCCCCACGATCCAGGGGGTGCGCTTGCCGTCGTTCATGCCGTCGAGCCTATCCGTCCTCGCACCGGGGCTACGGGGTGAGCCCGCGGACCAGCAGGTCGAGCAGCGCGCACACGAACAGGCTGATCCCGATGAACCCGTTCGTCGTGAAGAACGCCCTGTTCAGACGGGACAGGTCGTGCGGCTTCACGATCGTGTGCTCGTAGCAGAAGGCCACGACCACGACCACCAGGCCGGCCCAGAAGAACAGGCCCGCGTCCGTCAGCAGCGCGTACCAGACGAGAAGCCCCGTCGTCACGACCGCCGAGGCGCGGGCGCCCCACAGCGCGGCCGGCACGCCGAAGCGGGCCGGGACCGACATGACGCCGTGCGCCCGGTCCGCCTGCACGTCCTGGCAGGCGAAGATCAGGTCGAAGCCACCGATCCAGACGCCCACCGCGAGGCCCAGGACGACCGCGTCCCAGGACCACTCCCCGGTCACCGCGAGCCAGGCGCCGATCGGTCCGATCGACTGGGCGAGGCCCAGGATGGCGTGCGG
This sequence comes from Streptomyces sp. NPDC059695, assembly GCF_042733785.1. Lineage (NCBI taxonomy): Bacteria > Bacillati > Actinomycetota > Actinomycetes > Kitasatosporales > Streptomycetaceae > Streptomyces > Streptomyces sp. NPDC059695. The sequence continues at coordinate 43,097 of NZ_JBHWFF010000040.1, read as the reverse complement.
GAAGTTGGTGAACCGCTTGCCGTACGGATAGACGACCATCGGGATGACGGCGAGCGGCGCGAGCGCCAGGCACAGCGGGTTCAGCAGGGCGGCCGCGCCGAGGAAGACGACCACGGCGATCCCGGCCCCGGTCCACGCCGAGCGCACGGACACCGCGCCGGTCACCAGCTCCCGCCCGGCCGTCCGCGGATTGCGCGCGTCGATCTCGCGGTCGATGATCCGGTTGCAGGCCATGGCGAAGGTCCGCAGACCCACCATGCAGACGGTGACCAGGAACAGCGTCCACCAGTGGATGTTCCGGTCGAGCTGGAACATCGCGGTGAGCGAGGCGATGTAGGCGAAGGGCAGCGCGAAGACCGAGTGCTCGATCATCACGAGCCGCAGGAAGGCCTTGGTGCGCCCCGGCTCGGCGCCGGGCACGGCCGCGGTGGTCACAGCCCGTACTCCTTCCAGCGGCGGTCCACCAGGGCCGCCGTCGCCGGGTCCGACTCCACCATGTCCGGCCAGCCGCCGTCCCGGGTGTAGCCCTCCTCGGGCAGCTTCTTCGTGGCGTCGATACCCGCCTTGCCTCCCCAGAACTGCTGGTAGGAGGCGTGGTCGAGGTGGTCGACCGGTCCTTCGACGACCGTCAGGTCACGGGCGTAGTCCGTGTTCCCGAGCGCCCGCCAGGACACCTCGTGCAGGTCGTGCACGTCGCAGTCCTTGTCGACCACGATGATCAGCTTGGTCAGCGACATCATGTGCGCGCCCCAGATGGCGTGCATGACCTTCTGCGCGTGCTTCGGGTACTTCTTGTCGATCGAGACGATCGCGCAGTTGTGGAAGCCGCCCGACTCCGGCAGGTGGTAGTCGACGATGTCCGGCACGATGATCTTGAGGAGCGGCAGGAAGAAGCGCTCCGTCGCCCGCCCGAGCGGCCCGTCCTCCGTCGGCGGCCGGCCGACGACGATCGACTGCAGCAGCGGACGCTTCCGCATGGTGATGCAGTCGATCTTCAGGGCGGGGAAGGGCTCCTGCGGCGTGTAGAAGCCGGTGTGGTCGCCGAAGGGACCCTCCGGCAGCATCTCGCCCGGCTCCAGCCAGCCCTCGACGACGACCTCGGCGTTGGCCGGGACCTGGAGCGGGACGGTCTTGCAGTCGACCATCTCGATCCGCTTGCCCTGCACGAAGCCGGCGAAGAGGTACTCGTCGATGTCGCCGGGCAGCGGCGCCGTCGAGGCGTACGTGACGGCCGGCGGGCAGCCGAAGGCGATCGCGACCGGCAGCCGCTCGCCCTTCGCCGCCGCGACGGCGTAGTGGTTCCGGCTGTCCTTGTGGATCTGCCAGTGCATGCCGATGGTGCGCTTGTCGTGCCGCTGGAGCCGGTAGAGCCCCAGGTTCCGCACCCCGGTCTCGGGGTGCTTGGTGTGGGTCAGGCCCAGGTTGAAGAAGGAGCCGCCGTCCTTCGGCCAGGTGAACAGCGCCGGGAGGAGGTCGAGGTCGACGTCGTCGCCGGTGAGCACGACCTCCTGCACGGGGGCGTCCCCGGCCTTCACCTTCTTCGGCGGCACGTGGATCATCGAGCCCAGCTTCCCGAAGGCCTCGCGGACCCCGACGAAACCGTGCGGCAGCTCCGGCTTGAGGAGCCCGCCGATCTTCTCGCTGATCTCGCCGTACGACTTCAGGCCGAGGGCCTTGAGCAGGCGGCGGTCCGTGCCGAAGACGTTCATCGCGAGGGGCATCGAGGAGCCCTTGACGTTCTCGAAGAGAAGCGCCGGCCCTCCCGCCTTGTTCACCCGGTCGACGATCTCCCCGACCTCCAGGTACGGGTCGACTTCGGCCTTGATGCGCTTGAGGTCGCCTTCACGCTCCAGGGCCCTGAGCAGCGAGCGGAGATCGTCGTAAGCCATAGGGGCCAGTATCGGTCACGGGCTAGGCTTGGCTCGTCACCGGGGCCGCCCCAAGGAGCCCCGCCGCTGCTTCCAGGGGGCCGTCCCACATGCTCAGGGCACTGATGTTCATCCTGCCGCTGGCGCTGACGATCTATGCCTTCATCGACTGCCTGAACACCCCCGAGGACGAGGCCAAGCACCTCCCGAAGGTGGTCTGGGTCATCATCATCCTGCTGTTCTGGATCGTGGGCCCGATCGTCTGGTTCGCCGCGGGCAAGATGCGGCACGCGCCCGCCGGAGGCCGTACGCCTTCCGAGTGGCACCGCAACCACCGCAACCAGTGGGTCGCCCCCGACGACAACCCCGAGTTCCTGAAGTCCCTGCGGGACGAGAACAACAGGGACGAGTCGCTCCTCAAGGACTGGGAGGCGGACCTGCGCCGCCGCGAGGAGGAGCTGAAGCGGCGCGAGCAGGGCGAGGACAAGGACCAGGCCTGATGGAGCTGCGGCTCCTCACCACCTTCGAGAAGGTCGCCGACGTCCTCTCCTTCACCCGGGCCGCGGCCGAGCTGGGCTACGCCCAGTCGAGCGTGACCAGCCAGATCCGCGCCCTGGAGTCCTCCCTCGGCGTCGACCTCTTCGAGCGCCTCGGCTCCCGCATCCGTCTGACGGAGGCCGGTGAGCGGCTCCTCCCGTACGCCCGCCGGATGGCGGAGCTGGCGGAGGAGGCCCGTACCGCCGTCGCGGCCACCGCGGAACCCTCGGGCCCGATCGCCATCGGCACCATGGAGTCCCTCACCTCCTACCGGCTGCCGCCGCTCCTGGAGTACTTCCACCACCGCTACCCGAAGGTGCGGCTGACGCTGCGGCCCACGCTCGGCGACGAGACCCGGCAGGCGCTGCGGCAGGGCACGTACGACGTCGGTTTCCTGATGGAGGCGGAGACCGAGCACGAGGGCCTGGAGTCGGAGGTCCTCGCGCCCGAGCCGCTGGTCCTGGTGGCCGCCCCGGGCCACCCGCTCGCGGGCGGTACGGAACTGAGCACGGCCGATCTGGCGGGCACCCCGCTGGTGGGCACCGAACCGGGGTGCGCCTACCGCGACCTGTTCGAGGCCGCGCTGCGGGCACCGCGGTTCCTGGAGTTCGGCACCATCGAGGCCAGCAAGCGGGCGGTGGCCTCCGGGCTCGGGATCGCGCTGCTCCCCCGCGTCGCGGTCGCGGAGGAGCTGGCGGGCGGGACCCTGGTCCCGCTGCCCTGGGAGGCCCCCTTCACCCTCTTCACGCAGCTCGCGTGGCGGCGGGGGAAGCGGCTTCCGGAGCACGTGCGGCTGTTCGTGGAGCAGGCGCGGCGGCTGGTGTCCGAGCAGCGAGCGTGACCTTCAGGCTGGCGAGCACGATCAGCGGGACGCCGAGCGCCTGGACCAGGCCGATGTGGTGCCCGTACACGGCCCAGTCCACGCCCATGGCGACGGCCGGGTAGGTGAAGGCGAGGACGGCGATCTTCGCGGTGGGCAGCTTGGCGTACGCGGCGTACATGAGGACGTACATGAGCCCGGTGTGGATCAGCCCGAGGCCCACGAGCCACGCCCATCCGGTGCCGGGGCCGCCCGCCGTCCCGAAGTCGACGAAGGGCAGCAGCAGCGGAAGTCCGACGAGGACCTGGACGAGCGCGATCAGATGGGGCCGCACGCCGGTGATCCGCTTGGTGACGAAGGTCGCGAGGGCGTAGAGGACGGCGGCGGCGAGCGCGAAGCCGAGCCCGGCGAGGGAGGCGGTGTCGCCGGGCCGGACGCCGGACACGAGGACGAGCCCGGCGAACGCGAGGGCGAGCCATCCCAGCTTGGCTCCGGAGATCCGCTCCCGCAGGAACACCGCCCCGAGCAGGACGAGGAAGAACGGCTGCGTGTGGTAGACGACGGTGGCCAGGGAGATCGAGGTCGCCGCGTACGCCTCGAAGAGAAACACCCAGTTGAAGACGATGAAGGCCCCGCCGAGCGCGGCGAGTCCCAGCTTCCGGGCCGTGAACCCGTGCCCGGTGAGGAACCCGCGCAGCAGGCTGTAGGAGCCGAGCGCGACGGCGCCGAAGAGGCACCGGAAGAACACGACCTCGAAGGGTGACGCTCCGGACTCGACGACGAAGACGCCGAGCGTGCCGGAGAGCACCATGGCGAGGGTGAGTTCGACGGTTCCCCTGGTCTCGTTTCTCATGCCGACGACGCTACGGAGCGGGCGGCGGGCCGGTCCACGGGCCAGTGGGGCGTCCTGCCGATGGGGGCGATCGGTGGGGCCGATGGGGGTGGAATACCGTCGGGGGGAGGGTGAGTTGGCACCGGATACCCGACCAGACCGGAGCAGCAGCATGACCCTCGACGCCGCGCACGGCACGGACCGTGCGGACCGTTCGTTCCTCTTCGTCCTCGGCAGTTCGCGCGCCGGCGGCAACTCCGAGATCCTGGCGCGCGAGGCCGCCGCGCACCTGCCCGCGGGCTTCTCGCAGCGCTGGGTGGACCTGAACGGGCTGGATCTGCCGGACTTCCGGGACGGGCGGCACGAGGAGGCCGGCCGGACGGCGGACGGGGCCGAGGAGCTGCTGCTGCGGGCCACGGTGGAGGCCACCGACGTCGTGATCGTCTCGCCGCTGTACTGGTACAGCCTCTCCGCGCAGGCCAAGCGCTACCTGGACTACTGGTCGGGCTGGCTGAACGTGCCCGGTTCGGACTTCAAGGAGCGCATGGCGGGCGGCACGCTGTGGGGCGTGACGGCCATGGGGCACGACGAGCACGAGGTCGCGGACGGCCTGGTGACGGGCCTGAGCCATTCGGCGGCGTACCTGAGGATGCGGTTCGGCGGGGTCCTGACGGGCACGGCCTCGCGCCCGGGCCGGGTCCGCGCCGACGAGGCCGCGATGGCCCGGGCCAGGAGCTTCTTCCAGGGCGCCGCCCCCCTCGCACGCTTCCCGTACGAGGAGGGGGCCGACGCCGTCGCGTAGGACGGGCCCGGGGGGACGTCAGTTGTCGGAGCCGACGGTGTTGTCGTGGCCGGCGTTGAAGACGTCGTCCTTCGCGAACTGGAGCCAGTCGCCGAAGACGATCGTGTGCGAGGCCTCCGGCTCGATCTCGACGGTGACGTCGGCGCTCGCGACTCCGGCGGAGCCGAGGACGACGGCACCGACGGCGAGGGCGGTCAGCAGGGAACGCATGGCGGGAACCTCTCGGTAGAACGGCAGGTCACTGGGCAAGTTAGGACCTGGCGGCGCCCGCCTCCCGCTCACCCGGCCGGTGCGGTTCCGCGCCTCAGCCGATCGGCGGCAGTCCCGGGTGTGAGGCCGGCGCCCCGCCGGGGAAGGCTCCCCCCATGGATCTGGAACTGGCGGGCCGGTGGCTCCGGACCGCCCTGGCCGAGGCCCGGGCCGGGCTCGCCGAGGGCGGGATCCCGGTCGGCGCCGCGTTGTACGGGGCCGACGGGGTGCTGCTGGGGCGCGGGCACAACCGGCGCGTGCAGGACGGGGACCCGTCCACGCATGCCGAGACCGCCGCCTTCCGGGCCGCCGGCCGGCAGCGCTCGTACCGGGGGACGACGATGGTCACGACCCTGTCGCCCTGCTGGTACTGCTCGGGTCTCGTGCGGCAGTTCGGGATCTCTCGGGTGGTCGTCGGGGAGGCGGAGACCTTCCGCGGCGGGCACGACTGGCTCGCGGAGCACGGGGTCGAGGTCGTCGTGCTCGACGACCCCGAGTGCGTCGCCCTGATGCGGGGGTTCGTCGCGGACCGTCCGGACCTGTGGAACGAGGACATCGGCGATGAGTGAGGCGGACCTTCCGACGATCGACCTCGCCCGCGATCCCGGCCCGCAGCTGCCGGCCGTCGACCGGGCCCTGCGCGAGGCCGGGTTCCTGCTGGTCACGGGGCACGGCGTCGACCCGGGGCTGCGGGCGGGGATCCGGGCCGCGGCGCGGCGGTTCTTCCACCTGCCCGCCGCCGTCAAGGAGCCTTACGCGGTGCGGGTCGGCGGGCGGGGGTGGCTGGGGCCGGGCGCGGAGGCGAACGGGTACGCGGAGGGCACGGCGACCCCGCCCGACCTGAAGGAGTCGCTCTCCTTCGCGGCCCAGGACCCGACCGGGGACCCGGCGGTGGACGCCGAGTGGTTCCTGCCGAACACCTGGCCGGCCGAGGTGCCGGAGCTCAGGGCGCCGGTGGAGGCGTACCTGGCCGGGATGAAGGAGCTCGCGGACCGGGTCCTGGACCTGCTGGGCACGGCGCTCGGCGAGGAGCGGGACTTCTTCACCCGGCACACCGGGCACCCCACGTTCGGCTTCAACGTCAACTGGTACCCGGGGCGGGAGCGGACGGGCGATCCGGAGCCGGGGCAGTTCCGCATCGGCCCGCACACGGACTTCGGCACGGTCACCGTCCTGGACCGCGAGCCCGGCAGGGGCGGGCTCCAGGTCTTCACCGACGCCGGCGGGTGGCAGGACGCCCCGTACGATCCGGCCGCGTTCACCGTCAACATCGGCGACCTGATGGCGGGCTGGACCGGCGGGCGCTGGCGCTCGGGCCGGCACCGGGTGCTCCCGCCGCCCGCCGACGCGCCCGCGGAGGAGCTGATGTCGCTGGTGTACTTCTACGAGTGCACCCCCGGGACCACGATCCACGGCATCGAGTCGCACGCCTACCTGCGGGCACAGCTCGACGCGATCGCGACGGACTGAATCCGTTCGGAAAGAGAGTCGAAAAGGCCACCGCTTTCCCAACACACCGTCGATATCCTTGAGTTGACTGTGACGGGGGTGGCAGGGGCGTGGACAGAGAGCTGTACGGCCGCGAAGCGGTCCTGGACGACGGGGGGCTCGTCGCCCGGCTCGCCGGGCTCACCGGGCAGGGGGCCGCGCGCGTCGCCTACGAGCACGGCGACGACCCGCCGGTGACGGTCTTCACCGGCGGGCGCGGCATGGGCAAGACCGCGCTGCTCAAGGAGGTCCGCAACCGCTACCGGGGCTACACCCCGCTCGCCCTCCTCGACTGCGCCCACGTCGAGCCGCCCGCCGACCACGGCCCCGGCTGGACCCCGGTCACCGGCGCGCTCTCCGAGCTGGCCGTGCAGCTGTCGCCGAAGGTGCTCGGGGCCCGGCCCGTGCGGTTCCCCCGGCTCTCGCTGGGCCTGGTCGCGGTCGCCTCGCTCGCCTGGTCCCAGGAGGACGACGAGCGGGCCCGGCGCGACCTCCAGCGGCTCGGGCCGCTGCTCGCGACCGTCGACGCAACCCGCGGCGCCGCCGGCAACTGGGTCGGCAAGGTCCTCACCAAGCTCGCCGCCACCTTCGCCGACGCCGCCGCCCCGCTCGCCGGGCTGCTCGCCGAGGCGACCGTGGAGACCGTCCTCGAAGAGGTCTTCGGCCGCCTCCAGCGCTCCTCCGAGAGCTGGTACGGCAGCTACCGCAACGCCGGCGGGCGCGGCAAGGCCGGGCTCCAGCAGCTCGCCGTCGACTTCGAGCACGACGGCCGCCGCCGCCGCGAGGCCGAGGACTTCCTCGTCGGCGCCCTCACCGAGGACCTGCTGACCGCCTACACCGGGCTGCGCCGCGGCAGCCGCGTCGGCCGCCCCCTGCTCCTCCTCGACAACGCCCACGAACCGCTCGGCCGGCAGCTCGTCGAACCGATCCTGCGCGCCCGCGCCGCCGAGGGCCGCCGCGACCGGGTCGTGGTCCTCGCCACCTCCCGGGTCCGCGACCACGAGGGCCTGCGCCACGCCACCCGCACCCGGCTCCCGGAGACCGGACACCGGGCTCCGTGCCCGCGCGGGGCGAGCGTCGGCTCCGGGATCCTCGCGGTCGAGCTGACGCCGCTCTCCCCCGCCCAGACCCGGTCCGCCTTCGACCGTCACGACCCGGCGGGCCGCACCCCCGCCGAACTCTCCCGCGCCGTCCACCGGCTGACCGGCGGCCGGCCCCTCGGCGTGGCCCTCCTCGGCCGGGCCGCCGGCGAGGCCCCCGCCGCGCTGCGCGCCGACCTCACGCCGGGCGGGCTCCTCGACCTCACCGTGGAACTGCGCGAGGACGCCCCGCCGGTGCCCGTCGCCCCCACGCTCCTCGCCGAACTCCTGCCGGTGCGCAGGCCGGGGCCGTACGCCGTGCTGGCCGCGACCCACGACGAGGAGTCCGCGCGGATGCTCGCCCACGCCCGGCTCCAGGCGGAGTCCCTGGACGGGGACGTGGCGCTGCGGGTCCGCGACCAGCTCCGCGCCGAGGACTGGGGCGAGGGCCCCGCGCACTTCGTCGCCGACCCGCTGCTGCGCGCCCTGCTCCTGCACCGGCTCCGCTTCGAGGACGGCGACCATCCTCGGTACGCCGCCTGGCACGCGGTCCACGAGACGCTCTACCGGTACTACGGGCCGCGCCCCGGCCCGTACCGCCTCCACCACGCCCTGGCCCTCGGCCGCGCCGAGGAGGCCGTCACCCACCTGCGGGAGACCTTCCCCGAGCAGGACGTCCTCGACTGGCTCGGCCGGCTCCGGTTCATCGCCGCCGCCCCGTACCCCCGGGAGCGGAACCGGACGGGCCCCGACCCCCGGCGGGCGGTCGCCCTCGGCCAGGAACCGTCCGGCGCCCTCCCCGTCGGCCTCGACCCCGACACGACCGAACTCCACCTGTCCGTACGGCGGCTGCTGCACTCCGTGTGGCTGCTCACCGATCCGCTCGCACTGCCCGACGACGAGGTCGCCGACCGGCTCGCGCACGAGCTGCGCCGGCTCTCCGGCCGCCATCTGTCGGGCAGCGGTTCACTCTGGGACGCGGCGGGCCAGTGGCCGCGCGACATCCGTGCCTGGCGGGAGCCGTCGCTGCCGCCGGGCCGTGAGAACGGAGTCTGACGCCATGCCCGACCGCCTCACCGCCCGGCTGCGCCGGCGCGTCCGCACGCCCCGCCAGAAGCTCGTCGCCTCGGTCGTCACGGCCGCCGTCGTCCTCGGCCTGGGCGGTTACGGCTTCGCCCGGCTCACCACTCCGGAAGACCGCTCCTGCGCCGAGGGCGTGGCCCGCCCCGCCGGCAGCGACGAATGCGTCGGCGTCAACGGCTCCGGCCACGACTTCGGCGCCGCCGACCTCAAGGACGTCGCCGAGGCCATCCGCGCCGAGAACGCCGGACTCAAGGCCGGCGAGTACGTCACCGTCGCCGTCCTCCTGCCCCTGACCGCCACCGACGCCGGCATGCGCACCAAGGTCCTGCACGAGGTGCAGGGCGCGTACGCCTCCCAGCGCCGGGCCAACCAGGAGTCCAACGGGCAGCGGCCCACCATCCGTCTCGTCCTCGCCAACACCGGCCAGGGCAACGCCCACTGGCGCACCACCGTCGACCAGCTCATCTCCCTCGCCGACGGCCCCGAGCGGCTGCGGGCCGTCTCCGGCATCGCCACCTCCTCCACCGAGATGCGCGAGGCCGTGACCGCCCTCACCGGCGCCAGGGTCGCGGTCGTCGGCACCACCATCACCGCCGACGACATCGCCAACGGCCCCGGCGGCAAGCCCTACCCCGGCCTCGCCCGCGTCTCCCCCACCAACAGCGACGAGGCCAGGGCGCTCGCGCACTTCGGCCGCGTCGACGCGGCCAGGGCGCTCCTCGTCCAGGACACCCGCAGCGGCGACCACTACGTCGACACCCTGAAGGCCGCGTTCGCCGCGTCGCTCAAGAACGCGCCCCTGGAGCCGCAGGAGTTCACCTCCGCCCCCGACTCCACCCAGGAGGGCACCACCGCCAACACCTTCCGCAACATCACGCACCTCATCTGCGACACCAGCGCCGAGACCGTCTTCTTCGCGGGCCGTCACACCCAGCTGCGCCAGTTCATCAACGCGCTCGGCGACCGGGGCTGCATCAGCCGCTCCTTCACCATCCTGACCGGCGACGAGGGCTCCTACCTGGGCGCGGACAAGAAGCTCGACCGGAAGGCCCTCAAGGCCCGGCTGACCGTGCGGTACGCGGCGCTCGCCCACCCCGACGCCTGGAAGCCGGCGCCCGGGCGGGCCGTCCCCCGGACCGGCGGCTCCCCGCAGGCGTACGCGAACTTCGTGGCGGACATCGCCAAGGCGGCCCCCAAGGACCGGCCGGTGGCACTCGCGGACGGCCAGGCGATCATCGCGTACGACGCGATGGCCACGGCCGTCCACGCCATCCGCCAGGCCACCCCGGAGGGCGCCGCCTACCCGTCGAAGGAGGACGTCGGGACACAGTGGCCGCAGGTGAAGGGCTCCCTTCGGGTCGAGGGGGCGAGCGGCTGGATCTGCCTGGACAACTACGGCAACCCGTACAACAAGGCCGTGCCGATCGTGGAGCTCGCCCAGGACGGCACCCAGCGGTTCGTCCAGATGGCCTGGCCGGAGGGACGGCCCCCGACGGACACCTGCCTCCCGCCGAAGAAGGGATGAGCCCTACGGCTCCCACCGGGGCCAGGGCGCCTCGTCGCGCGCGTACAGCTCCCGCAGGTGCCGCCACCGCTCGGGCGACCAGTCGCGCCAGTCCGTGGGGTGACCGTCCAGCGCCGCGGCGAGCCGCTCGAAGTGGTCGTGCCACCCGGCGAGGCAGTCCAGCCGGTACTCCGCCGAACCCCGCACCTCGTTCGTGAAACGCAGCACGGTCGACCCGTCGCCGCCGGGCCCCGGTTCCAGATGGAACCGGATCCGGCCGTGCGTCGGGCCGACCGTGTACTCGGCCACGCAGTCGGGGTCCCAGGCGGTCACCCGCCCCGAGACCTCGGTGTCGCCGTTCAGCCAGCGGAGGGTGACCGCGCCGTCGAGCCGCGGCTCCAGCGGGTCCGCCTCGCAGAGCCAGCCCGGCAGGCCCTCGGGCGAGGCGACCGCCGCCCAGACCACCGGCACCGGATGCGGAAGGTCCACCACGAACCGCAGCAGGTGCGCGTCACCGTCGTGGGTCTCGCTCCTGCCCCGGGGGATCTCGCTCATACCTCCAGCGTCACCCCGGGACAGGCTCCGTGCCAGCTCAGACGCCGGCGTAGGAGTGCTTGCTGCTCACGAAGATGTTGACGCCGTAGTAGTTGAACAGGAAGCAGCCGAAGGCGATGAGCGCGATGTACGCGGCCTTGCGCCCCTTCCAGCCGGCCGTCGCGCGCGCGTGCAGGTACGCGGCGTAACCGACCCACGTGATGAAGGACCAGACCTCCTTGGCGTCCCAGCCCCAGTAGCGGCCCCACGCGTCACCGGCCCAGATCGCGCCGGCGATGATCGTGAAGGTCCACAGCGGGAAGACGGCCGCGTTGACCCGGTAGGCGAACTTGTCGAGCGTGGCCGCGGCGGGCAGCCGCTCCAGGACGGAGCGGGCGAAGGAGCCGGGGTTCCCGCCGGTCGCGAGCTTGTTCTCGTACGAGTCGCGGAAGAGGTAGAGCAGGGTCGCGACCGCGCCGATGTAGAAGACCGCGCCGCAGAAGATCGCGGTGGAGACGTGGATCCACAGCCAGTACGAGTCGAGCGCCGGGACCAGCTGGTCGCTGGGGGTCTTCAGCCAGGTCGTGGCCATGCCCAGGTCGAGCAGGACGGTGGTGACCAGGGGGAGGCCGATCCAGCGGACGTTCTTCTTCGCGACGAGGAAGCCGAGGTACGCGCCGACCGCCACCGTCGAGAAGGTGGTGGAGAACTCGTACATGTTGCCCCAGGGAGCCCGCTGCACGGAGAGCGCGCGGGCGACCACGCCCGAGGCCTCGACCAGGAAGGCGAGGACGGTCAGCGAGACGGCGATGCGGCCGTACAGGTCGCCCTTGACCGTGCCGCCGGCCGCGCCGGGGCCGTCCGGCACGTCCCGGGTGCCGGCCGCCGAGCGCGTGACGACCTTCGGCTTGTCGAGGACCGCGGTCCCGCCGGCCTGCTTGACCTGGACGGTCACGGGGGCGGACGCGGCGGGGGCCGGCTGTGTCAGGGCGGCGGCGGTGCGGCCGACCTTGCTGCGGCTGCCGAACACCCACTCGGCGATGTGGGCGAAGAAGGCCAGGGTGTAGACGGCCATCGAGGAGTAGATGAGCAGGTCGCTCATCCGCGCCAGGCTCTCGTTGGTCGTGGCGGCGAGGATCACTTGTCGGCCTCTCCAGAAGGGGCAGGGTCTTCTGCGGGTTCTTCCGCGGGTTCCGGTACGGCTTCCGCCGCGGGGGGCGCCTGGACGGTGAGCGCGACCGCGAGGTCGCCCAGCTCCTCCGGCAGCTTGGCGGACTCGCTCCGGCCGAGCCCCGCCATCTCGACGACGGTCACGCCGTCCTCACCGCGCACGGCCCGGACCCAGACCCGGCGCCGCTGGATGAACAGCGACCCGGTGAGTCCGGCGATGGCGGCGATCGCACCCGTGAGGGCGAGCCCGTTGCCGGGCTGCTGCGAGATCTGGAAGCTCGCCCACTCCTTGACGTCCTTCTCGAAGGTGATCGAGCCGGCGCCGTCGGGCAGGTCCATGGTCTCGCCGGGCAGCAGGCGCTGCGCCAGCTTGTTGCCGGACGCGTCCGTGTACTGCTTCATCTTGGACTTGTCGAGCTGGTACACGTTCTGCGGCAGACCGGAGTTCACGCGCAGGTCGCCGTGGAAGCCGGTGAGCGCCATGACCGGGAAGTCGAGCGCCGGGAACTGCGAGAACATGGTGCCCTTGCCGGCGCCCGCGAAGGTCGGCACGAAGAAGGCCTGGAAGCCCAGCTGCTCCTTCTCGCCTTTCTTGTTCCGGTAGCCGTCCATGACCTTGATCGCGCCGGTCGACGTGATGTTGTTGTCGATCGGGAGCAGCGGCACGGCGCCGTGGAAGACGGTCTTGCCGCGGGGGTCCTTGACGGTGACGACGGGCGCGTAGCCGTGGGCGATCAGATAGACCTTGGAGTCGCCCACGATCAGCGGCTCGTTGACCCGGATGACCGCCTTCTTGCCGTCGCCGCCCTGCGAGTAGGTGACGGCCGCCTCGAAGGTGCGCGGGGTGCCGCGCTGGGGGCCGTTCTTCTCGTACGTGCCGGTGAAGGAGTCCAGCGTGAAGCCGAACGGCTCCAGCTCGTCGGTGCCGAACTGGGAGCCGGACTTGAAGTCGTCGTACTGGGTGAGCGTGTTGGAGAAGCCGTCGCCCTCGACGATCAGCTTGCCGCCCTCGGACTTGAAGAGCTGGCCCCAGGCGAAGGCGACGAGCATCACGATCAGGGCGACGTGGAAGGCCAGGTTCCCGGCCTCGCGGAGGTAGCCCTTCTCGGCCGCGACCGCGTTCCCCGCGGTGTGGGCGCGGAAGCGGCGGCCCTTGAGCACGGTGAGCGCGGCCTCGCGGACCTGCTCGGGCTCGGCCTCGGTGCGCCAGGTGGTGTACGCGGGGAGCCGGTCCAGGCGCCGGGGCGCGCCCGGCGGGCGGCTGCGCAGCTGGCCGACGAACTGCCAGCTGCGGGGCACGATGCAGCCGATGAGGGAGACGAACAGCAGGATGTAGATCGCGGAGAACCACACCGAGCTGTAGACGTCGAAGAACTGGAGCTTCTCGTACAGCGGGGTGAGCGTCCTGTGGGCGTCCTTGAAGGTCTGCACCTTCAGCTCGTCCGCGCTGTTCTGCGGGATGAGGGAGCCGGGGACGGCGCCCAGGGAGAGCATGAAGAGCAGGATCAGCGCGACCCTCATGGAGGTCAGCTGCCGCCAGAACCAGCGGACCCAGCCGATGACCCCGAGCGTGGGGCCGCCGATGGCGGTGTCCTCCTGGGGAGCGGTCGACAGCTGGGCCCCGGCACTGCCGAGGTTGTCCTGCTGCTCCGTCGTTTCGGTCTTGCTCATGGAACTCAGATCCCCACCGTGAAACCGCTGGACCAGCCCTGCATCGTGGCCACCATGCTGTCCCACGCGCCCGTGAGGAGCAGGACACCGGTGACGATCATCATGCCGCCGCCGATGCGCATGACCCACACATAGTGCTTCTTCACCCAGCCGAACGCGCCGAGCGCCTTGCGGAAGGCGATGGCGGCGAGCACGAACGGGACCCCGAGGCCGAGGCAGTACGCGAAGGCGAGGACCGCCCCGCGTCCGGCGCTGGCCTGCTCCAGGGCGAGGGCGTTGACGGAGGCGAGCGTCGGGCCGATGCACGGCGTCCAGCCGATGCCGAAGAGCGCCCCGAGGAGGGGGGCGCCGATGAGTCCGGCGACGGGCTTCCGGTGGAAGCGGAACTCGCGCTGGGTGAACCAGGGCATCAGGCCGAGGAAGAACACGCCCATGAGGATCATGAGCACGCCGAGGACCGTGGTGAGCGTCTCCCGGTACTCCTGGAGCGTGGACCCGAAGTAGCCGAAGAGGGCGCCGCCGGAGACGAACACGGCGGTGAAGCCGAGGACGAAGAGGACGGCGCCGGCGGTCATCCGGCCGCGACGGCTCTCGGCGAGGTCGGTGCCGGTGACGCCGGTCACGTACGAGAGGTAGCCGGGCACGAGCGGGAGCACGCACGGCGAGAAGAAGGAGACCAGGCCGCCGAGGACCGCGAGGGGCAGGGCGAGCAGCAGTGCTCCGCTGGTGACCGTCTCGTTCACGGGCTCACTTCTCCTTGAGGAGGGGCTCGATCATCGACCGGAGCTTCTTCTCGTCGAGCGCCATGAGGGAGCGGGCGGCGATCTTGCCCTCCTTGTCGAGGACGACGGTGGAGGGGATCGCCTGCGGGTTGAGCGTGCCCTTGGGGAAACCGAAGAGGATGAGCTTGCCCTGCGGGTCGTAGAGGCTGGGGTAGGGCACCCCGTAGTCCTCCTCGAAGGCGATCGCGGGCTGCTTGTTGGGGTCGCGGGTGTTGAGGCCGACGAACTCGACGCCCTGGTCCTTCAGGTCCGCGGCGACCTTCGCGAAGTGCGGGGCCTCGGCGCGGCAGGGGCCGCACCAGGAGCCCCAGGCGTTCAGGACGACGATCTTGCCCTTGAGGTCGGCGACGTCCAGCCGCTTGCCGTCGAGGGTCTCGCCCGCGATGTCGTTCGGGGCCGCGCGCTCGCCCTTGGCGACGGTGGAGACACCGCCCGTGTTGGTCACGAAGTTGGTGTTGCCACCGCCGCCGGACTTGCCGTTGTTGTCGCCGCCGCAGGCCGAGAGCGTGACGGCGGCGGTCAGCACTCCGACGGCGAGCAGGGTGCGTCGAGGGGCACGGCTAAGGCTCATGTGAAAAGTTTCGCATGGGCGTTTGGGGGATCTTGGGCACCCCCCTACGTGCCCGTAAAGCCCCTTGTCAAGATCTTCTAAGCGGCCGGGGGTGTGGCGGGCGTCGGCTTGAGGAAAGCATTCCAGCCACCCGCGGGCTTCTGCCCGACCTCCAGGGTGCGCAGCTTGTCCAGGATCTTCGGGTCCTGCACGTCGAGCCAGTCCACGAACTGCTTGAAGGAGACGAGCCGTACGTCCTTCTTTCCGGCCATTCCCTTGAGCGCCTCCTCGACGGCGTCCATGTAGATGCCGCCGTTCCACTGCTCGAAGTGGTTGCCGATGAAGAAGGGCGCGCGGTTCGACTCGTACGCGCGCGTGAAGCCGGAGAGGTACGCCTCGGCCGCCTGCCTGCGCCAGCCGGGATAGCGCGAGGGCATGCCCTTCGTCGTGTTCTTCGACTGGTTGGCGAGCATGTTGTAGTCCATGGAGAGGACTTCGAAGGAGTGCCCGGGGAAGGGCACGGCCTGGAGCGGCAGGTCCCAGATGCCCTGGCGCTTGACGGGCCAGGTCTGCCGGCCGCCGGGGGAGCTGGCGTCGTAGCGCCAGTTCAGGCGCTTGGCGGTGGGGAGCAGGTTGTCCTGGCCGAGGAGGCAGGGGGTGCGGCCGCCGACGAGTTCCTTGGAGTAGTCGAAGGGCAGCGGGTCGAGGTCGGTCCAGCCGCTGTTGGTCTTCCACTCGGTGACGAACTTCGTCGCCTGGTCGATCTCGCTCTGCCACTGGGCGGGGGTCCAGTTGCCGACGGAGCCGGATCCGCCGCAGAAGTGGCCGTTGAAGTGCGTGCCGATCTCGTGGCCGTCGAGCCAGGCCTGCCGGACGTGCTTCAGGGTCTCCTTGATGTGCTCGTCGGTGAGGTAGCCGATGTCGGAGGCGCCGACGCTGTTGTTCGGCGGGCGGTAGAGGTTCTTCTTCGACTCGGGGAGGAGGTAGATCCCGGAGAGGAAGAAGGTCATCGCCGCGTCGTTGTTCTTGGCGAGTTCGAGGAAGCGCGGGAAGAGTCCGTTGCCGACCTCGCCGGCGCCGTCCCAGGAGAAGACGACGAACTGGGGCGGGGTCTGGCCGGGTTCGAGCGGGACGGGGGTGTCGGGCTGGTGCGGCTGCTTGCCGGTGTCGGCGGTGGAACCGTCGCCGATGAGACGGGCGTCGTCCTTGGTCGGGGTGGGCGTGCCCGGGTCCGCCGAGACGTCACCCCCCTTACCGGGTCCGGATCGTCCCGGCTTGTCCTGATTGCCGGTGCTGCACGCGGCGAGCCCCATCGCCGCCGCGGCCCCGACGCCCGCCCCCAGCAGCCCCCTTCGACTGATTCCGCTGATCCCGCGCATGACATCCCCATTCGCGCTGAAGTATGACCTGAAAGTCATCCAAACCGACAATGAGTGAGATGCCGGGAGGAACACGGAGGTTCCGGAAATTCGCACAAAAATTTCAGGGCGACCGGATGACATGAACATCATCATCCGATCGCCCTGAACTGTGTCGCCCGGGGTGTGCAGCTGTCAGGCGGGCCGCGTGTTCGCGGTGTGAGGATTACGCGCCGAAGGCCTTCGACTTCCCCTTCACCGGCTTCGCACCCGCCAGGAGGTGCGCCGGGACCAGATCCCGGGCCGGCTCGCTGTACCCGACCGACACGATCTTGTCGCCGCGGTACGTGAACGAGGTCAGCGAGGCCAGCGTGCACTGCCGGCGCCGCGGGTCGTGCCAGAGCCGCCGCTTCTCCACGAAGCTGCGGACGATCCAGATCGGCAGCTGGTGGCTGACGCAGACCGCCTCGTGCCCCCGGGCCGCGTCCTTCGCCGCGTCCAGCGCGCCCATCATCCGGACGACCTGCTCGACGTACGGCTCGCCCCAGGACGGCTGGAACGGGTTCGTCAGGTGCTTCCAGTTCGCCGGCTTCCGCAGCGCCCCGTCACCGACACCGAACGTCTTGCCCTCGAAGACGTTCGCCGCCTCGATGAGCCGTTCGTCACTGGCCAGGTCCAGACCGTGCGTCTTCGCGATCGGCGCCGCCGTCTCCTGCGCCCGCTCCAGCGGGGAGGCCACGACGTGCGTGATGTCCCGGCCGGCCAGGCTCTCCGCGACCCGGTCCGCCATCTGCCGGCCCAGCTCGGACAGGTGGTAGCCCGGACGCCGCCCGTACAGCACGCCGTCGGGGTTGTGCACCTCGCCGTGACGCATCAGGTGGACGACGGTGATGTCCTGGTCGCCCGTGGTCGACTCGCTCATGCCGTTGCCTCCGCCGCCGCGCGGGCCGCGGCCGGCAGGGCGGCGGCGATGCGCTCGATCGCCCGCTCGTCGTGCGCGGTCGACACGAACCAGGACTCGAAGGCGGACGGCGGCAGGTACACGCCGTCGGCCAGCATCGAGTGGAAGAAGGCGTTGAAGCGGAACGCCTCCTGCTTCTTCGCGTCGTCGTAGTTCCGCACCTCGTCCGCGGTGAAGAACACCGAGAACATGTTGGAGGCGGTCTGCAGCCGGTGCGCCACCCCCTCCTTCGCCAGCGCGGCCGTGACCAGGCCCTGGATCTCCTTCGACACCGCGTCCACCGTGGCGTACGCGGCCTCGTCGAGCAGCCTCAGCTGCGCGAGCCCGGCGGCGGTCGCGACCGGGTTCCCGGAGAGGGTGCCCGCCTGGTAGACCGGCCCGGCCGGCGCCAGGTGCCCCATGACGTCCGCGCGGCCACCGAACGCGGCCGCCGGGAAGCCGCCGCCCATGACCTTGCCGAAGGTCATCAGGTCGGGCTTCACGCCGTCCACGCCGTACCAGCCGGCCCGGCTCGTACGGAAACCGGTCATCACCTCGTCGGAGATGTACAGCGCGCCGTTCTCCCGGCACAGGTCCGCGAGGCCCTGGTTGAAACCGGCCACCGGCGGGACCACGCCCATGTTGCCCGGCGAGGCCTCGGTGATCACACACGCGATCTCGCCCGGGTGCGCGGCGAACGCCGCCCGCACGGCCTCCAGGTCGTTGTACGGAAGCACGATCGTGTCCCCGGCCTGGGCGCCGGTCACACCCGGCGTGTCCGGGAGGCCGAAGGTGGCCAGACCCGAACCGGCCGCGGCGAGCAGCGCGTCCACGTGGCCGTGGTAGCAGCCCGCGAACTTGACGACCTTCGCGCGCCCGGTGAACCCGCGGGCGAGCCGGATCGCGGACATCGTGGCCTCGGTCCCGGAGGAGACGAGCCGCACCTGCTCCACCGGCTCGATCCGCGCGACGATCTCCTCGCCGAGCGCGACCTCGCCCTCGCCGGGCGTGCCGAACGAGGTGCCGCGGGCCACGGCGGCCTGCACCGCGGCGGTGACCTCGGGGTGCGCGTGGCCGAGGATCATCGGTCCCCACGAGCAGACGAGGTCGACGTACTCACGACCGTCCGCGTCGGTGAGGTACGGACCGGAACCGGACACCATGAACCGGGGCGTTCCACCCACGGCCCGGAAGGCACGCACCGGTGAGTTCACGCCGCCGGGCGTCACGAGGGAAGCGCGGTCGAAAAGCGTCTGTGAGACTGGGGCTTCGTATGAATACGGCACTGTGATCCTGACCTGCGAGAACGACTTCGGGCACGACATCGGGAACGGAGGGACGGTGGTGGACATCCTCTGTACTACGCCGGGGCGCTCCCCCTCCGCGTCTGCGAAACTGGGGCGTCATAGGGATGACTCACGGAATCCATGGTGTCAGAGGCCACGGCGTTCTTGCGGACAGGTGTTTCACCGTACGAACGCGGGGGAGGTCACTGACACGATGATCGGGTTGCGCGGCGGGGTCGTGTTGCCGAGAAAAAGCAGTCGGGTGGAGATATGCATCGCGGTGGCGGACCGGGCGAGGGGACGGACGACCTGGGTCCGGAGTCTGCCCGGCGGGGGAGGCACCGGCGCCGGCGGACCGAGGAACCCAGCTCTGCGGAGGGCCGGCCGAAGCCCGAGCCCTCGGCCGAACCGCCCCCTGCGACCGGGGGCCGGAGCTTGGGGGTGACGTACAAGTACTTCGGCGCGCCCAACAGCGCCACGGCGGCCCAGGTCCCGATCTCGATGCGCCCCGAGGAGCTCGGCGGGGACGAGCTCGGCATGGGCGGGATGTTCACCAAGATCAAGCCCGAGACGATAGCGGCCATGGTCCTGACCGGGATCCAGGGCATGCCCCTGCACAAGGTGCCCCCGCTCGAGCTGGTCGTGCTGCACCCGGACTACGCCGTGGTGAAGCTGCCGATGACCGTGGTCGACCCGCTGCGCGGGATCGGCGAGGAGTCGGTCGGCGCCGCCGCCTTCATCTGGTCGACGGTGCCGGACCGCGGCGGACCGCGGGACGCCTTCGACGTCTACCAGCTCCTCCACGAGTGGCAGGACTTCTCGGTCCGCCTCCACGAGGCGGGCCACCAGCCGTACTGCCTGGTGTGGCCGTGAGCCTCTGACCCGAGGTGCTACCGCCGCCCGGCGGCCCTCGCGCGCTCGGCTGCCAGCTCGCGGGCGGAGGCCAGCCGGTAGGGGACGTCGACGACCACGACGTTCTTCATGAACAGCAGACGGGTCTTGAGGCGCAGCGCGCTCTGGTTGTGCAGCGGCTGCTCCCACCAGTGCCCCACCACGTACTCGGGGATGACCACCGAGATCACCGAGTCCGCCGCCCGTCCGGGCGCGTCGCGGACGTGCCGCAGGATCGGCTGGACGATCGAGCGGTAGGGGGAGCTCAGCACCGTCAGCGGTACGTCGATGCCGTGGGCCTCCCAGGTCGCGCGGAGCACCTCCGCCTCCGCCGGGTCCTCGGCGACGGTGACGGCGGCGAGGGAGTCGGCGTGCAGGGTCTTCGCGTACGAGAGGGCGCGGAGGCTCGGCGCGTTCACGGAGGCCACGAGGACCAGGACGTGGTTCTCGGCGAGGGGGCGGGGCCGCTCCCCCACGCCGACGGCGACCTCGGCGGCGACCGTGTCGTAGTGCCGGCGGACCCCCTTCATCCCGGCGTAGAGCACGGGCATGGCGATGACGACCAGCCAGGCGCCGTGGGTGAACTTGGTGATGAGGACGATCACGAGGACGACCGCCGTCAGGCAGGCGCCGAAGGCGTTGATCGCGAGGCGGCGGTGGAGGGTGTGGCGGTCGGCGGCCCCGGCGGGGGTGGCGAGTTCCCGCCTCCAGTGCTTGACCATGCCGGCCTGGGAAAGGGTGAAGGAGACGAAGACGCCGATGATGTACAGCTGGATGAGGCGGGTCAGCTGCGCGTCGAAGGCCACGATCAGGGCGATGGCGGCGAGCGCGAGGAGGACGATGCCGTTGGAGTAGACGAGCCGGTCGCCCCGGTGGACGAGCTGGCGGGGCGCGTAGCGGTCCCGGCCGAGGACGGACGCGAGCATCGGGAAGCCGTTGAAGGCGGTGTTGGCCGCGAGGACCAGGACGCCCGCGGTGACGGCCTGGAGCGCGTAGAAGAGGACGTGCACGTCGCCGAAGGTGGCCCGGCCGATCTGGGCGAGCGCGGTGGACATCGGGGTGCCGGGAGGGAGCCCGAGTTCCGTGGGGTCCTCCGCGACGTGGACCTCGTAGACCATGGCGAGCACGGTGATCCCGAAGAACATGGTCGCGGAGAAGACGCCCATGATCGCGAGCGTCATGGCCGCGTTCCGGCTCTTCGGCTTCGCGAACGCCGGTACGCCGTTGCTGACGGCCTCGACACCGGTCAGCGCGGTGCAGCCGGAGGCGAAGGCCCGCAGGGCGAGCAGCACGAGCGCGATCCCCGCGTAGGTGGAAACCTTGTCCACGGGCAGGTCCGCGGACTCGGCGCGGATCGTCGCGCCGGTCGCCATCCGGACGGCGGCCACGGCGAACATCAGGTAGATGACGCCGATGAACGCGTACGTGGGGACGGCGAACCAGCGCCCCGACTCGCGGACCCCCCGCAGGTTCATCCAGGCGAGGAGCGCGACGAAGAAGACCGACATGGCCACGGCGTGCCCGTCGAGCGAGGGGGCCGCGGAGGTGATGGCGGCGACCCCCGAGACGACCGAGACGGCGACGGTCATCACGTAGTCGATCAGCAGCGCGGAGGCGGCGGTGAGCGCCGCGCGCTGCCCGAGGTTCTCTGCGGAGACGACGTACGCCCCGCCGCCGCCCGGATAGGCGTAGCAGGTCTGCCGGTAGGAGGCGACGACGACCAGCAGCAGCACGACGATGCCGACCGCCGCGTACCAGGCCAGATGGAGCACGGCGAGGCCGCCGAGCGCGAGGACGAGGAGGATCTCCTCGGTGGCGTACGCGACCGAGGAGAGCGGGTCGCTGCAGAAGACCGGCAGGGCCACCCGCTTGGGCAACAGGGTCTCCCCGAGACGCCCGCTGTCCAACGGACGACCTACCAGCAGGCGTTTCGCCGCACTTCCAGCTCTCATAAGTGCTGAAGTTAGGACGAATGGTATGTAATGCGCGGAAGCCGCGCCCTGTGGGGGCCCGTACGCCCCGTGGGAGTCCCCGACGAGGAAGGACCTGACGCGTGAGCGCAGTACGCATGGCCGGCCGGCCGATGCAGATCGGCGAGGTCGCCGCACGGACCGAACTGCCGCTGCGGACCATCCGGCAGTACGAGGACAGCGGTCTGGTGGTCCCGTCCGCCGCCTCGCCGGGCGGCTTCCCGCTCTACACGGACGCGGACGTGTCCCGGCTGATGGTGGTGCGGCGGATGAAGCCGCTCGGCTTCACCCTCGACGAGACCCGCGAACTCCTCACGGCCGTGGACCGGCTGGCCGCCGACCGCCCGGGCACGGACACCGAACTCGAACCGGACGAGCGGGCGGTCCTGGTCGCCCGCGTCCGCCGCTACGAGGCCGCCGCGGCGGAACGGGTCGCCGCGCTGCGGGCCCAGCTCGCCCGCGCCGAGGAGTTCGCCGACTCGCTCCGCACCCGGCTCGGCGCCGCCTAGGGCTTCCCTCCGGGTCAGCTCCGCTCCACCCGCGCTTCCGCCAGCGCTTCCGCGAGGACGCGGAAGAAGCGGGCGTACGCGGCGGGACTGGGCGGGGTCTCGGGGTTCCACGGGGTCAGGCTCACCCCGGAGGGGAGCTCGTACGGCGGGGTCGCGTGCTCCCGCTCGTCGAAGAGGACCAGGCCGGGCCGGAGTCCGGCGGCTCCGGCCCAGTCCCCGGTGAGCCAGTTGGCGCCGGGCCCGGGACCGGGGTCGAGCAGCCGCACACCGAGGCCGGCGAGGTGCGCCAGCTCGGGCCAGGCGGCCGGGCGGGCCAGGTGCACCTGCTCGGGACCCGCCCCGGAGAGCGCCAGGACGGCGGGCCCGGACCGGGCGGCGGCGACGTCCCGGAGCGCCGCCTCCGCGGCGGTCAGCTCCGGGTCCGAGGCCGCCCGCACCGGCTCCGCGCCGAGGCTCGCGGCCAGCGCGGCGAAGCGGTCGAGGATCGCCGGAAGGGTGAGCTCGTTGCCGACGGAGAGCGCGGCGAGCGGGACCCCCAGCCGCTCGGCGACGGCCTCGTCGAGCGCGTACGGGCTCTTGCCGTCGTAGGTCACGTCGACGATCAGATCCGGGCGCACCTCCCGCAGCGCCCCCTCGTCCAGGGCCCGGCCCGGTCCGAGGTACGGCACCCCGGCCGCCGCGAGAGCGCCCGCCTTCGCCGGGTCGAGGGCGCCGCCGTCGTGCCCGGAGCCGTACACGGCGACCGGTGTCACCCCCAGGTCGAGCAGCGCCGCCCCCGCCCGCACGTACGCGGCCACCCGCGGCGGCACGCGGTCCGCCCCCAGCTCCGTGCCCCTGTCGTCCGTGAATCCCCACGCCTGCGATCCGGACATGCGGCTGCTCCTCCCCGGCCGGAATCTCCCTCGCCCGTCACCTTGGAACGGTTCCCCGGCCCGCACAAGAGGGCCTCCCGGGGTGACCGCGGCGGGGGGACCTCGGTCCCGGCCCCCCTGCCGAAAGTCCCCCGGGGTGGTGTTAACTGAACAGGTCGGGAGGAAACAGCAGAAACCGTCGGTGCCGTCGTGCCCGCGCGCCACCTGCCGGGGCGCGGGGGACCCGGGCGGCCCTCACGCTCTGGAGTGAGCCATGTCCGTGCCCGGCCCGTTCTCCGATCCCCGTGTGATCACCCTCTTCGGCCTGCTCGCCGTCTCCACGGTGGCCTGGCTGACGCTGAGCCTGCGCGCCCGCGGCCGGACCCGCCGCGATCCGGCCGGCACCCCGCTGGAGCGCGTCTGGCACCCGCAGGAGTCGGTGCCGCTGACCCCCGCGGAGGAGCACGCCTTCGGCCAGGTCGTCTCCCGGCTCACCCCGGGCCCGGCGGGCCGGCTGCGCTGACGGCACCGCCTAGGGGGTGTCTTGCCGCCAGACGCCGCGAGCCCGGCCTGATCGGCAAGACACCCCCTAGCATCCTGGCCATGCCCACTTCAGCTCCCCAGCCCCGCCGGGACACCCGGGGCATCGTCGACCCCGCCGAGCTGCTCTCCCGGGTCCGCTTCCGCCGGCACGTCCCGGCGCCCGAGCTGCGGCCGTACCTGGAGCACTACTGGCTGATCGACTGGGAGCTGCCGCAGCCGTACGCGAGCCACCTCGTCCCGCACCCCTCGGTGAACGTCGTCTTCCAGCGGTACGGGGCACTGGGCGCCCCCGCGGCGGAGGCGAGCGCGTCGGCCGAGGTGTCGGGGGTCGGGCTCGGCCTGTTCACGCAGAAGCTGTCGGACGCGGGCCGGGTCTGCGGCGTGCAGTTCCGCCCCGGCGGTTTCCGGCCCTTCGCGCCCGCGTGGCCGGTGTCGGAGTGGACGGGCCGCCGGGTGCCGCTGGCGGAGGTCTTCCCGGAGGCGCTCCACGGAGCCCCCGACACGGACTCCCTGACCGCCGTGCTCTCCCCCGACGAGGACCACGCGCGCGTGGCGGCGCTCGACGCCTTCCTCCTGGCCCGGGGCCCGGCACCCGACCCGGCCGCCGCGCAGACCATGGAGCTGGTGGACCTGATCCGCTCGGACCGCTCGGTCCGCAAGGTGTCCCGGCTGGCCGCCGCGAGCGGCCTGTCGGCGCGCTCGCTGCAGCGCCTGTTCGCGGGGCACGTGGGCGTGGGGCCGAAGTGGGTGATCCTGCGCTACCGGATCCACGAGGCCCTGGAGCGCGCCGAGGCCGCGGGCGCCCCGGACTGGGCCGCGCTCGCCGGGGACCTCGGCTACAGCGACCAGGCCCATCTCGTACGGGACTTCACGGCGACGATCGGGGTGTCGCCGACCGCGTACGCCCGCGCGGTGTCAGTGCCCTGACCTACCGTACGGACATGACCGACGACACGGCACGGGTACGCCTCGAACCCTGGTCCGAGACGGACGCGGCCCTGCTGCGCGCCCTGAACGCCCCGGAGTTGATGGACCATCTCGGCGGCCCCGAGACCGAGGAGCAGCTCGACCGGAGGCACCGGCGGTACGTGGACCTGAGCGCCGACGAGACGGGTGCGGGCCGCATGTTCCGGATCGTGCTGCTGCCGGAGGAGGCCGTGGTGGGCAGCATCGGCTTCTGGGCGCAGACCTGGGACGGCGAGCCGGTGTACGAGACGGGGTGGGCGGTGCTGCCCGGTTTCCAGGGCCGGGGCCTGGCGACGTCCGCCACGCGCGCGGTGGTCGCCGAGGCCCGGGCCGCGGGGCGGCGGCGCCACCTGCACGCGTTCCCGTCCGCGGGGAACGCCGCGTCGAACGCGGTGTGCCGCAAGGCCGGGTTCGAGCTGCGCGGCGAGCGGGACTTCGAGTACCCGCCGGGGCACCCGATGCGCTGCAACGACTGGCGGATCGACCTCGGCTAGCCGGCGTCCGGCGCGGTGAGCGGCCGGGTGAAGTGGAAGGCCACGATGTCGAAGCGCTCACGCAGGTAGAAGCGGTGGGCGCCGGTGCGGTGGGTGCCGGAGTCCAGGTTGAGCTCGTGGCAGCCGGCCGCGCGGGCGTGCTCCTCCAGGTGGGCGACGAGCGCGTGTCCGACGCCGGTGGAGCGCTCGGCGGCGGCGGTCACCAGGTCGTCGACGTAGAGATTGCGCAGGGAGCTGGTGTTGACGACGATCCGCCAGCCGGCCGCGCCGACGCAGCGCCCGTCGTCCGTGTAGGCGGCGCTGAACCGCAGCCCCTGCGGATGGCCCGCCTCGTGGACCTCGCGGAAGAGCTCCGGGGTGAGGTGGGGGCGGAGCTCGGAGAGGACCGGCAGCAGGTCGTCCTCCAGCCGGGGGTCGCCGGGGGCGAGGTCGATGATCTTCATGCCGGGACGGTACCCCAGGTTTTTTCAGGGTTGACGGGCGTGGCACGGTCACGGATATTTATCTGCACAGCGCAGATGATGCACAGCGCAGGAACTATGAAGGGATTCCCCATGACCGTTCTCGTCACCGGAAGCCGTGGCCGCGTCGCCACCACCCTGCTCGGCCTGCTCGACGCCGCGGGCGTCGAGACCAGGGCCGGATCCAAGAACCCCGACGACCTCTCCCCACCCCCGGACGTGGCCGCGGTCCGCTGCGACCTCGCCGATCCGGACACCTTCGACACCGCCCTGGAAGGCGTCGACTCCGTCTTCCTCTACGCCGAGGCCGCGCACGCCGGCACCTTCTCCGAGCGGGCCCGCGCCGCGGGCGTCGCGCACATCGCCCTGCTCTCCTCCAGCTCCGTCCTCGCCCCGGACGCCGCCGGGAACGCGATCGCGGCCTCGCACCTCGCGGCCGAGCGCGCCCTGTCGGCCGCCGCGGAGTCGGGCGCCTTCGAGGCCACCGTCCTCCAGCCCGGCGCCTTCGCCACGAACGCCCTGCAGTGGGCGTGGCCGCTCGGGGAGGGGCACGGACCGGCCCTGCCGTACCCGCACGCGCACGGCGACCCGATCCACGAGCTCGACGTCGCCGAGGCCGCCTTCGCGGTCCTCACCGAACCCCGGCTGCGCGGCTCCTCGTACCTGCTGACCGGCCCCGAGTCGCTGGACTTCACCGAGCAGCTGGCGATCGTGGCCGAGGTGACGGGCCGGCCGGCGCCGTACACGGCCGTCACGCCCGAGGAGTGGAAGGCGTCGGTCACCCCGTTCATGCCGGAACCCTTCGCGGACTCCCTGCTCGCCTACTGGTCCTCGCGGAACGGCCGCCCGGCCCCGCTGACGCACACGGTCGAGACCCTGACGGGCCACCCGGCCCGCACCTTCAGGACGTGGGTCGAAGACCACGCGGAGGCCTTCGCCCCGCGACCCGTCGCGGGCAGCCGCTAGGAGGCAATTCCCTGGCCGACACCGGACCGCGGTGCCATGCTGACCCCGTGAACGGACCGGAGATCCAGATCAGCTTCGCCCCCGGCCTGCACCTCTTCGTCTCGGCGGAGCGGCGCAAGGGCCCCACCCCCCTGACCACCGACGGCACCTCGTCCCTGGGACACGTCGTGGAGTCACTGGGCGTGCCCCTCACCGAGGCCGGCCGGCTGCTGGTGGACGGCCGCCCCGCCGACGCCTCGCACGTGCCGGGCGCCGGTGAGAGCGTCGAGGTGGAGGGAGTCGTCCGGCCGCAGCAGGTGCCGGGCGGCGCCCCGCTCCGGTTCCTGCTCGACGTGCACCTCGGCACACTGGCCCGGCGGCTGCGCCTGCTCGGCGTGGACGCGGCGTACGAGAGCGAGGACATCGGCGACCCCGCCCTGGCCGCGCTCTCCGCGCGGGAACAGCGCGTGATGCTCTCCCGGGACCGCGGCCTGCTGCGCCGCCGCGAGCTGTGGGCGGGCGCCTACGTCTACAGCGACCGCCCGGACGACCAGCTCCGCGACGTACTGGAGCGGTTCGCGCCGACGCTGGCGCCCTGGACCCGCTGCACGGCGTGCAACGGAGAGCTGAGCGACGCCGCCAAGGACGCCGTGCGCGAGCGGCTGGAGCAGGGCACCGAGAAGACGTACGACGTGTTCGCGCAGTGCGTGGAGTGCGGCAGGGTCTACTGGCGCGGCGCCCACCACGCGCGCCTGGAGGCGATCGTCTCCGACGCGGTGCGGGAGTTCGGAGGGGCCGCGGCCCGCTGAGGAGCGGCCACGGCCCGGCCGGGATCAGCCGAGATCGCCCCCGCGCAGGCGCTCGATCTGCGCGGCGCTGACCTCGACGGTGCGCCGCATGTGGGCGATGAGCAGGGCGACCTCGGCGTCGCTGTACACGTCGAACATCGTGCCCCAGGTGCTGTTGAGCTTCCGCCAGAGGTCGCCGAGCTCGGCGGTCCGCCGGGGGACGAGCGCGACGAGGACCCGGCGCCGGTCCTCCGAGTCGCGCTCGCGGGTCACGTAGCCGGAGCGTTCGAGCCGGTCGACGAGCCGGGTCGCGGAGCCGGTGGTGAGCCCGGTCAGTTCGGCGACCCGCCCGGTGGTCACGGGGCCCTCCTCCAGGCTGAGGAGGTTCAGGCACTGCACGTCGGTCGGGTGGAGACCGAGGTGGTCGGCGACGGCCTGGTTGAACAGGGCGTAGGCGGCCATGTAGCGGCGGGCCTCCCCGTACAACTCGGTCATGAGCGCCTCGCGCCGGCCGGAACTCTTCTGCGTCATGCAGAGATCGTACGGTCCGGGCACCGCCGGGTCACGACGCCGCAGGGGCCCGCGCTCACGGCGCCTCGGCGGTCAGGTACCGCTGCACGGTCGGCCCCAGCCAGGCCACGACCTCCTCGGTGGACATCTCGACGACCGGCGGCAGTCGCAGCACATAGCGGGTGAGCGCCATGCCGAGGATCTGCGAGGCGACGAGCCCGGCCCGGCGCGGTGCGTCCTCCGGGTCGGGGCAGACGCCCCGGGTGACCGGGCCGAGCTGGCGGGTGAAGATCTCCCGCATGCGCGCGGCCCCGGCCTCGTTGGTGACGCCCACGCGGAGCATCGCGGTGAGGACCTCGTCGCTCTCCCAGCGCTCCAGGAAGTGGGTGACGAGGACCGCCCCGACGTGCCGCGCGGGCAGGCCACCCAGCTCGGGCAGGCCGATCTCGACCTCGGAGGCGGCGGCGAAGAGCCCCTCCTTGTTGCCGTAGTAGCGCATCACCATCGACGGGTCGATCCCCGCGTCGCGGGCGATGGCCCGGATGGTGGCGCGCTCGTACCCGTCGGAGGCGAAGCGCTCGCGGGCGGCCTCCAGGATGGCGGCCCGGGTGGCGTCGGAGCGGCGGACGGTCGTCATGTCAACAACTGTAGGCCAACGGGTGTTGACACGCCATCGGGGCCCGCCCTAACGTTGCCAACAAGCGTTGACCAACAACCGTTGGCAAACGGTCGTGGGCACCCTGGAGGCAGCCATGAGCACCACGGACACGGACGTACTCGTCATCGGCGCGGGCCCCACCGGCCTCCTGCTCGCCGGAGACCTCGCCACCGCCGGCATCGACGTCACCCTCGTCGAACGCCGCCCGGCCACCCTCGGCAACATGACCCGCGCCTTCGGAGTCCACGCCCGCACCCTGGAGCAGCTCGACGCCCGCGGCCTCGCGGACGAACTCCTCACCACCGGCACCACCCTGACCACGGCCCGGCTCTTCGGCCACCTGGACCTGGACCTGACCCGGCTGCCCACCCGCTTCAACCACCTGCTCGTCACCCCGCAGTACGAGGTCGAGCGCCTCCTGGAGCGCCGGGCAGCCGCCGCGGGCGTCACCTTCCGCCACGAGACCGAGCTGACCGGACTGCACCAGGACACCGACGGCGTCACCGCGCGGCTCACCGGCCCCGACGGCACCCCCCTCACCCTCCGCGCCCGCTACCTGGTCGGCACGGACGGCGTCCGCAGCTCCGTCCGCACCGCCCTCGGCCTGCCCTTCCCCGGCCGCTCCGTCATCCGCTCGATCGTCCTCGCCGACGTACGCCTGGCCGAGGAACCCACCGACGCGTTCAGCGTCAGCGGCTCCGGAGACACCTTCGCCTTCCTCGCCCCCTTCGGCGACGGCTGGTACCGGGTCATGGGCTGGACCCGCACCCGCCAGGTCGCCGACACCGAGCCCGTCGACCTCGACGAGGTCCGCGAGATCGCCCGCCGCGCCCTCGGCACCGACTACGGCATGCACGACCCCCGCTGGATCTCCCGCTTCCACAGCGACGAGCGCCAGGCCCCCGCCTACCGCGTCGGCCGGGCCTTCCTCGCCGGAGACGCCGCCCACGTCCACTCCCCCGCCGGCGGCCAGGGCATGAACACCGGCCTCCAGGACGCCGCCAACCTCTCCTGGAAGCTCACCGCCGTACTCCGCGGCGAGGCGCCCGACCCCGAAGGCCTCCTCGACAGCTACCAGTCCGAGCGCCACCCCGTCGGCGCCATGGTGCTCCGCAGCAGCGGCACGATCGTCCGCCTCGCGATGGCCCACACGCCGCTCACCCGCGCGGCCCGCTCCCTCGCCGTCCGCGTCCTGAACGCCACCCGGCCCGCCTCCGCCCGCGCCCTCGGCATGATCAGCGGCATCGGCATCTCCTACCCGCCCGCACCGGACACCGGCCGCCCCTCGGGCCGCCGCGCACCCGACCTCCCCCTGCGCGAAGGCCGCCTCTACGAGCAGCTCCGCCGGGGCGAGTTCGTCCTGATCGCCCCGGAGGGAGCGGCCCCGGCCCTGCCGACGGCCGCCCCCGTCAGCCCCCGGCACCTCGTCCGGGCCACCTGGACCGACCCCGCGAAGAAGGCGGTGGTCCTGGTCCGCCCGGACGGATACGTCCAGTGGGCGAAGAACTGACCGACGGCCCGGAGGACGGGCTCAGAAGACGTACGGATCCCCCGTGGCGAGCACCAGCACACGATGCCGGTCGTTCCCCCGGTTCAGGTCGGCCACCCCGTCCCGCCAGGCCGTGGTGACCTCGACCGTCATCTCCTCCGGAAAGGCCGCGGTCCGCAGGTCGAGCACCAGCTCACCGGCACCCCCCACCGCCCGGAGCGCACCCGTCCGGCAGGACACCACCCGGTCACTGCTCCACAGACAGGCGGGCGGCAGCTCCGGGCCACCCGCCATCGGCACGGAGAAGGCCAGCCGGACCGTGGCCTGGGAGACGTCCGACGGCCCGTGGTTCTCGCTGACCAGCCAGACGCCCACCCTCCCGTCCCACAGGGAGACATGCCCGTGATGGGAAAGATCCGCCTCGGCCCCGGCCGCCGGCCCCACGGCACCGGCACTCCCACCCGCACCCGTCACGACCACGGCCGCGAGAGCGACCCCGAGCACACCCTTCCGCAATCCACGCATAGGCACAAAGTAACCACAATCGGTCACATATTCTGACAAGCCCTCGGCCCGCGTGTCCCATGGCAGGCTGCCCCCATGTCGAACGCCCGCTCCATCGCCCTCTTCGCCCTCGCCGCCCTCTTCGAGATCGGCGGCGCCTGGCTCGTCTGGCAGGGCGTCCGCGAGCACCGCGGCTGGATCTGGATCGGCGCCGGAGTCGTCGCCCTCGGCGTCTACGGCTTCGTCGCCACCCTCCAGCCCGACGCCGAGTTCGGCCGCGTCCTCGCCGCCTACGGCGGCGTCTTCGTCGCCGGCTCCCTCGCCTGGGGCATGGCGGCCGACGGCTACCGCCCCGACCGCTGGGACGTCATCGGCGCCCTCGTCTGCCTCGCCGGCATGGCCGTGATCATGTACGCCCCGCGCGGCCGCTGGCCACCCCCCGCCTATCCTGGCCGGGCGATCGACCCGCAATCGACCACATGCGCGAGGAGCACGTCATGACTGCCGCCGGCACCCCCATCGCCGTCATCACCGGAGCGAGCAGCGGAATCGGCGCCGCCACCGCCCGGCAACTGGCCGCCGCCGGCTACCGCGTGGTCCTCACCGCCCGCCGCAAGGACCGCATCGAGGCCCTCGCCGCCGAGATCAACGAAGCCGGCCACCAGGCCACCGCCTACGCCCTCGACGTCACCGACCGGGCCGCCGTCGACGAGTTCGCCACCGCTTTCCGCACCCTCGCCGTCCTCGTCAACAACGCCGGCGGCGCCCTCGGAGCCGACCCCGTCGCCACCGGCGACCCCGAGGACTGGCGCCGGATGTACGAGGTGAACGTCCTCGGCACGCTCCACGTCACCCAGGCCCTGCTCCCCGCCCTCACGGCGAGCGGCGACGGCACGGTGGTCGTCCTCTCCTCCACCGCGGGCCACTCCACCTACGAGGGCGGCGGCGGCTACGTCGCCGCCAAGAACGGCGCCCGCGTCCTCGCCGAGACCCTCCGCCTGGAGATCGTCGGCACCCCGGTCCGGGTCATCGAGATCGCCCCCGGCATGGTGAAGACGGACGAGTTCGCCACGACCCGCTTCGGCGGCGACACGGAGAAGGCGGCCAAGGTCTACGCGGGCGTGGCCGAACCCCTCACGGCCGACGACGTCGCCGACACGATCACCTGGGCCTGCACCCGCCCCCCGCACGTGAACATCGACCTCCTGGTCGTCCGCCCCCGAGCCCAGGCCTCCAACACCAAGGTCCACCGCGAGCTCTGACACGTCCGGGTGAAGCGTCTGGATCACCCGTACAGAACCCGAAAACCCGACCTAACGTCGAAGACAACTCCATACAGAACGGCCCTCGGCAGGGATTGCAGTCCCGGCCGAGGGCCTCACCAGAAGGAAGAGCACCTTCCCATGGCTGAACAAGACCCTAACGCGCCCGCGCTGTTCGACGTCGGCACCCTGGCGCCCACGTTCATGAACCTGGAGATCCCCGAGTACGCCTACATGTTCGGCTTCATCCAGGCCGACGGGCACCTCAACGAACGGACACGCAACCGGGGCAGTCTGACCGTCGAGCTCAACGCGCGGGACATCCACATCCTCCACGACTTCCAGCGCCTGACCCCGTACAACAGCAGCATCACCGAACGCACGAGGTCCACGAACTTCTCGGCGAGCCACCACTCAGCCGTCTGGTCCCTGAGCACGCTGGAAGCACGCACGATTCTGAACCGGCTCGGTCTGCCGTACGGGAAGAAGTCGAAGAAGATCACACCCCCTCGGGTGGACTTCTCCCGCCGTGACTACGTCCGCGGCGTGATCGACGCGGACGGATCCGTCGGCTTCACCGGCCAAGGACTCCCCTTCGTCTCCCTCACCACGGCGAGTACGGCCATCGGCGCGTACCTGTGCCACTACGCGAAGAAGGTCACCGGCGCCGAGCGCCAGATCAAGCGGAACGCTCGGGACGGGATCTACAACGTCCTCTACACGAAGGAAGCGGCCCTCCAGCCGGCCGCGCACCTCTACTACCCCGGCTGCCTCGCCCTGGAGCGCAAGAAGGTCAAGGCGGCCGCGATCCAGGCCTGGGTACGGCCGGCGGACATGAAGATCGCACCACCTCGCCGACGGTGGTCCCCGGCAGACGACCGCGAGCTGCTACGACTCGGCGACCCGGCCGCCGCCGCCATCGCGCTCGACCGAACCGAGCAGAGCTGCTTCATGCGCCTCTGGCGGCTCCGCACCGGCCGGACGCCCATGCCCAGCAGGTAGCCCTGGGCAGGACACGGCGATGGGGTGCCGCTTCACCGGCGCGCCATCGCCGTCCTCAGCCCTTCACGCAGATGAACTGCTTCAGCTTGGCGACCACCTCAACGAGGTCTCGCTGCTGCTCCATGACCTGCTCGATCGGCTTGTACGCCCCCGGGATCTCGTCCACGACGCCCGAGTCCTTACGGCACTCGACGCCCCGCGTCTGCTCTTCCAGATCCCGCACCGTGAAGCGCCGCTTCGCCGCGCTCCTGCTCATGCGCCGCCCCGCGCCGTGCGACGCGGAGTTGAACGCCTTCTCGTTGCCGAGCCCCTTCACGATGTACGAGCTGGTGCCCATCGAACCGGGGATGATCCCGAAGTCACCACTGCCGGCGCGGATCGCGCCCTTCCGCGTGACCAGCAGGTCCATGCCCTCGTACCGCTCCTCCGCCACGTAGTTGTGATGGCAAGAGATCTCGGTCCCGAAGGCCACCTTCGCCTTCCGGAACTCCCGGCGAACGACTTCCTTCAGGAGGGCCATCATGATCGCGCGGTTGTACTTCGCGTACTCCTGCGCCCAGTACAGATCGTTCCTGTAGTCCGCCATCTGCGGGGTGTCCGAGACGAACACGGCCAGGTCGCGGTCGACCAGCCCCTGGTTGTGGGGCAGCTGCTGAGCCACTCCGATGTGGTGCTCGGCCAGCTCCTTGCCGATGTTGCGGGATCCGGAGTGCAGCATCAGCCAGACCGAGCCCGACTCATCGAGACAGACTTCGACCATGTGGTTGCCACTTCCGAGCGTTCCCATCTGCTGACCCGCTCGTTCGCGACGGAACTTGACTGATTCCGCCACCCCGTCGAACCGCGACCAGAAGTCCTCCCAGCCCGCCGTCGGGAACTGGTACAGCCGCTTCGGGTCCACCGCCTCGCGGTGCAGGCCCCGGCCCACCGGGATCGCCTGCTCGATCTTCGAGCGCAGCCGGGACAGGTCGCCCGGCAGGTCGTTCGCCGTCAGGGACGTCTTCACCGCCGACATGCCGCAGCCGATGTCCACGCCGACCGCCGCCGGACACACGGCCCCCTGCATCGCGATCACCGAACCGACCGTCGCGCCCTTGCCGTAGTGCACGTCCGGCATCACGGCCAGGCCCTTGATCCACGGCAGCGTCGCCACGTTCTGCAGCTGCTGCATGGCACCGCCCTCCACCGAGGCGGGGTCGGCCCACATCCTGATCGGCACTTTCGCGCCGGGTACCTCTACGTACGACATACTTCCTCGATTCCCCCGAAAAGTCTGATAACGCAAAAACCGGAGCCAAAGCCCGTACAGGTGACAGCGGACCGGCATCAACGGCTGCGTGTGCGATAGACATTGTGTCCACCGGCCGAGTTCTCGCGGCAAACAGTTTTCGGGAAAGACTTCGGGTGAAGGGAGCCTGGGACCGTGCAGCGAAAGAGGTACGCACCCGGTCGCACCGGGTCCACGGCTCGTACCGCCGTAGCCCTCGCGCTCGGCCTCGGCCTGGGGGCCGGGCTCACCGCCTGCTCCTCCGGCGCCCCCGCCGACGACGTCGCGGTCGACGCCAAGGCCGGCCCGGCCGTCACCGTCGCGCCCCCCGGCCGCTACCGCACCCTCTTCGAGCCCTGCGGCGCCGTGCCGCAGGCCACCCTCAGGGACCTGCTCCCGGGCGCCTCCGAGCTGCCCGACCCGGAGCGCGACAAGGCGTACCGGGGCGTCGCGGCCGTCACGTACGACACCGACCGGCGCGTCGGCTGCACGTGGAAGGCCGACACCCCCGACGCCTCGCACTGGGTCTCGCTCGACGTCGAGCGGGTCGTGTCGTACGACGCGGCCGTCAGCGACGCCGACCGGGCGCAGGAGGTGTACGTCCGCAAGCAGCTGGCCGTGGGCATCCCGGTGCCGCCCACGGCCCCGCCCACCCCCTCGGACACCCCTCCGGGCACCCCGACGGGCGCCCCCTCGGGGACACCGTCCGGGGCGGCGACGGGGGCCGCTTCGGGGGCGCCCTCCGCCACCGGTTCGCCGGCCGCGACGGCCCCCCTCGCGGGCAAGGCCCCGGCGACGGGGTCCCCCTCCGCCACGGCCACCCCGACCCCTGCCACGACGGGCCTGGAGCCGCGCGTCCTCGAAGGCCTCGGGGACATCGCGTACATCGACGACGTGCTCAGCACGGTCGGTGCGAGCGGTCATCAGCGCGCCGTGAGCGTGGTGTTCCGCACATCGAACGTCATCGTGACGGTGTCCTACCGGGAGCAGACGTCGGGCTCCGTCGATGCCCCGGACAGCGCGGAACTGCAGGAAAAGGCCCGGAATCTGGCCCGTCGGCTCGCTGACCGGCTGGAGGAGTAGCGGTGCGCATCCGCTCCGTGAGCGGACGGCGACCACGTAACGTGTCGGCGTACTCGTGGCCGACCAGCGACTGAAGGAACCATGCAGCGATCAGCTCCGCGAACGCGACTCACCCGCATACTCGCCTGCGCCGCCGTCCCGGTGATGCTCGTCGCCGCGGGCTGCTCCTCGGACTCCGGCGACTCCGGGAAGAAGGAGGGGCAGGGTCAGGACAAGACGTCCGCGTCGGCGTCCGTGACTCCTTCGCCGTCGCAGTCGACGAAGACGGTCGATCCGCCGAGGTTCGCGAAGCTGCCCGAGGTGTGCAAGTCGATCTCGGCGAAGACGACGGCGTCCCTGGTGCCCAAGGCGAAGACGAAGAACGGCACGCCCGCCGCGTCGAGCGACCTGACCAGCCGGGGCGGCTGCTCGTGGAACGGTCTCGAGGACAAGGGCGTGAAGGGCTCGCAGTACCGCTGGCTGGACGTGTCCTTCTACCGGTACGACTCCGACGCGGCGCTCGGCAGCGGCCAGGACCGCGCGCACGAGAACCTGGCGAAGGAGCTCGCCAAGATCGAGGAGACGCCGGGCGCGAAGAAGCTGAAGACGGTGTCGTCCACGGGTGTCGGCGACGAGGCGAAGACGGTCACGTACCAGCTGCGCAAGACGGACGAGGACTTCGTGTACACGTCGATCGTGGCGCGTACGGGCAACGTGCTGGTGCTGCTGTCGTACAACGGCGCCGGTTACGCGGGTGCCGAGACGCCGTCGGAGAAGACGGTGACGGACGGCGCGGTGAAGGCGGCCAAGGAGGCCGTCGCGGCGGTCGCGGCGGCCAACAAGTAGTCACAAACCAGCACGAAGTGGCACGTTCGCACGGAGCCCGTCCCTCCCCCGAGGGCCGGGCTCCGCACGCGTGTGCCACTCTGTGCGCGCCGGATGTCCAATGACGGGAGGGGATCGCGGGTGGCCGCGATGCAGCTGACACGCACACACCGAATACTCATAGGCCTCGTCATCGGCGGTGCGCTGATCATCGCGGGGATCGGTTTCGCGGGTTCGTACGCCGCCGTGCGCGAGCTCGCCCTGCAGAAGGGCTTCGGCACCTTCTCGTACTTCTTCCCGATCGGCATCGACGCGGGCATCTGTGTACTGCTCGCCCTGGACCTGCTGCTGACGTGGCTGCGGATCCCGTTCCCGCTGCTGCGCCAGACGGCGTGGGTGCTGACGGCCGCGACGATCGCGTTCAACGGTGCGGCGGCGTGGCCGGATCCGCTGGGTGTGGGGATGCACGCGGTGATCCCGGTGCTGTTCGTGGTGGCCGTGGAGGCCGCGCGGCATGCGGTGGGCCGGATCGCGGACATCACGGCGGACAAGCACATGGAGGGCGTCCGGATCACCCGTTGGCTGCTCTCGCCGGTGCCGACGTTCCGGCTGTGGCGGCGGATGAAGCTGTGGGAGCTGCGGTCGTACGAGCAGGTCATCAAGCTGGAGCAGGAGCGGCTGATCTATCAGGCCCGGCTGCAGGCGCGCTTCGGGCGTGGCTGGCGGCGGAAGGCGCCGGTGGAGGCGCTGATGCCGCTGCGGCTGGCGCGGTACGGGGTGCCGCTGGCGGAGACGGCGGCGGCGGGTCTGGCGGCGGCGGGGATCGAGCCGGCGGTGCTTCCTCCGGAGCCGGAGGCGGGTGCGCAGCCGGTCGCGTTGGCGCAGGCCCAGCCGGCGGCGTTGCCGGCGCAGGTCCCGGCGCAGCCGCAGCCGCAGGCGCAGGTGCCGCAGCAGGCGCAGGCTCAGGGGGTTCCCGGAGGTCCCGTGGCGCCCGGGGCCCCGGCGGGGCCGGTGAACCACGAGAGTCACTGGTTCGACGCCTCGCAGGTGTCTCCGGAGTCGTACGAGGGCAGCTACAACCCGCAGATCGTGGAGGGCCTGGAGCCCATGCCGGTCCCGGTGCCGCAGGGTCCGGAGGATGTTCCGCCGGCGGGTCCGGAGGAGTTCGTGGAGTACCCGGAGTACGTGGAGCGGCCGGAGCCTCGGGCGGACGAGTTCGAGGACGTCGTGTACAAGGTCATGGGTTCGTACGTGATGGAGCACGAGCGGTTCCCGGCCGAGGCCGAGCTGGCACGTCTGGTGGCCGAGCAGTACGGCCTTCCGGAGTTCCCGGAGTCCGAGATCGAGCTGCTGCGGCAGACGGTGCCCGCGGCGCAGGAGCGGGTGCAGCAGGCGAGGGCCGACGTGGACACCCCGTAGGTGCGTGAAGCAGGTGCGAGAAAGGGCCGCCACCCGGATCCGGGTGGCGGCCCTTTCGTCGTGGCCGGTCAGGCCGGTCAGGCGCCGAGGAGCTTCCTGACCCGCTCCGCGCCGACGGCGAGGAGGAGGGTGGGCAGGCGCGGGCCGGTCTCGCGGCTGACGAGGAGCTTGTAAAGCAGGGCGAAGAACGCGCGCTGCGCGAGCTTCAGCTCCGGTGTCGGCTTGGCTTCGGCGTCGAGGCCGGCCATGAGCTTCGGGACGCCGTAGACGAGGGTGGTGAGCCCGTCGAGCGACCAGTGGGTGTCGAGGCCCTCCAGGAGCAGGCGGAGGGACTCGCGGCCCTCGTCGTCCAGGGAGCCGAGGAGCTCGGTGTCGGGCTCCTCGCGGACGATGGTGCGCTGGTCGGCCGGGACCTGGTTGGTGATCCAGTTCTCGGCGCGGTCCAGGCGCGGGCGGACCTCGTCGAGGGAGGCCACCGGGTTCTCGGGGTCGAGCTCGGTGAGGATCCGGAGGGTCTGCTCGTCGTGTCCGGCCGTGATGTCCATGACCGAGGCCAGGGTGCGGTACGGCAGGGGGCGCGGGGTGCGGGGCAGCTCGCCGGCGGCCGTGCGGGCGGCGCGGGAGTGGGCGGCGGCGTCGGCGGGCAGGACGGTGCCGTCGGCGACCTTGGCCTCCAGCTTGTCCCACTCGTCGTAGAGCCGCTGGATCTCCTGGTCGAAGGCGATCTTGAAGGACTGGTTCGGCTTGCGGCGGGCGTACAGCCAGCGCAGCAGCGGGGCCTCCATGATCTTCAGCGCGTCGGCGGCCGTGGGCACGCCGCCGCGCGAGGAGGACATCTTGGCCATGCCGCTGATGCCGACGAAGGCGTACATGGGGCCGATGGGCTGGACGCCGTCGAAGATCTCGCGGACGATCTGGCCGCCGACGACGAAGGAGGAGCCGGGCGAGGAGTGGTCGACGCCGGAGGGCTCGAAGATGACGCCCTCGTAGGCCCAGCGCATGGGCCAGTCGACCTTCCACACCAGCTTGCCGCGGTTGAACTCGCTGAGCTTGACGGTCTCGGCGAAGCCGCAGTTCGCGCAGGTGTAGGCGAGCTCGGTGGTGTCGTCGTCGTACGAGGTGACGGTGGTCAGGTCCTTCTCGCACTGCCCGCAGTAGGGCTTGTACGGGAAGTAGCCCGAGGTGCCGCCGGAGCCGTCGTCCTCGGCGGCCGCGCCGGAGCCCTCCTCGGCCTCCAGCTCGGCCTCGTCGACGGGCTTCTGGGACTGCTTCTTCGGCGCCTTCTTCGTCCGGTACTGGTCGAGGATGGCGTCGATGTCGCCGCGGTGCCGCATCGCGTGCAGGATCTGCTCGCGGTAGGTGCCGGCGGTGTACTGCTCGGTCTGGCTGATCGGGTCGTACTCGACGCCGAGCTCGGCGAGCGACTCGACCATGGCGGCCTTGAAGTGCTCGGCCCAGTTCGGGTGGGGCGAGCCGGCCGGGGCCGGGACGGAGGTCAACGGCTTGCCGATGTGCTCGGCCCAGGACGCGTCGATGCCCTCGATGCCGTTCGGCACCTTGCGGTAGCGGTCGTAGTCGTCCCAGGAGATGAGGTGCCTGACCTCGTGTCCGCGGCGGCGGATCTCGTCGGCGACCAGGTGCGGGGTCATGACCTCGCGGAGGTTGCCGAGGTGGATCGGGCCGGACGGGGAGAGGCCTGAGGCGACGACGACCGGTTTGCCAGGCGCACGTCGCTCCGACTCGGCGATGACCTCGTCCGCGAAACGGGAGACCCAGTCGGTCTCGGTGCTGCTCTGAGCCACGGTCGGTACGTCCTTCTTCCTGAGAGGTTCTGCCTGACAGCCCTGCGACAACCATTCTCCCAGACGGAACAACACTCTCCGAGGTTGTCCACAGGCGGGGAAATCACGTTGCGCTCCCATGGGACACTTGACAAGCGAATTAGACCTGACGGACTCAACAGGAACGGAAGCTCATGGCCTCGGTCCCTTCCCTCGCTTCTACCGTGCAGCAGCGCCTCGCGGACGGCCTCTCGGCGGCTCTGCCGGACGCCGCGTCCGCCGACCCGCTGCTGCGACGAAGCGACCGGGCCGACTTCCAGGCCAACGGCATCCTGGCTCTGGCCAAGCAGCTCAAGGGCAATCCGCGTGAGCTGGCGACGAAGGTCGTCGAGGCGATCCCGGCCAACGACGTCCTGAAGGAGATCGAGGTCTCGGGCCCCGGCTTCCTGAACATCACGGTGACGGACGCGGCGATCATCGACACCCTCGCGGCCCGTGCCGCGGACGCGCGTCTCGGCGTGCCGTTCAACGCGTCGGCGGGCACGACGGTCATCGACTACGCGCAGCCGAACGTGGCGAAGGAGATGCACGTCGGTCACCTGCGGTCCGCGGTGATCGGCGCGGCGATGGTGGAGATCCTGGAGTTCACCGGTGAGACGGTGGTCCGGCGGCACCACATCGGCGACTGGGGCACCCAGTTCGGCATGCTGATCCAGTTCCTGATCGAGCACCCGCACGAGCTGGACCACTCCTCGGGGGCCGAGGTCTCCGGTGAGGAGGCCATGTCGAACCTCAACCGGCTGTACAAGGCCTCGCGTGCGCTGTTCGACTCCGACGAGGAGTTCAAGACACGGGCGCGTGCCCGGGTCGTGGACCTCCAGGCGGGTGACGAGGAGACCCTGGCGCTGTGGCAGCGGTTCGTCGACGAGTCGAAGATCTACTTCTACTCGGTCTTCGACAAGCTGGACATGGACATCCGGGACGGCGACGTGGTCGGCGAGTCCGGGTACAACGACATGCTGGTGGAGACCTGCCGGATCCTGGAGGAGTCGGGCGTCGCGGTCCGTTCCGAGGGCGCGCTGTGCGTGTTCTTCGACGACGTGAAGGGCCCGGACGGCAACCCGACGCCGCTGATCGTGCAGAAGTCCGACGGCGGCTTCGGCTACGCGGCGACGGACCTCTCGGCGATCCGTGACCGGGTGCGGAACCTGAAGGCGACGTCCCTGCTGTACGTGGTGGACGCCCGTCAGTCGCTGCACTTCAAGATGGTCTTCGAGACGGCCCGCCGGGCGGGCTGGCTGAACGACGAGGTGAAGGCCGTCCAGCTGGCCTTCGGCACGGTCCTGGGCAAGGACGGCAAGCCGTTCAAGACCCGCGAGGGCGAGACGGTGCGGCTGGTGGATCTGCTGGACGAGGCGATCGACCGCGCCTCGACCGTGGTCCGCGAGAAGGCGCAGGACCTCGACGAGGCGGAGATCGCCGAGCGTGGTGCGCAGGTGGGCATCGGCGCGGTGAAGTACGCGGACCTGTCGACCTCGGCGGCCCGTGACTACAAGTTCGACCTGGACCAGATGGTGTCGCTGAACGGCGACACCTCCGTGTACCTGCAGTACGCGTACGCGCGGATCCAGTCGATCCTCCGCAAGGCGGGCGACGCGAAGCCGGCCGCGCACCGGGAGCTGGACCTCGCGCCGTCGGAGCGGGCGCTCGGTCTGCACCTGGACGGTTTCGGCGAGCTGATCGCCGAGACGGCCGCGGAGTACGCGCCGCACAAGCTCGCGGCGTACCTGTACCAGCTGGCCTCGCACTACACGACGTTCTACTCGGAGTGCCCGGTTCTGAAGGCGGACAGCCCGCAGCAGGTCGAGAACCGTCTCTTCCTCTGCGACCTGACCGCCCGCACGCTCCACCAGGGCATGGCCCTGCTGGGCATCCGGACGCCCGAGCGCCTCTGAGGCCTCGAAGACGAAGCCCCCGGTACGGATCGTGCCGGGGGCTTCGTCGTGTCAGCGGATGGCGTGCGAGGTCCGGCCGGACACCTCGTCGATCTCCTTGTGGGCCTTCTGCAGCAGCTGCGAGGCGAGGTCCATCAGGGCACGCGCTCCGGCGATCTCCTCGCCCACGCGGAGCTGGTCCGGGTCGGAGGGGTGCCGGTTCGCGGTGCCGTGGGCCCGGAACTCGGTGCCGTCGGTGAGCCGGACCATGGCCGCGGCCCGCGTCCGGTCACCCTCCTCCTGGAACTCCATCTCCACATGCCATCCGACAAGCGTGTTCATCATGAGGACCACCTCCACCGAGGTACCTGTCGGCTACTTCTCCAGGGTGCGCCGTACGGTGCGCCCCCACCACTCGCCCCGGGCCGTTGTCAGTGGTGCCCCGTAGGTTCCCGTCATGGCGATGATCCCGAACCAGCTGCCCAGGCTCGTGTCCGATCCGACCGGCCGTGCCTTCGGCCTCGACCTGCCTCCCGGGGCGCTCACGGGGCCGGCGGACGACCCGTACCTCTGGTCGGGGCACGGTCCGGCGGGTCCGGCGGCCTGGAGTGCGCTGCGCCCGGCGGCGCGGACGGCGGGGCTGCTGCCGGTCCTGCTGGGCGGTGACTGGGGCCTGGACCGGTGGGAGCTGGAGCCGGAGCGGATGAGCGACCCGGCAGATCATGACGCCGAGGAGGTGCTGGCCGGGTTCTGGGGGTACGGCACGGCCGGGGGCGCGTGGCCGGGTCTGGCTCCGTCGCAGCCGTGGGACACGGATCCCGACCGGGCGGCGGAGACGGTCGCGGAGATGCTGACGGAGCCGGGCTTCTGGCTTGCGGACGCGCGTCCGGCCCTCGTCCCGGCGCGGCGCAGCGCCGACATACCGGCGGTGATCGGCTGGAGCGGGCCGCTGAACCACGAGAACGACGTGGCGCGGCTGTGCGCGGTGCTGCGCTCGTGGGAGGACCGTTTCGGCGCCCGGGTCGTGGCGCTCACCTTCGACCAGCTGGTGGTGTCGGTGGCGGCACCGCCCCGGACTCCGGAGGAGGCCGAGGCGGTGGCGGCGGAGCACTTCGCGTTCTGCCCGGACGCCCTCACGCAGGGGAGCCGCGACGCCGCCACCCTGGGCGACTACGCCCGGAAGGCCGTACGGGACACCCCGGTGTGGACCTTCTGGTGGGACTAGCGCCGGCCGGCGGACAGGTTGCGCGCGGCCTCGGTGGCCCAGTAGGTGAGGATCATCCCGGCGCCGGCGCGACGGATGCCGGTGAGGGTCTCCAGGATCGCCTTGTCGCGGTCGATCCAGCCCTTCTCGGCGGCGGCCTCGACCATCGAGTACTCGCCGCTGATCTGGTAGGCGGCGACGGGCACGTCGACCGATTCGGCGACCTTGGCGAGCACGTCGAGGTACGGCCCTGCGGGCTTCACCATCACCATGTCGGCGCCCTCCTCCAGGTCGAGGGCGAGCTCGCGGAGGGACTCGCGGAGGTTGGCGGGGTCCTGCTGGTAGGTCTTGCGGTCGCCCTTGAGGGA
Organism: Streptomyces sp. NPDC059695; assembly: GCF_042733785.1. Taxonomy (NCBI): domain Bacteria; kingdom Bacillati; phylum Actinomycetota; class Actinomycetes; order Kitasatosporales; family Streptomycetaceae; genus Streptomyces; species Streptomyces sp. NPDC059695. Next base: position 841 of record NZ_JBHWFF010000040.1, on the reverse strand, counting down.
GGAGCCGACGGCCTCGCGGAAGGGGCCGTAGAAGGCGGAGGAGTACTTCGCGGTGTACGCGAGGATCGACACGTCCTCCTTGCCGATGGTGTCCAGGGCGTCCCGGACGACCCCGACCTGCCCGTCCATCATCCCGGAGGGGCCGACGACGTGGACGCCGGCGTCGGCCTGGACCTGGGCCATCTCGGCGTAACGTTCCAGCGTGGCGTCGTTGTCGACGCGGCCTTCGGAGTCCAGGACGCCGCAGTGGCCGTGGTCGGTGAACTCGTCGAGGCACAGGTCCGACATGATGACGAGGTCGTCGCCGACCTCGGCCTTCACGTCCCGGATGGCGACCTGGAGGATCCCGTCGGGGTCGGTCCCGGCCGTCCCGGCGCCGTCCTTCTTGTCGTCCTCGGGGACGCCGAAGAGCATGATCCCGGAGACCCCGGCCTCCAGCGCCTCCACGGCGGCCTTCCGCAGCGTGTCGCGCGTGTGCTGGACGACGCCGGGCATGGCCCGGATCGGCACGGGCTCGGTGATCCCCTCGCGCACGAACGCGGGCAGGATCAGGTCGGCGGGATGCAGCCGGGTCTCGGCCACCATCCGGCGCATGGCAGGTGTCGTCCGCAGCCGCCGCGGGCGGGCCCCGGGAAAGGATCCGTACGAGTTCATAAACCGAGGCTACGCCCGCACGTGCGATGCCCTTACAGACACGTTGTGGGCATACGCCCCACCCCCACGGGCCCACCCCTCACGGGCCCGCACCCCGCCCGTTGTGGGCAATCGTTCCGCTGGGGCGATGGGGGTCCCCCCTGCTCGAGCGAAGCCGAGAGCTTGGGGGAGGGTGGGCACAACGGAA
>NZ_JBHWFF010000039.1:33160-59329 GCF_042733785.1 Streptomyces sp. NPDC059695 | reverse complement strand
TAAAAGAGCCAGGTGCCCTCACCAGTGGTGCGGGTCCGGGCTCAGTAGCCTCTGGCGCCGGCAAGGGCGCCGTTCGTTGTGCCCACCCGTTCCGCCCCTTGCGGAACGCCTGCCCACAACGGGCGGGGCGAGGCCCACAACGGGCTCGGGTGGGCCCCACTCGAAGGGACCCGCATGACCACGCTCGACCGGCTTCTCCGGGCGCACGTCGACCGCCGCCCCGACGACCCCGCCGTCGCCTTCGGCGAGGAGACGCTCTCCTTCCGGGAGCTGTACGACACCGCCGCCGCCCTCGCCGCCCATCTCCAGGCGCTCGGCGTCCGCCCCGACGACCGGGTCGGCGTCCACGTCGAGCCGTCGCTCGACCTGATGACCGGCATCTGGGGCGTCGTCCTGTCCGGCGGCGCGTACGTGCCGCTCTCCCCGGAGTACCCCGAGGAACGCCTCCGCTACATGATCGAGGACAGCGGGTCGCGGATCGTCGTGACCCAGGACCGCTTCCGGGACCGGGTCGCGGACCTCGCCCCGCCCGGTACGACGGTCGTCACCCCCGGGGACGTACGGCCGGGGCGGGCGGCCGTGCCCCCCGCGCCCCACCACCTCGCCTACGTCATCTACACCTCCGGCTCCACTGGCAGGCCCAAGGGCGTCATGGTCGAGCACCGCTCGATCGTGTCCCAGATGCGCTGGATGGAGGCGGAGCACGGGCTCGGCCCGGACGCCGTCGTCCTCCAGAAGACCCCCATGAGCTTCGACGCCGCCCAGTGGGAGATCCTCGCCCCGGCCGTCGGCGCCCGGGTGGCCGTCGGCCCGCCGGGGGTCTACCGGGACCCCGAGGGCCTCGTGGACGCGGTCCGCGCGCACGGCGCGACCATGCTCCAGGGCGTGCCGACCCTCCTGCAGGCCCTCGTGGACACCGAGCGCCTCGGCACCTGCTCCGGTCTGCGCCGCGTGTACTCGGGCGGCGAGATCCTCTCCAGGAACCTCGCCGTGCCGCTGCTCGCCGAGCTCCCGGACGCCGAGCTGATCAACCTGTACGGCCCCACGGAGTGCACCATCAACGCCTCCTCGTACACGGTGGACCGCGCCACGGTCGCCGAGGGGCCGCCCGCGATACCCATCGGCAGACCGGCCCACGGCACGACCTTCCACCTGCGGGACGGCGAGCTGTGCGTCGGCGGGGTCCAGGTGGCGCGGGGGTACCTGGACCGTCCCGAGCTGACCGCCGAGAGGTTCGTGACGAGCGGGACCGGCGAGCGGCTGTACCGCACGGGCGACCTCGCCCACATCGACGACGACGGCACGGTCCACTTCGCCGGCCGGGCGGACAACCAGATCAAGCTGCGCGGCTTCCGCGTCGAGCTGGACGAGATCGCGCTGGCGATCGAGGACCACGACTGGGTCAGGAACGCGGCGGTCATCGTCAAGGACGAGCCCCGCACCGGCTTCCAGAACCTGGTCGCCTGCGTGGAGCTGTCGCCGAGGGAGGCGGCCCTGATGGACCAGGGCAACCACGGCGCCCATCACCAGTCGAAGGAGTCGAAGCTCCAGGTCAAGGCCCAGCTGTCGAACGCGGGCGTCCGCGACGACGCCGAGCTCGCGGGCCGCCCGGTGGTGGAGCTGCCGGGGGCGACGCCGACCGCGCGGATGCGCCGTACGGTCTTCGCCCGCAAGACGTACCGCTTCTACGAGGGCGGCGAGGTCACGCGCGCCGACGTCCTCGCCGCCCTGGCGCGCCGCCCGGAGGGCATCGGCTCCCGGTCGGCCGGGAGCCTGACCGCGGCCGACCTCGGGGAACTCCTGCGCTGGTTCGGGCAGTTCACGAGCGAGGAGCGGCTCCTCCCGAAGTACGGCTACGCCTCGCCGGGCGCGCTCTACGCGACGCAGCTGTCCGTGGAGGCGCGCGGGATCGCGGGTCTGGACCCGGGCACGTACTACTACCACCCGGTCCGTCACCGCCTTTACCTCACGGAGGCGTCGGACGAGCCCGGTGAACCCTTCCTCCGGTTCCGCTTCCACGGCCGGCGGGCCGCGATCGAGCCGGTCTACCGGAACAACATCCAGGAGGTCCTGGAGATCGAGGCGGGCCACATGGTGGGCCTCTTCGAGGAGGTCCTGCCGGGGTACGGCCTCGACGTCAGGGCGTGCCCGGACGGGGCGTGGGAGGTCGTCCCGTACGAGGAGGGGGCACGGTCCGGGCCCGAGGTGGACCTCTACGTCCAGGCCCACGGGGACGCCGTCCGGGACCTCCCCCCGGCCCAGTACGCCTACGCGGACGGCACCCTGACCGAGGTCTCGTCCTCGCTCGTCGAGAAGCGGCACGTCATCGCGATCAACCAGGCGGTGTACGAGCGGGCCTCGCTCGGCATCACGGCGGTGAGCCGGACGGCGGACCCGGTCCGCGCGTACGTCGACCTCGGCCGGGCCCTCCAGCGCCTCCAGCTCGGCGGGCACGGGCTCGGGTTCATGTCCTCGGGCTACAGCTCGAAGTCGGGTCATCCGCTGCCCGCGGCCCGGCGGGTGGAGGAGATCCTGACGGCGGCGGGACGGGGGACGGGACCCTCGTACTTCTTCGTCGGCGGCCGGGTGAGCGAGGAGCAGCGGCGGAGCGAGGGGATGTACGAGGACACGGTCCACATGAAGGGCCCGGCGGAGATGATCCGCGACGACCTCGCGCACCACCTGCCGGACTACATGATCCCGAACCGGGTGGTGGTCCTGGACCGGCTGCCGCTGTCGGCGAACGGCAAGGTGGACACGAAGGCGCTCGCCGACCTCGCCGTGGTCAACGCGGGACTGCACGGCCGTCCGCACGTCCTGCCCCGGACGCGCACGGAGAGCAGGCTCGCGGAGATCTGGGCGGCGGCGCTGAAGTACGAGGACGCCGGGGCGGTCTCCGTCCTGGACGACTTCTTCGAGTCCGGGGGCAACTCGCTGATCGCGGTCGCGCTGATCACCCGGATCAACCGGGAGTTCGGTGCGGGGCTGCCCCTCCAGATCCTGTTCGAGCTTCCGACGGTCGAGAAGCTCGCCCACCGCCTCGACGGCGCCGCGGCGACGCCGTCCTCACGTCTCGTACGGCTGCACGCGGCCGGGACGCGGTCGCCGGTGTACTGCTGGCCGGGGCTCGGCGGGTACACGATGAACCTGCGGCACCTGGCCGAGGAGGCCGGCATCGACCGGCCCTTCTACGGGGTGCAGGCGCACGGCGTCAACCGGGGCGAGGAGCCGTACGCGACGATCCGCGAGATGGCCGCCGCCGACGTGGCCGCGATCCGCCGGCGCCAGCCCGCCGGCCCGTACACCCTGTGGGGCTACTCCTTCGGCGCCCGCGTCGCCTTCGAGTCGGCGCACCTCCTGGAGGCGGCGGGGGAGCAGGTGGAGAACCTCTTCCTGATCGCCCCGGGCTCCCCGAGGGTCCGCTCCTCGGAGACGGGCGGGGCGTCGTACGGCAATCCGGCGTTCGTGACGATCCTGTACTCGGTCTTCGCGGGCGCGATCGACCCGGGCGTGCGGGCCGGGGACCGGGCGGCCTTCGTGGCCCGCGTCGCGGAGGACTTCCCGGCGCTGGACCCGGACCTGATCGGCCGGATCGTCGCGATCGTCGAGGAGACCTTCGAGTTCACGTACACCTTCCGCGAACTGACGGAGCGGCAGGTGAGCTGCCCGGTGACGCTCTTCAAGGCCGAGGGCGACGACTACTCGTTCCTGGAGAACGCCACGGGCTGGTCCACCCGTCCGCCGACGGTCGTCGAGCTCGACGCGGACCACTACAGCCTGCTCCGGCAGCCGGACCTGGCGGAGCTCGTCAAGAAGATCCGCTACCGCCTGGGTCTGTAGCGGTCGCCTCCGGCGCGGCCGGGGGCTTGGAGTGGAGGACGTCCCGGGCCTGTTCGGCGGCCCGGGCCGTCGACTCGGAGACGAAGTCGAGGAAGCGGGCGACGCTCTCCAGCCGGTGGCCGGCCGGAGTGCCGGAGCCGAGGACGGTGACGCCCTGCCGCGCGGTCTCGACGATCTTCGCGATGGACCGGGCGGAGGCCATCATCGCCTGGTACCAGACGTCGTCGTCGACGGTGTAGCGCTCGCGGCGGCGGTCGTCGCGCTCCCGGCGGATGAGGCCCTGGCCGTCGAGGAACGCGACCGCCTTGGAGACGGACGCCGGGCTGACCTGGAGACGGTCGGCGAGTTCGGACGCGGTCATGCTGCCCGCGTCGGCGAGGGTGAGGGCGGCCATCACGCGGGCCATCATCTTGGGCATGCCGGAGGCCATCATGACGGTCGTGAACGTCTCCTCGAAGGCCTGCACGTCCTGGGGATCCCGCCCGTGCGCCTGAGGTGCGGCGGCCGTTCCCCGGGGTGCGGCGGGCTTGCGGCGGTGCGCGCGGTGCTCGGTGGCGCGGTGGGCGAGGTCGGCCCGGTAGCCGGTGGGGCCGCCGTTGCGCATGACCTCCCGGGTGACGGTCGAGGTCGGGCGGTCGAGGCGGCGGGCGATCTCCGCGTACGCGAGGCCGTCGGCCAACCCGGTGGCGATCTGCTGACGTTCGGGCTGGGTGAGTCTGCCTCCCGGCATCGCGGTCTCCTTCGTGGTCCGTGCTCCGTGGAGCCTTCAGCATAGCGTTCACCGACAATCCATTGCAACGTACTGTCGGGCTGTTGTTGCGTTAGATCCAGAACCATTGCAATGAAATCCCGTAAGTGACCTGCAAATATAGGGTTTTCACGCAATGAAGTGCTTGCCGGACCTTCGAACGCAACGTAGCTTTTCCCTCATCGGAAAGAGCGCGGCGGACCACCGCCCGCCACGACCAGGGAGAAGCACCGTGCAGAAGTTCGCCACCGCCGCCGCGATCGTCACCACCCTCACCGTCCCCGCCGGCCGCATCCGCCTCATCGCCTCCGACCGCACCGACACCACCGTCGACGTCCTCCCCGCCGACCCCTCCAAGAGCCGCGACGTCAACACCGCCGAGCAGACCGAAGTCGCCTACGCCGACGGCGTCCTGCGCATCGAGGTCCCCAAGGCGAAGAACGGCGTTCTCGGCAACGGCCTCGGCTCCATCGAGGTGACCGTCCAGCTGCCGGCCGGCTCCCGCGTCGAGGCCCAGGCCGCCGCCACCGAACTCCGCACCACCGGCCGCCTGGGCGACCTCACCTTCCAGGGCGCCTACGGGGAGATCGTCATCGACGAGGCCGCGGACCTGACCCTGACCGCCACCGACGGCGACGTCCAGGTCGGCCGCCTGACCGGCTCCGCCGACATCACCGCCGCCCGCGGCGACATCCGCATCGCCGAGGCCACCGGCGGCACGCTCGCCCTGACCACCCAGAAGGGCGACATCACCGTCGGCGCCGCCACCGGCGTCTCCGCCACCCTCGACGCCGGCACCGCCTACGGCCGCGTCACCAACTCCCTCAAGAACGACGGCACTCCCGCCCTCACCATCCGCGCCACCACCTCCTACGGCGACATCGCCGCCCGCAGCCTCTGACCCACCCCGGACCGGCACGCAGCCCACGAAGGAGCACCTCACATGACCACCCTGGCCATCGCAGCGAACGGGCTGCGCAAGTCCTACGGCGACAAGACCGTCCTGGACGGCATCGACCTGACCGTCCCCGAAGGCTCGGTCTTCGCCCTCCTCGGCCCGAACGGCGCGGGCAAGACGACCGCGGTGAAGATCCTGTCCACGCTGATCACCGCCGACGGCGGTCAGGTGACGGTGGCGGGCCACGAGACGGCCACCGCGCCGCAGGCCGTGCGGGCCGCGATCGGGGTCACGGGCCAGTTCTCCGCCGTCGACGGTCTGATCACGGGCGAGGAGAACATGCTGCTGATGGCGGACCTGCACCACCTGTCCAAGAAGGAGGGCCGCCGCATCACCGCCGAACTCCTGGAGCGTTTCGACCTGACCGAGGCGGCGAAGAAGCCCGCCTCGACGTACTCCGGCGGCATGAAGCGCCGTCTGGACATCGCCATGACCCTGGTCGGCAGCCCGCGGATCATCTTCCTGGACGAGCCGACCACCGGCCTGGACCCCCGCTCCCGCCACACCATGTGGCAGATCATCCGCGAGCTCGTCACGGGCGGGGTGACCGTCTTCCTCACCACCCAGTACCTGGAGGAGGCCGACCAGCTCGCCGACCGCATCGCCGTCCTGAACGACGGGAAGATCGCCGCAGAAGGCACCGCCGACCAGCTCAAGCGCCTGATCCCCGGCGGCCACATCCGCCTGCGGTTCTCCGACCCCGCCGCCTACCGCGACGCCGCGGCCGCCCTCGCGGACGCGACCCGCGACGACGAGGCCCTCACCCTCCAGCTGCCCAGCGACGGCAGCCAGCGCGCCCTGCGCACCGTCCTCGACCGGCTGGACACGGCCGGCGTCGAGGCCGACGAACTCACGGTCCACACCCCGGACCTCGACGACGTCTTCTTCGCCCTCACCGCCACCGCCACCGTCCCCGCCCCGTCCAAGGAGACCGTCCGATGAGCACCCTCGCCCTCGCCGCCCGCGACACGTCCACGATGCTGCGCCGCAACCTGCTGCACGCCCGCCGCTACCCGTCGCTCACCCTGAACCTGCTGCTCACGCCGATCATGCTCCTGCTGCTGTTCGTCTACATCTTCGGCGACACCATGAGCGCGGGCATCGGCGGCGGCGACCGCTCCGACTACATCGCCTACCTCGTCCCCGGCCTGCTCCTGATGACGATCGGCTCCACCACGATCGGCACCGCGGTCTCCGTCTCCACCGACATGACGGAGGGCATCATCGCCCGCTTCCGGACCATGGCCATCCACCGCGGCTCCGTCATCACCGGCCACGTCATCGGCAGCGTCATCCAGTCCGTGATCAGCGTCGTCCTCGTCGGCGCGGTCGGCGTCGCCATCGGCTTCCGCTCCACCGACGCCACCGCCCTCGAGTGGCTCGCCGCCTTCGGCCTGCTGGTCCTCTTCGCCCTCGCCCTGACCTGGATCGCCGTCGGGATGGGCATGGTCTCCCCGAACGCGGAGGCCGCCAGCAACAACGCCATGCCGCTGATCTTCCTCCCGCTGATCTCCAGCACCTTCGTCCCCGTCGACCAGATGCCCGGCTGGTTCCAGCCCATCGCCCAGTACCAGCCCTTCACCCCCGCCATCGAGACCCTCCGCGGCCTGCTCCTGGGCACCGAGATCGGCCACAACGGCTGGCTCGCCCTCGCCTGGTGCCTCGCCCTCGCCACCCTCGGCTACTTCTGGTCCAAGGCGGTCTTCAACCGCGACCCCAGGTAACCGGGACGATGGACGACCCCACGAAAGGCCCGCCGCGGCTCAGCCGCGACGGGCCTTCGTCGTGGTGCGGGGACGGCAGGGCCACACCCGAGTCCCCTGGCCGGATCGTCCGGATATGCGCCTACGCAAGGGGTTCCTTTGCGTAGCAACCTCAAATCCGACTCAGGGAATTCTGCTTTTCCCCACCCTGTGAATCGGTCGCGATAGGTTCCTCTCAGCCGCCCTGACCAGGAGGCTTTCCGAAGGGGGATACATGCGTGCCAATGTGAGGAAGATGATGGCGGTTTCCGCCGTCACGCTCGCGATTCTCAGCGGGTCTCACGCCGTCGCGTTCGCCGAGACAACCGACCCGACCCCGGCCGGAGGGGGCGAGCTCCAGCCCGGGCCGCCGCCCGAGGAGGGCGAGAACGGATTCACACCGGCATCCGAGCAGGAGGCGGAGCTGCCGACGACGACGGGCAAGCCTTCCGAGATGCCCGCGGCCGAGCACTGTGCAGCGAAGAACGTCTACAAGCCGACGGCCAACCTGGGCAGGAAGCACGAAGGGATCGGCATCGCCCAGTCCAACTACAACGACGCGAGCAGGACCTTGCGCAGCTGGTTCAAGGCGGAGGTCGGTGGCGAGGTCAAGCTGACCCACAGCGGCGAGCTCAAGGCATCCGCCGGCGTCGTCGTGGCGGAACTGGAGGCGAAGTACAGCGTGGACCTCTCCGTCTCCGTCACCGCCAAGATGGGCAACGAGATCCAGATCGACACGCCGCCGAAGAAGACCACCTACGCCAAGTACGGGGTGTGGCGCCTCAAGAACACCGGAACGAGCTACACCATCTACAGCAACTGCCGGACGTCGGCGAAAAGCACGGTGACCACCCTGACGCCCTGGTACGTGGGGTGGTACGTGTGGGAGCGGTGAACAAGGCGTACGGGCGTGGTTCTGCCGCGCGGCTGTTGATGGCGGGTGCCGTTGTCTCCGCTGTCCTCATTTCCAGTGGCTGTTCTCCCGACGGGGGAGATGCTTCCGCTTCCTCCAAGCCGTCCGGATCGCCGTCATCCACCGCGACCAGAACTCCGGACGAGCCTTCCGGGGGATCGGTGGAGGTGGCCCCCAAGCTTCCCGACGGCACCACCATCGCCGAAGTGGCGAATGCCAAGGGGAACAGGGAAGTGCCACTCGAGGGAGGTGTGCGCAAGGGGCCGCTGGGAATCATGGTGGCCTGCAAGGGGGATGGAGCCGTCAAGGTTTCCTTCGAACCCTCAGGGCTTGCATTCCCGCTGAAATGCATGGCCGGTGAGGTCAGCACCACCTTCAACCAGATCGATCTCAAGTACGACCGTTCTTCGGCGCACATTCAGGTGGAAGCACCGGCATCGGTGAGCTGGGCGATGAGCGTCGGCCAGTCCTGACTCCGCCGGGGAGCCGCGACCAGGGGCGCGTCTCCTCAACCTCGTGCTGCTCCCGGCGGACCCGGGAGCAGCACGAGGAGAGCTTCCTCGCGTGTGAAAACCCTTTGCGGGGCGGGGGAGCGGGCCGTCAGTCTCTCGGCATGACCAGTCATCCCGCCCGCCCCGTCGCGGACCTCTTCTCCGCCGACGGGCGCCTCACGGCGATCCCGCGCCGGCCCGCCCGCCGCGAGGCGCTGCTCGCGCACCTCGCCACGACCCTCTTCGACGCGGACCGGACCTACCGGGAGTCCGAGGTCAACGAGGCCCTGCGCACCGTGCACGAGGACTTCCCGGCGCTGCGCCGCCACCTCGTGACCGGCGGCTTCCTCACCCGTACGAAGGACGGCTCGGACTACCGCCGACAGCAGCGGACCGACTCCCCCGGAGGCACGATCCCCGCCGTCGCGTGACGGCCGCGGTGGTGGCCGGCCTGCTGGCCGGCTACGGCATCGCGATCCCGGTCGGTGCCGTCGGCGCCTATCTGGTGGCCGTCACCGCGCGCGCCGGATGGCGTACGGGGGCCGGGGCGGCCCTCGGCGTGGCCACGGCCGACGGCCTCTACGCCCTGGTCGCCGTGGCGGGCGGTTCCGCGCTCGTTCCGGTCCTCACCCCGGTGACGACCCCGCTGCGGTGGATCTCCGCCGCCGTCCTCGTGGTCCTCGGCGTCCGGGCCGGCCGGGCGGCGCTCGCCGCGTACCGCACGGGCGGGCTCGCGTCCCGGGACGACGGCGGCGCCCTCACTCCCGCGCGGGCGTACCTCACCTTCCTGGGCATCACGGTCCTCAACCCCATGACGGTGGTCTACTTCGCCGCGCTCGTCCTCGCCACGGGCCCCTCCGCCCCCGCGACCCCCGCCGCCCGCACGGCCTTCGTCCTCGCGGCCCTGCTGGCCTCGGCCAGCTGGCAACTCCTCCTGGCCCTCGGCGGCACACTCCTGGGCCGCACCCTGACGAGCGCCCGGGGCCGCCTGACCACGGCCCTCGCGTCGAGCACCCTGATCGTGGTGCTCGCCGTGCGGCTCGTCGTGTCGGGCTGAGGGAGGGCCGTCGGGTGACCCCTCCGCGTCCCGGGACGTCTCAGCCGACGGGATCGGGTTGCCGGCGGCCGGTGTCAGGCGTCAGGCTCCTGCGCCGGTCGTCTGAATCTCGGGGGGAATCGTGACGGAGCGGGTGCTCGGGGCGGGGCTGCGGCAGCGGCATCTGGCCATGATCGCGTTGGGCGGGGCCATCGGGGCCGGGCTGTTCGTCGGGTCGGGGGTCGGGATCGCCGCCGCCGGGCCCGGCATCCTCGTGGCGTACGCGCTGGCCGGGATCCTCACCGTGCTCGTGATGCGGATGCTGGGCGAGATGTCGGCCGCGCGGCCGGTGAGCGGCTCCTTCGCCGAGCACGCGCGGACCGCGTTCGGGCCGTGGGCCGGGCTGCTCGCCGGGTGGATGTACTGGGCGCTGCTCGTCGTGAGCGTCGCCGCCGAGGCCGTCGCGGCGGCGCACATCGCCGGCGGCTGGCTGCCCGCCGTGCCCGGCTGGGCGTGGGTGGCGGTCTTCATGACGGTGTTCACCGCGAGCAACCTCGCCGGCGTACGGAACTTCGGTGAGCTGGAGTTCTGGTTCGCCGGCCTGAAGATCGCCGCGATCGGCGGGTTCCTGCTGCTCGGGGCGGCCGTCGTCGCCGGGCTGCTGCCCGGCTCGCCCTCGCCCGGGACCGGGCACCTCCTGCACGACGGCGGTTTCCTCCCGCACGGCTGGCACGGCGTCGCCGTCGGCGTCGTCGCCGCCGTCTTCGCCTTCGGCGGCCTGGAGACCGTGACGATCGCCGCCGCCGAGTGCCCGGACCCGGTCCGCGCCGTCCGGGCGGGCGTCCGGGCCGTGATGTGGCGGGTCGCGGTCTGCTACCTCGGCTCGATGGCCGTCATCGTCACCCTCGTCCCGTGGAACGCCCCGGGCGTCGCCGACGGCCCCTACGCCGCCGTCATGGACCGGATCGGTGTGCCCGGCGCCGCCGACCTGATGAAGGCCGTCGTCCTCGTGGCCCTCCTGTCCGCGATGAACGCCAACATCTACGGCTCCTCCCGCATGCTGTACGCCCTCGTCGGGCGGGGCGACGCGCCCCGCGCCCTCGGCCGGCTCGGGCGGTCGGGCGTCCCGGGTGCCGCCGTCCTCGCCTCGGCCGCGTTCGGGTTCGTCTCCGTCGTCCTCAGCCTGGTCTGGCCGCGCACGGTCTTCCCGTTCCTGCTCAACTCCATCGGCGCCGCGATCCTGATCGTCTGGGCGCTGATCGCCGCCTCCCACCTGCGGCTGCGCGGGCCCTCCGGGCGGGCCGTCGTCGCGCTCGCCGGGATCGGCGGGGTGCTGGTGTTCATGCTGGGCGACGCGGCCAGCCGTACGCAGCTGCTCACGACCGGGGGATGGGTGCTCGCCCTGCTGCTCGTCGCGTGGGTCCGGAGCGTCAGGAACGCGCGTACCGGGCCAGGAACAGATCCACTCCCGAGCTGATCACCCGCGTCAGTTCCGCGTCGGCGATCTGCGCGTCGGGGGAGAAGGTGCGGACGAGCTGGGGCACCCCCACCGTGGCCGCCACCAGCTGCTGCACGGCGAGCGCCGGGTCGGGCGCGTCGAGGGTGCCGCGCGCGTTCAGCTCGGTGAAGGCCTCGATCAGGGGGCCGTTGTTCATGTCGTAGCTGACCCGGTACCAGAGCTGCCCGAGCTGCGGGAACCGGTCGATCTCGCCGATGACCAGGCGGCGCAGCGACATGATGTCGGGGCGCAGCAGGATCCGGGCCCAGTCGGTGGTGAGCCGCACGAGCGCGGCCCGCAGGTCGGGGGCGTCGGCGATCGTGGAGTTGGCGGGCTCCAGGTCGGCGTACGTCTGCGGCAGGACGCCGCCGATGACGGCGAGGAACAGGCGCTCCTTGCTGCCGAAGTGCTTGTAGATCGTGGCCTTCGAGACGCCTGATCCGCGGGTGATCGCGTCCATGGAGGCCGCCGAGTACCCCTCCGCGAGGAACTCCGCGAGGGCCGCGTCGATGATCGCCTGGCGCTTGCGCGAGGCGGCGTCGGCGGGGTCCGGGATGATCGGGATGCCGTACGCGTCGACCGCGTCGGCGTCCTGTGCGTCGGCTCCGGTTCCGGCTCCCATGGCTGGTCCTTCGGTGGTGGTGGCGGCTGCGGCACCCACTATATGAACTGAACGGTTTGGTCTGCAAAGGCCGCCAGGGCGGGACCGGCCGCGACGCCGATCAGGAAGGCCAGATTGAACAGGCCGATCGCGAGCCCCCGCCGGGCCGCCGGCAGGCCCTCGGTCGCGGCGCCGGTGAGCAGCCCCTGGCCGCCGGCGGTGACGAGCGCGCTCGTTCCCGAGCCGAGCAGGACGGCCACCGGCCAGGGCGCGGACACGGCGAGCACGAGGGCCAGGGCCGAGCCGAGCGCGAGGACGGCGCGGAGCCGGGCCGGGCCCAGGGACGGGGCGGCGCGGACCAGCTGCCAGGACAGCAGGGCCCCGGCGAGCGCGGCGACGGAGGCGAAGGCCCCGGTCTCCACGGGCCCCCAGCCGGTGAGCACGGCGACGCGGCGCGGAGCGGCGTACATCAGGCCGAAGTTGACGGTGGAGAGCGCCAGCATGAGCGCGGCGGCGGCGAGGAACCGGCGGTCCCGGAGGATGTCGAGGGGGAGGGGGAGGGGGGCGGCGGGGGTGCGGGGCGTGCCGCCGTCCCGGGGCGGTGCGCACGCTGCCGCCCGGCCCGCCCGCGCCCCGGCGGCCGGGCCCGCGTCCGCCAGGCGGAGCACCGGGCGCAGGGTGAGCAGGCTCAGGAGCGGGAGGACCAGCGCCGCGCGCCAGCCCAGCACCCCGGCGACGGCCGCGCCCGCGAAGAGGCCCGCGGTGCCTCCGGCCGCGCTGCCGATGGCGACCAGGCCCGGGGTCCGGCCCGTGCGGTCGTGGCCGGCGAGCTGGAAGGCGGCGACGTTCAGCCCGGCCGCACCGGCCGCTTCCAGCGTGCGCCCGGCGATCGCCAGGGGGAGGCCGGGCGCGAGGAGCACGAGCAGCGCGCCGAGGGCCACCAGGAGGGCGGAGGCCCGTACGACTCCGGCGGTGCCGCGTCGTCCGGCGGTGGCGGAGAGGAGCGGGGTGCCGACCGCCATGCCGAGCCCGAACGCCGTCATGAGCCAGGCGGCCGCCGCCGGGGTGACGTCCAGGGCGCGCGTGGCCTCCGGCAGGGCGAGGCTCGGCCCCGACACCCCCATGGCCGCGGGTGCGGCGAGCGCGGCGAGCAGGAGCCCGGACCGGGCGGCGGTCCCGCGCGCCTTCCGGGGCGCCGACAGCGTGGTCATACCGGCATCCGGCCCATCAGTCCCCGGCGGAAGTCCCTCTCCGCCGTGCGGAGTTCGGCGTCCGTGTTCATCACGAAGGGGCCGCTGCGGGCGACCGGTTCGCCGATCGGCTCGCCGGTCAGGACGAGGACCTCGGCGGCGGTGCCCGGGGCCGCGACGGTGAACCCCTCCCCGTCCCGGTCGAGGACCGCGAGGTGGCCGTCGGGGAGGTGCTCGCCGGAGACCGTGGCCTCGCCCCGCATCACGTACACCATCGCGTTGTGCCCGGCCGGGACGGTGAACCCGGCGCGGGTGCCGGGCGTGAGCCGCGCGTGGGCGACGAGGACCGGCGTACGGGTCGTGAACGGGCCGGTCACGCCGTGGCTGCTCCCGGCGAGGACGGTCAGCTCGGCGCCCTCCGGGGTGACGGCGACGGGCAGGTCGGCGGCCTCGGCGTTCTGGCTCTCCGGCGGGACGTCCTTGAGGCGGGCGGGGAGGTTGAGCCAGATCTGGAGCATGTGCTGCCGGCCGCCCGAGGCGAGGAACTCCGGGGTGGGCAGGGCCTCGTGGACGATCCCGGAGCCGGCGGTGAGCCACTGGACGCCGCCGGCGCGGACGACCGCGCGGTGGCCGCGCGAGTCGGCGTTCGCGATGTCGCCGTCGAGGACGTACTGGATGGTCTCGAAGCCGCGGTGCGGGTGCGGGGGAGCGCCCTTCGCCTCGCCGGGCGCGAGCTCGACCGGACCCACCTGATCGACCATCAGGAAGGGATCGACGAAGGGGAGTTCCTCGGTGGGGAAGGGGCGTCGTACGGGGAATCCGGCGCCTTCGTAGGTGTGGAGGGGGCGGGCGACGCGGGCGACGGCCCGCTCTGCGGTGCGTGCGTGGGTGGCCATGCCCCGAAGGAACTACACCATTCGGTTCACTGTCAAGACTGAACCGTTTGGTTGACAGACTGAACCGATCGGTTTAGCTTCGGGGTGTCGAGTCCGGCGATCGCCGGCTCGCCCGACGAACTGGGGGGTTCCCATGACCGCGTCCACGATCCTCGCCATCTCCGGCTCGCTCCGCGCCACCTCGCACAACACGCAACTGCTGCGCGCCGCACAGAAGTTCAACCCCGGCGGCCTGGAGATCGAGATCTACGAGGACCTGCGCGAGATCCCGCCGTACGACCTGGACCTCGACACCCCCGAGCTGCGCCCGGCCGTCGTCGGCGAGCTGCGCCGGAGGGTCGCGGAGGCGGACGGACTGCTCATCGCCACCCCGGAGTTCAACTACTCGATCCCCGGCGTCCTCAAGAACGCGCTCGACTGGCTGTCCACCGACTGGACCAGGTCCGAGGGCCTCCCGCTGCACCGCAAGCCCGTCGCGATCCTCGGCGCCGCGCCCACCAACTTCGGCACCGTGCGGGCGCAGCTCGCCCTCCGCCAGGTCTTCGTGTGGACCGACAGCGACGTCGTGGTGAAGCCCGAGGTCCACGTCTTCCGCTCGCACGAGCGCTTCGACGCCGACGGCAACCTCACGGACGAGACCACGGTCGAACTGCTGCAGGGCCTGCTGACCGCCCTCCGGGCGAAGACCGTGGCGCCGAGGGCCGCCGCATGAGCGCCCGCCCGGACGCCGTCACCGCCACCTACCTCGGCACCGCGACCGCGCTCCTCCGCATCGGCGGCCTGACGGTCCTCACCGACCCCGCCCTCGACCCGGCCCCCGCCGACTACCCCGGCGCCCGCCCGCTGCACCGCACGGCGGGACCCGCCCTGACCGCCGCCGAACTCCCGCCCGTCGACCTGGTGCTGCTCTCGCACGACCAGCACGCCGACAACCTGGACGCGACCGGCCGTGAGGTCCTGGCCGGCGCCGGGCTCGTCCTGACCACCCCGGAAGGCGCCGCGCGCCTCGGCGGCCGGGCGGAGGGGCTCGCCCCCTGGGAGAGCCGGACGGTCACCGCCGGCGGGACCACCGTCACGGTCACCGCCACCCCCGCCCGCCACGGCCCGGAGGGTACGGAGCCCGTCACCGGACCCGTCACGGGCTTCGTCGTCGCGTACGGGGGCGGCACGCTCTACGTCTCCGGCGACACCGTCCGCCACGACGCGCTGACGGAGATCGGCACCCGCTTCCGCATCGGCACGGCCTTCCTCCACCTCGGTGACGCGCACTTCCCGTCCACCGGCGACCGCGCCTTCTCGATGAGCGCCAGGGACGGGGCGGAGCTCGCCCGCACCCTCGGCGCGCGCACGGTGATCCCCCTGCACTACGACTCCTGGGACCACCTCGCCGAGGACCCGGCCCGCATCACGGAGGCCTTCGCGGCCCCGGACCTGGCGGGGCGTCTGCGGTGGCTGCGGCCCGGGGTGCCGGAGGCGCTCTGACCGGTCAGCGGTTCCGCCGCGCCCCCGCCGTCAGGGCGACCGTCCCCGCCACGGCCAGGACCGCGCCCGCGGCCAGGACGCCGCGGTGGGAGCGCCAGGAGAGGACCGACCAGCGGGACTGGGCGGAGAGCAGGGAGCCGAGGCTCGCCCAGGAGCCGACGGAGGCGACCGAGAGGGCGGAGCCGACCGAGCCGACGGAGAGGAAGGAGCCGACCGAGCCGATCGAGAGCGTCGATCCGACCGAGCCCACGGACAGGAACGAGTCCCGCGACCAGAGCGACAGGGACGCGCGCGCGTGACGTGTCTGTTGGGTCATGCGGCGATCCTAGGGGGTGTCTTGTCGATCAGGCCGGATCAGGCCGGTCCGCGGAGGAGCCGGTTCCGGGCGCGAGCGGTTGCGGCCCTGGCTCGCTGGACCAATCCGGCCGTCCGCGCGCATCGCTCCAGGACCCGCCCGTACTCGCTGGATGCACCACGCATCGAATCCCGAAATTGGTCTAGTCCAAGTTTGGTCCAGGCCATTGACGTGCTCATGGTGGCAGGGGTTACGTCGTCATCCAACAGTCGTGCGCGACAAGGACGTTGACGCACTCCCGCACCCCCCCACAGTCATTGGATCGCCATGAGACGACGCGTACGTTCGCTCCGCTCGGCCCTCACCGCCGCCGTGACCGCCGTGGCCGCCCTCGGCCTCGCCACCGTCGCCACCGCCCCCGCCCAGGCGGCGACGCCGCTCCCCGCCCGGGTCTTCGCCCCCTACTTCGAGTCCTGGACCGGGGAGAGCCCGGCCGCCCTCAGCGCCCAGTCGGGCGCCAAGCACCTGACGATGGCGTTCCTCCAGACCGCCGCCAAGGGCTCGTGCACCGTGTACTGGAACGGAGACACCGGGCTGCCCATCGCCCCGTCCTCCTTCGGCGCCGACATCACGACCATCCGGTCCCGCGGCGGGGACGTCATCCCCTCCTTCGGCGGCTACACGGCCGACACCACCGGCACCGAGATCGCCGACAGCTGCACCGACGTCAACCAGGTCGCCGCCGCGTACCAGAAGCTCATCACGACCTACGACGTCAGCCGGCTCGACATGGACATCGAGGTCGACTCCCTCGACAACGCCGCCGGCATCGACCGCCGCAACAAGGCGATCAAGATCGTCCAGGACTGGGCCGCCGCCAACGGCCGCCAGCTCCAGATCTCGTACACCCTGCCGACGACCACCCACGGCCTCGCCGCCAGCGGCCTCGCCGTGCTCAAGAACGCCGTCACCAACGGCGCCAAGGTCGACGTCGTCAACCTCATGACCTTCGACTACTACGACAACGCCGCCCACGACATGGCGGCGGACACCAAGACGGCCGCCCAGGGCCTCTACGACCAGCTCGCCAAGCTCTACCCCACGAAGACGGCCGCCCAGCTCTGGGGCATGGTCGGCATCACCGAGATGATCGGCGTCGACGACTTCGGCCCCGCCGAGACCTTCACCCTCGCCAACGCCCGCACGGTCTACGACTGGGCGCTCTCCAAGGGCATCAACACCCTGTCGTTCTGGGCGCTCCAGCGCGACAACGGCAGCTGCGCGGGCGGCGCCGCCGCGGACAACTGCTCGGGCATCCAGCAGAACACCTGGGACTTCTCGCACATCTTCGCGCCCTTCACCAGCGGGACGACCGCTCCCACGGACGACTTCTCGGTGACCACCACCCCGGCCGCCGCCACCGTCACGGCCGGCGGGTCCACCTCGGCCACGGTGAAGACGGCCGTCACGGCCGGTGCGGCGCAGACGGTGAACCTCACGGTGAGCGGCCTGCCCGCGGGCGTCACCGCGACGCTCAGCCCCACCTCGGTGACGGCCGGGGGCTCCTCGACCCTCACCGTGAACACCACGGCGGCCACGGTCTCCGGCACGTACCAGATCGTGGTCAACGGGGCGAGCCCCTCGGCCGGTCACGCGGCGGTCCTCGCCCTGACCGTCACGGGCGGCGCGACCCAGTGCACGGCGGCCCCGTGGGTGTCCTCCAGCGTCTACACCGGCGGCCAGCAGGTCTCGCACAAGGGCCACACCTGGAAGGCCAAGTGGTGGACGACGGGCGAGGAGCCCGGCACCACGGGCGAGTGGGGCGTCTGGCAGGACCTCGGCGCCTGCTGACCCCCGCCCCGATCCCTCCTGGGACCCGCCTCTCGGGGCGGGTCCCAGGGGGTGTCGTCACCCTCCCGTCTGCCCTCCGGGCGACGACGGGAGGGCGACGACGGGAGGGCGACGACGGGAGGGTGACGACACCCCCTAGCGCATCCAGCCGAAGCGCTTCTTGAGCTCGTCGTCCCTGCGCTTCTGGTCCTCCGCCGCCGCCTTGATCGCGTCCGAGAGCGTGCCGGTCAGGTGGTCGGCGAGGGCTCGGGAGGCGAGGACGAGGTCGTCGAGGAGCGGACGGAGCCCGGCGGCCAGGGAGGCGCCGAGGGCGCCGCTCGCGCCGAGTTCGGTCAGATGGAGGCCGGCCTGGGCGAGGGGCAGCGAACTGGTGTCACGGATGTGGTCGGCGATCTCGCCGAGCCGCTTGCGCGCCCGGGTGTGCTCGTCCCCGTCGTGGAAGAGACCGTCCCCGAACCAGGAGCTCGCGGCGGAGGCCAGGTGCATGCTGTCGGCGGCCCGCGTGCGGGTGCCGGAGCCGCCGCCGGCGGGCCGTCCGGCGATCGTCTTGAGCGCCGCGACGTCAGGGGCCTCCCGGGCCCGCCTGACGCGCTCGTCGCCGCGGGTGGCCGCGGAGGCCACCTCCGACACGAACCGGGGCCTGGCCTTCTCCGCCTCCGCCGCCATGGCCTGCCGGGAGGCGTCGCTGATCGACGGCATCTCGGCCGCGCCGATGGGGGAGATCACCGTCCGGAGGTTGACGACGAGGTCGAGGACGGCGTTCTTGGACGCCCGGGCGATGTCGCCGCAGGCGTCCAGGCCGTCGGCGATCACCCCGGCCGCCTCCGACACCTGGGCGAACCGGCCCGAGAGGCCGGTCCAGTGCTCCTGGAGCGCCTCGACCGCCTCGCCCTGCCCGCTGGACACGAGCCGCTCGACGGCCTTGCCCGCGTCCGCGCGGTCGTCCGCGAACTTGGTCCCGAAGGGGCGGAGCCGGTCGGCCGCCGCGTGGGCGTCGTCCTCGTTCGCCTCCACCCAGGGCAGGGCGTACAAGTCCATCAGCCCCTTGTCCGCGTCCGACCTCTCCAGCGCCATGGCGTGAACTCCCCCCAGAATCACGTGCATTGGAGAAGAACGGTCTCACGCACCCCGAACAGCGACAAGGCTCAGTCGATGTGCACGATCTGGAAGGCCTCCGCCATCCGGCCCGGGGGCAGGCCGCCGGCCGTCGCGTGTTCGCCGAGCCAGTCGCGCAGCAGGCCGGCCAGGTCGTCGAAGTGGGCCGTCTGCGAGGTGTGGATGCGCAGGGCCTCGACCTTGCGGTCGAAGACCGAGGTGACGTCGACGTACTGGTTCGGGGTCGGCCCGGTCATCAGCCACAGCTCGTGGACGGTCCACGGCTCCAGGCCCTCCTCCTTGAGGAGTGCCGCGTGCGCGAAGGGGTTGCGGGCCTCGGGGTAGACGGCGCGCAGGGCCGCGTCCCCGACCGCGCGGTGGTCGGGGTGGAGGTCGGCGACGCGGGCCCAGTTGATCTCGGGGGACGGGATGACGGCGCGCTGCGGCCGTACCTCGCGGATGACCCGGCACAGGTCGCGGCGGAGCTCCACGGAGGGCTCCACGAAGCTGTCGGGGTAGCCGAGGAAGCGCACGTCGGCGACGCCGCTCAGCTTGGCGGAGTGGACCTGTTCGGCGCGGCGCAGGTCCGCCATGGCCTGCCGGGGGAGCGCTTCGTCGTAACCGCCCGCGCCGCCGTCCGTGACGATGCAGTACGTGACGCGGGTGCCGCGCTCGATCCACTGCATGACGGTGCCGCTCACGCAGAACTCGATGTCGTCCGGGTGTGCGGCCACGACCAGCAGGGACTCGGGGGTGGTCCGGTTGAAGTCCTCCATGGGGCAAGCCTGTTGGGGTGGCGGGGGCGTCGCAAGGCCATGTCGTGGCGTGAACAGGACATGGCACTTACGCGCCATTCAAAAGCTTGGTAGATTCAAATCATTGGGTAATTCGGGTGACGTGCTTGGAGGGTGACCGTCATGTGCAGGATCCTCGGCTCCTTCGCCGCCGGGGCGGACCGCCCCGAGCCGGCCCAGCTCGCGGCGGTCTCCGCCCGCCAGCGCCACGGCGGCCCCGACGAGCACCAGCTGCTCAGCGGACCCGGCTGGTCGCTCGGCTGCGACCGCCTCGCCGTCACCGACCCCTGCGGCGGACAGCAGCCCTACCGGCTGCCCCACCTCCCTGGCATCCTCGCCGTCCTCAACGGCGAGATCTACAACCACGCCGAGCTCCGCCGTACGCTCGCCGCCCGCGGCCACCGCTTCCCCGACCGCTGCGACGGCACCGTGCTCCCCGCGCTCTACGCCGAGTACGGCACCGCCTTCGCCGAGCACCTCGACGGCATGTTCGCCGTCGCGCTCCTCGACCTGCGGCCCGGCGGCACCCGGCTCGTCCTCGCCGTCGACGACATGGGCATGAAACCGCTCCACCTGCACCACGACCCGTACGACGGCTCCACCCGCTTCGCCTCCGAGATCCCCGCCCTCCTCGCCTTCGAAGGCGTTCGGATCTCCCCCCGCGACGACGCCCTCGACACCGTCCTCGCCACCCGCACCTCCTTCTCCACGCACACCGCCCTCGACGGCGTCGACGCCCTGCCGCCCGGCGCCACCGCCGTCGTCCGCCCCGGCGCCGCCCCCGTCGTCCGCCGCCGCGGCCCGCACCGGGCCACCCCCCACGGCGACACACAGGACGTCCTGCGGCACGAGGTGCGCCGGCTCGCCCGGGCCGAGGTGCCCGTCTGCGCCGTCACCAGCGGCGGCCTCGACTCCGGGCTCGTCACCGCGCTCGCCGCCGAGCAGGCCCGCGAGACGGACGCGCCGCCGCTGCACACCTTCCACCTCACCTACCGGGGCCGGTGGCCCGACTCCGAGGCCGCCCACGCCCGGTCCGTCGCCCGGCGCGCCCGGACCGTCCACCACGAGGTCGCCGTCGACCCCGACGAACTCGGCTCCCTCCTCACCCGCACCGTCCGTCACCTCGGCCAGCCCAACGCCGACCCCATCACCGTCTCCTCCTACGCCCTCTTCCGCGCCGTCCGCCAGAGCGGCTTCACCGTCGCGCTCGCCGGCGACGGCGCCGACGAACTCTTCGGCGGGTACGACCGGATGCGGGCGGCCCTCGCGGCGGGCCCCGAATGGGCCGGCGCCTACACGGACGCCCTGTCCGCCGCCCCCCGCCTGCTCCGCGAGCACCTCTACACCGCCGACTACCGCGCCTACATCGCCGATACGGGCTCCGCCGCCGACCGCATCGAACAGGAGCTGCGCTCCGCCGAGGCCGTCGGCGCGGACCGGCTCACCGCGATGACCGCCTTCGAGACGCGCTGGCGCCTCCCCGCGTACCACCTGCGGCGCCTGGACCACCTGTCCATGGCGTGGGCGGTCGAGGCGCGCCTTCCCTTCTGCCAGCCGTCGGTGGTCGCGCACGCCCGGTCCCTGCCGGTGGCGGCCCGGACGGGCAAGCGGGCGCTGTACGAGGCGGGCGGGGAACTCCTCCCGGCGTCCGTCCTGAACCGGCCCAAGCAGCCCTTCACCCTGCCCGTCGCGGCGATGCTCGCCCCCGGCGGCCCGCTCCTCGACCTCGTGCGCGAACTGCTGTCCCCGGCGCGGCTGGTCCTCGGCGGGAAGATCCGCGCGGACCGGGTGGCGAAGCTGCTGGCCGGGCACCTGGAGCGGCCCACGCCGCAGGCCGCCCTGACCCTCTGGTCCCTCGCCGTCCACGAACTGTGGACGGAGGTCGTCCAGGGCATGCGGATCCCGGTGGGCTGTGCGGCCTGATCCACCGGGACCTCCGCGCGCCGTCGCGGGCGTCGCGTCGCGCACCGTGGTCGTGACCGTCGTCCGGGCCCACGACGCCCCCGGCCCCACCCTCGTCGTGCGTCTCGACCGGCTGCCGCCCGGCGCGCTCGCCCTCGGTGCCGAGCTGAGGGCCGCCCTCGCCGCCACCCCCTACCCCGGCCTCAACAAGATCGCCCTCTTCGACCCCCTCACCCTCCGCTACCGCTTCGTCCAGGCCCTCCCCGACGGTTCCTTCGACTTCCGGGCGGGGTGCGGGCACTCCCTCCTCGCCTGCGTCGTCGCCGACGGGCGCCCCGGGCCCGTCACCGTCCGCGCGGTGACCACCGGCGACACCGTCCTGTGCGAACGCGAGCGCGCCCCGCACGACGACGCGTACACGCTCAGCTTCCTGCGCGCGCCCGACGCCCCCGGCACGCTGCCCACCGGCCGTCCGGTCGACGTCCTCCTGGGCGTGCCCGTCTCCCTCGTGCGGTACGGCAATCCGTACGTCTTCGTCGACGCCCGGCACCTGGACCCGCGGGCGGCGGAGCGTCAGCTCCTGGCGCTGCGCGCCGAGGCGGCCCGCCGCCTCGGACACTCCCCGGCCTCCGCGCTCCCCAAGATCGCCGCCGTCGCCGACGGCCCCGGCGGGCTCTCCGTCCGGGCCCTCACGGTCGGCGGCTGGCACCCCGGGCTCGCGCTCACCGGCGCCGCCGCGCTCGCCGCAGCCGGGGCGCTCGACGGGACCGTGGTGCCCGCCCCGCGCGGGCCCGTCCGCACGCCCGCCGGCACGGTCACCGTCTCCGCAGCGCCGGACCGCGTCCGCGTCCACCACAAGCGCGCCGAGGTGCTCGAAAGCCTGGAACTGCCGTGGCGTGTCCACGCAACGGCGTGAACGCGCACCCCTTCCGGCGGGCCCGCACCCCCCTGCCTCTGCCACGCTGAAATGAACCGCCATCGGTATCCGTGGGGAGAGCAGACGCACATGAAATTCGAGAATCTGCGTGTCGTCGTGACCGGAGCGTCCCGCTATTTCGGTCGCGCGCTCGCCGTCGGATTCGCGCATCTCGGCGCGGAGGTCTATGTGTCGGCGCGGACCGTGGAGGCCGCCGAGCGGACCCGTACGGAGGTCATGGGGTCGGCCCGTGACCGCATCCACGCCTTCGGCTGCGACCTGAGCAGGCCCGCCGAGATCCGGGAGTTCGCGGCCCGGGTCGGCGAACGGACCGACCGGGTGGACCTGTTGGTGAACAACGGGGCCCGGTGGCTCGACGGGATGGACCTGGAGGCGGCCAGCGACGCCGAGATCGTGGAGACGATCGAGTCGACGGCCGGCGGCACGGTCCTCATGGTGAAGCACTTCCTGCCGCTGCTCCGCGGCTCGCTGCGGCCCGACATCGTGAACATGGTCGCCGTCCGCGACGCCGAGGGCGCCTCCGCGGCGGCCGGCGCGGCCCACGAGGCCTTCTGGGCGGCGAAGAGCGCCCAGGCGGGTTTCGCCGACATCCTGTCGCGCCGGCTGCGGCCCTCCGGGGTCCGCGTCTTCTCCCTCTTCCCGCCCGATTTCTCGACCTCGGACCCGCGCTTCGCGGAATGGGACGGATCGAATCCGGACGGAATAGCGCCCGACGAGAAACTCACCACGCAGGCCCTTTTCGAGTGCATCGTCTACGCCGTCGAGCAGCCCCGTGACTGCTTCATCCGGTCCTTCCACTTCGAGCCCCGCTGACCGACGGAACACCCCGCGTCAAGGAGGTCCCATGAGCACCCCCGTCTGGATCACCGCGACCCCTCCCGCCACCCACGGCGAACTCCACATCGGACACCTCGCCGGGCCGTACGTGGCCGCCGACGTCCTCACCCGATTCCTGCGGGCCGAGGGGGAGGCGGTCCGCTTCACCACCGGCACGGCCGACCACGCCAGCTCGGTCGAGGTCCGGGCGCTGCGCCACCACCGCAAGCCGGAGGAGGTCGCGGAGGGCTACCGGGCCGCGATCACCGCCGACTGGCTGCGGTCCGGCGTGGAGTTCGACCACATCGTGAGCCCCCGCCGCGACAAGGGGTACGGACGCTGGGTGCAGCAGCTCTTCGCGAAGCTGTACGCGCAGGGCGTCATCGCTCCCCGGACGCGGCTGCTCCCGTACTGCGAGCCGTGCGACCGCTGGCTGCACGGGGCGCACGCCACCGGCACCTGCCCGCACTGCGGAGCGGCCAGCGACGGCGGGATGTGCCACGAGTGCGCCCGTCCGAACGACGGCGGCGACCTGATCTCGGCGCGCTGCGCGCTGTGCGACACCCCGGCGGTGGCCCGCCGCTGCCGCCGGCTGTACGTGCCTCTGGAGCCGTTCCGGGAGACCCTCGCGGACTACTGGGCGACGGCGGGCCTGCCGCCGCGGCTCGCGGCGCTGTGCGAGTCGCTCGTGGAGGACGGGCTGCCGGACATCGCGGTGGGCCATCCCGCCGAGTGGGGCCTGGAGGTGCCGGTGGAGGGCTTCCCCGAGCACCGGATCGACGGCTGCTTCGAGGCCGCCGCGATGCACCTGTTCGGCTACGACGTGACGGGCCCGCTGCCCCGCCGGGCGATCCACTTCTGCGGGTTCGGGCACGCGTTCTGCCACGCCGTGCTGCTGCCGGTGCTGCTGCTCGCGCAGGACGTCAAGCTGCCGCAGGACTTCAACGTCAACGAGTCGTACGTGATCGAGGAGGGCGTCCAGGAGGGCAACGTCTGGGCGCTCGACCTGCTCACCGAGTACGGCTCCGACACCCTGCGCCGGCACGTCCTGCAGGCCCGTCCGCTGGGCCGCCGCACGGTCTTCCGGCGGGAGCGGCTCGCGACCGCCCGGCGCGAGCTGGACGAGAACTGGAACAGCTGGCTGTCCCGGCTCTTCGCGGCGGTACGGGAGGAGTGCGGCGGTCTCGCCCCGCAGGCGCTGCCCGGCGGCACCGGCTGGGAGGTCCTGGAGCGGCGGCTGCACCGGGGCGTGGACGACCTGCGCGAGGCGTACGGCCCCGACGCCTTCGACCCGCGCCGGGCGGTCGCCGTCCTGGACGAGATGGTCCGCTCGGTGGCCGACTTCGGTCACGTCAACGCGCACGAGCGGTGCCGTCCCAGCACCTCGTGCCGGCATCTTCCGGCCCTCGCCGCGCAGTTGGCGGTGGCCTCGGCGCTCTCGGCGTGGGCGCGGCCGGTCATGCCCGAGGGCGCCGACCGGCTCGCGGCGGCGCTCCGGGTGGAGCCGGGCCGTCCGGTCGGCTGGCAGGCGCTGACGGGCCCGCTGCCGGGCACGCGTCTCGCGCCGCCGTCGGGGCCGGTCTTCGGGTTCTGAACGGCTCGCCCCCCGATCCGTACTACTAAGCAACTAAGTACCTCAGTACCGGTAGGAATCCCGCCCCTCCCCGTCGCGTGACCGTGCGCGCGAGCGACGCGCAGGGACACGCGGCCCCCACTCCCCAGGAGCCCCACGTGTCCCTGCGCGTCGCCATGCTGAGCGTCCACACCTCCCCGCTCCACCAGCCCGGGACGGGGGACGCCGGCGGCATGAACGTCTACATGGTCGAGCTCTCCCGCGCCCTGGCCGAACAGGGCGCGGAGGTCGACCTGTTCACCCGCTGCCGGGGCGAGGGCGCGCCCCCGCTCGTCGAGCTCGCCCCGGGCGTCCGGGTCCGCCACCTGCACGCCGGGCCGCGCCGGGCGCTGCCCAAGGAGGCGATGCCGGACCTGGTGGTGCCGTTCTCGCTGGCCCTGCTCAAGGAGGAGCGGCGCTACGACCTGGTCCACTCGCACTACTGGCTCTCCGGGCAGGCGGGCCGGATCGCGGCGGTGGGCTGGCGGATACCGCTGGTGCACACGGCGCACACCCTGGCCCGGGTGAAGAACGCCTCGCTCGCCGAGGGCGACACCCCCGAGCCCGAGCTGCGGGTCCGCGGCGAGCACCAGGTGGTGGGCAGCGCGGACCGGCTGATCGCGAACACGGCAGCCGAGGCGGAGGCGCTGCGCTCGCTGTACGGGGCGGAGGGGGCCCGGACCGAGGTCGTGCGGCCCGGGGTCGATCTGCGCACCTTCCGCCCGGGGGACGGGCGGGCCGCGGCCCGGGCCCGGCTCGGGCTGCCGGCCGGGGCGTTCGTGCCGCTCTACGCCGGCCGTATCCAGCCCCTGAAGGGGCCGGACGTGCTGGTGCGGGCGGTGGCGGAGCTGCTGCGGGAGGCGCCGGAGCTGCGCCGCCGGCTGCTCGTGCCGGTGGTGGGCGGGCACTCGGGGGCGACCCGGGAGGGCACGGCGTGGCGGCTGGCGGAGGAGTTGGGGGTGACCGATGTGCTGCGGTCCTTCCCGCCGGTGCCGCAGGAGCGGCTCGCGGACTGGTACCGGGCGGCGGACGTGCTGGTCGTCCCCTCGCGCAGCGAGTCCTTCGGCCTGGTGGCGGTGGAGGCGCAGGCGTGCGGGACTCCGGTGCTCGCGGCCGCGGTGGGCGGGCTGCCGACGGCGGTGTGGGACGGGGTGACGGGGCTGCTCGTGCGGGGCCACGACCCGGTGGAGTACGCGCGCCGGCTGCGCTGGTTCGCGGCGCACCCGGAGGCGGTGGAGACGATGGGCGCGGCGGCGGTGCGTCATGCGCGCGGGATGAGCTGGCGGGTGTCGGCCGAGCGGACCATCGAGGTGTACCGGGGGGCTCTGGAGCGGGGGGTGGGGGCGGGGGGGCGGGCCCCCCCCCCCCCCGCCGCCCCCCCCCCCCCGCGCCCCCAAAATGCCGGTGCCCAAAGGTATCATAACATTTTGTTAGAACAAAGGTAATGCGCGCAGCCGCTCGTTCAAATACCT
>NZ_JBHWFF010000039.1:32434-33150 GCF_042733785.1 Streptomyces sp. NPDC059695 | reverse complement strand
CGACCCCCGCCCGGGGCCCCGCCCCCCCCCCCCCGCCGCGGCCCGGGGGGGGGCGCGGGGGGGGGGGGGGGGGGGGGGGGGGGGCCCCGCCCCTGCCCCGGCGGCCCCTCTCTCCTGGAGGAACGAGAAGGCCGTAGCACAAGTCTAGCATCTCTTTTGGTTCGACCAAAGGTATGGCGAGCTCCGGATCGTTCAATTCCGTTGCAGGGATGACGTATTGACGCATCCACGCCATGGCGAGTCCACGCAGAGACGATCCCTGGATTCGCTTCCCGGGCGGCGACAGAATGGAGATGTCTTCAGGGAACGCCCGGCGGCACGGGCCCCCGGAAGGCGGAATTCACATTCCAAGTCCTGGAGGAATCATGTCTGTTGCGCAGAACACCGGTATCCGCAAGGCCGTCCGTCAGCTGCTGGTCGCGATGGTCGCCTGTACCGCCGTCGCGGGCGGCGCCGCCTTCGCCGTCGGCTCCGACGACGCGCCGGTCACCCCGCAGACCGTCGCCGGCGTCACCGAGGACAACGGCTGGCCGGTCGTCCCTCCGAAGCCGACCCCCACCAACTGAGAATATTCCTCCGGGAATTGCTCCGGTAATTCACGCGCTCGTCCGGGGGCCCCCCACCCTGACCACCCTTAGGGGGCGCCCGGGGGGGGCCCCCCCCCCCCCGCTCAAACTGCCGCGCGGCGGCGCCCCCCCCCCCGCGCGGAGAGAGGG
>NZ_JBHWFF010000039.1:0-32424 GCF_042733785.1 Streptomyces sp. NPDC059695 | reverse complement strand
TGGGCGCCGCCCCCCACCCCCGGCCGCCCCCTCCGGCCCCCCCGCCACGCCGCGCCGGGCCCCCCGGGGGCGGTGCGCCCCCCCCCCCCCACCCCCAACCAACTCTTATGCAGACCGTGTTATTTCTTATTTATTTCCCCGGGCCCGGCGGGCCCCCGAATGCCCCGAACCTGGGGGCGCGCCCCGGTGTTCTCCCGCACCGCCCGGAAAGATCGGTCCGGCCGGCCGAGCCGCACCGCCCGGAAAAGGGTCAGTCCAGCCAGCCGAGCCGCACCGCCCGCGCCCCCGCCTCGAAACGGCTCGTCGCCCCCAGCTCCTGCATGAGCTCCGAGATCATCCGGCTCACCGTCCGCAGCGACACCCCCAGCGTGCGCGCGATCCGCTCGTCCTTCATGCCCGAGGCCAGCATGTGCAGCGCGGCCCGCTGCTGCTCCGAGAGCCCGTCGCCGCCCGCCTCCGCCGCCGTCTCGTTCCCGTACGGAGTCGCCGTGTGCCAGCAGTGCTCGTACAGGCTCAGATACGGCCGCACCAGGGCGCTGCCCCGCGCCAGGATCGCGCCCTCGCCCGGCTCCTCGGGCCGGATCGGCACCAGCGCGAACTGCTGGTCGGCGATGATCAGGTTCATCGGCACCACCGGCGCGAGCCGGATCTCCACCCCGAGCTCCGCCCGCTGCCCGAGGAACTTCTCCATCTGCGGGTCCGTGGCCTCCTGCCGGCCG
The DNA here is from genome assembly GCF_042733785.1 of Streptomyces sp. NPDC059695. Taxonomy (NCBI): domain Bacteria; kingdom Bacillati; phylum Actinomycetota; class Actinomycetes; order Kitasatosporales; family Streptomycetaceae; genus Streptomyces; species Streptomyces sp. NPDC059695. Next base: position 31,705 of record NZ_JBHWFF010000039.1, on the reverse strand, counting down.
TAGATGGCGCGCACCCGCACCCCGTTGGCGATCTGCCGCCGGTCCCGGTCGAGCATCCGCTCGGGGTTCTCCCGTCCCGGCGTCCCCGGGTGCAGCGAGGCCGAACTCTCCTGCATCACATCGGTGATGTCCTCGATGGCCTGCTGGATCCTGCGGTAGTCGGTCAGCGCCTCGACGTGCGTCTCCGCCCGGGTCAGCGCCTCCGCCCGCAGATAGGAGCCCGCGAGGACCTCCAGCGTGCTGTACGCCTCGTCCGCCTCGGCCAGGTGCTCCCGCAGCCGCTCCCGCTCCCGCTCCAGGAGCCGCAGGAGCGCGATCTCCGGGTCGATCGCCGCCACCGTGTCCGTCTCGGAGCGCCAGCTGCCGTCCTGGAGGGCGGTGATGGTGGCGTGTGCCTGCCCCGTGGGCACGATGAGACCCAGGGCGAGGAGTTCGCGCCGACATCGCTCGTACTCCTCCGGCGCGAGCCCGAGTTCCCTGCGGACCTCCTCGAAGTCCGAGACGCCCCGGCGGCGCAGCTCCTGGTACACGGCGAGGAGAGCGTCGGTCGTGCCGCCCCCGATGCCGTCGCCCGCGGTGACCATGGCGAAGTGACCCCCTCATCCTCCGAGTCGCCCCGCCCTCACCTGTCATACGGCTCGGCGGGAGTCCGTCGTGCGCTCTCTGCGTCCCGCACGGCCCCGGCGGCCCGTGCGCGTCCTCCATGACATCCGAACTCCTCGTACTAGGCCACCGGTTCCGGCCCCTCGCCGTCGAGCAGCCCGAGCCGGGCCGCCTTGACGCCCGCCTCGAAGCGGCTCGCCGCCCCCAGCTCCTGCATGACCTCGGACAGGAGCCGGCTCACGGTGCGCAGCGAGACCCCGAGGCTGCGCGCGATCTGCTCGTCCTTGATGCCGGAGGCGAGCATGTGCAGGGCGGCCCGCTGCTGGTCGGAGAGGCCGTCGCCGCCGGGCTCCCCGGGCTCCTCGCCGTACCGCGCGGCGGCCTGCCAGCAGTACTCGTACAGCGCGAGGTACGAGCGGACGAGACCGGGGCCGCGGGCCAGGATGGCGGGCGAGTCCGGGTCGTGCGGGTCCGTCGGCAGCAGGGCGAAGTTCTCGTCGGCCAGGACCATGTTCATCGGGACCACGGGGGAGAGGCGCAGCTCCACGCCGAGCGCCGCCCGGTCCTCCAGGTGCTGGGTCATCTCGGGCACGGTGCCGACCCGGCGGCTGTACATGGCGCGGACCCGCACCCCGCGGGCCGCCCGGGAGCGGTCCCGGTCCAGCTCGGCGGCCATGTCCTCGCGCCGGACGGAGCCGGTGTGCATGACGTGGACGGCGGTGCGGACGGAGCCGGTCAGGTCCGTCAGCTCGCGCAGCACCCGCTGCGGGTCGGTGACGATCTCCACCTCGACCTCGGAGCGGGGCGCGGCCCCGGCCCGCAGGAACGGTCCGGCGAGGGCTTCGAGGGCGGTGTGCGCGCGGCTGGTCGCGGCGAGGCGGTCCTGGAGCCGGTCGCGCTCCCGGCGCAGCAGCCGCACCAGGGCGACGTCGGGGTCGACGACGAGGGGGCGGAGGGGGGCGGGGCCGGAGGCGTCGGGTCCGGCGGTGAGTCCTAAGGCGGCGAGTTCGCGCCGACATCGGTCCCGCTCGTCGGCGGTGAGCTCGAACCGGTCCGCGACCTCGTCGAAGCCGGCCTCGGGGCGGGCGCGCAGTTCCTGGTAGACGGCGAGAGCCTGTTCGCTACCCGCGCGGGTCGTGGCGGCGTTTCTGGACACGGCGCAGCAGACTCCCCTCGGATCCACGCGGACCCTGTTGAATCGCCCCGCTAGACCCTGCCACACATTCGAACGACACGCACGGAGTTGACCACGCCTCAGACGGCGTCGGCGTCCGCCCGGCAGTCGGGGCACAGGCCTCTGAAGACGACCTCCGCGTCGTCCACCCGCCACTGCGGCAGGGCGCCCCGGGGCGGCTGGGGCGCGGTCGCGGACACGTTCTCCACCCGGCCGCACGAGGTGCACAGGGCGTGCTGGTGGGCCGGTCCGGAGATCTCGAAGACCGCGGGCAGGCCGGGCCGGTCGAACTTGCTGACCAGGCCGGTCTCCTGGAAGTGCCGCAGCATCTCGTACACGGCCTGGCTGGTCAGCGTGCCGAGCCGCTCGCGGGCCGTCGTGGTGATCGCCTCGACGTCCAGATGGCCACCGGCGGCGAGCACCGTGAGCACCTCCAGGCGCGGGCCCGTGACCCGCAGCCCGACATCGCGCAGGCGCTGGATCACCGCCTCGCGGCCCGTCAGCTCTTCCACGACTGCCATCTTCTCCGCCCGCCACCTGGTCGGCCCAAACGTTTGTGGGCATCGTACCTCTTGCTCGTCAACCTCGGCAGACTCTCTTCGGCCGTCCGTCCCCCGTGCGCGTCAGTCATCCGTCCTGCACACGAGGAGGACGGACTCGGTCCGTTCGTCGATGCGGTGCCGCCGCCGCCCCTCGATGTGCAGCCCCGCCGCGTGCAGCTCGGCCGCGAGCCGCTCGGGGTCGACGATCCACTTGTCGGTGGTCAGCACCACCCGCTCCGAGGAGAGCTTGCCGGTCCTGGCCGCGTAGTACGTGATCCGCTCGCTCATCGACGGCAGGTCGAAGACCTGCCGGGCCACCACCCACTCGTCGATGCCGTCGAAGCGGGGCACCTGGAAGGCCCAGGTCCGCTGGGGCTCCGCGATCAGGCCCGGCAGCTGGTGCGCGGTGTAGTCGAGGGCCAGCGCCCCGCCCGCCTCCAGATGGGCGGCGACCTCGCGGAGCAGCTCCGGCCGCCCGGCCGGCGGGACGGCCGCGACCATCGCGCCCGCGAGGAGCGCGAGCCGGTAGCGGCCCTCCAGGCGGAGCCCGGTGAGCTCCGCCCGGTGCGTGACGACGAGCCCGGCCACCTGCGGGCCGATCCTGCGGGCCCAGCTCTCGAGGCGCTCCAGGGCCGAGGCGTCCCGGTCCACGGCTTCCACGGCGAAGCCGTGCCGGGCGAACGGGACGGCGAGCCGCCCGGCGCCGGAGCCGAGGTCGAGGACGGGTCCGCCGGTGGAGCGGGCGAGGCTGAGGTAGCGGACGATGTCCGCGCTGTGCGGGCCGAGCAGGGCGTCGTGCAGCCAGACGGAGCTCTCGTCGGCGGGGGCGACCGATTCGAGCCCGGGGAGGGTGTCGGCGGTGACCCGGATCCCCGCGCCCGGGGCGGGCTCCCGCGCCGGGCCGTATCGGGACGGCAGGACCGGAGCGAACGCTGCGGGCACGACGGGCAGGGAAGTGCCGCTCGGTGTGTGCATCGCTCCTCCAGGGGCTCGCTCGGTCCATGCCGTCCGGACGAGGTACCCGTGCCGCCGGGCCCGCGCCGCTGAACCCATCCTGACCTGGGGAGCGAACCCCGATCCACCGGATCGGGCTGCGTGAACACGCGATGGCGTGGATCTGCCACGGTGGACGTCTGGCGAGCGGCCGGCCGCGAGGGGCGGCCGGGCGTCTGGCGAGCGGCCGCCGGCGGGGGCGGCCGGGGTTCAGACGAGGGGCCGGCTCCACCGTCTCGGCGAGAGCGCCGCGAATCCCAGGTGGGAGTAGAAGGGGAGCGCCGGATCGGCCTCCGCCGGGAGCTCCACCCGCTGCTCCCGGGCACCGTAGCCGCGCATCCGCTCGGTCGCGGCGGCGAGCAGGGCCGTGCCGACCCCGGTGCGGCGGGCGCCGGGCTGCACCGCGAGCGCGTACACCTCGCCCTCGCCCGGCACCGGGACGCCCCCGGCGGCCACGCCCACGACCGCGCCCTCCGCGTCCGTGGCGACCAGCCATCCGAGCCATCCGGGCGCGCCCCCCGGAATTTCAATTTCCGCGCGTATGCGGGGAAGTGCGCATTGGGCCGAGATCAGCCGGCGCATCGGGATTTCGTCCAGTATTCCGGCGTAGCTGCTCCGGATGATGTCGGCAAGCAGTCTGGATATCGTCGTCGCGTCGCCGGCCGCTGCCGTACGAACGCCAGCGAGCTGCATTGGTTTTGCACCCTTCGACGTGCCGAGTCCGAGCCCCAACGTACCCACAATAGCGGCGCATTCCGTGATCCGTGACCGATGCGAAATCTACGAATTCGCTTAGTAAATAACGGTGTTCACGATTACTGGGGGAACGAGCAGCAGGCGACGATCAAGGGCGCCATCGCGAGGCCCGCCGCCGCGATCGTCAGCAGCCCGCGCAGCACGGGGTGTCCCGCGCTGTACGGAGTGAGGATGCGCCGCATCCGCACCGCCGCCGACGGCCCGCCCGCGGCGAACGCCGAGCGCGGCGCCCGGCCCGAGGCCAGCGCGTACAGCGCGGTCGCGAGCGCGTCCCGGGTGCACCGGCGCAACGCCCGGTCGTCCGCGGCCATTTCGAGCAGCAGCGGTACGGCGGGGCCGCCGTACCGGGCGAGCGGGAAGCGCGGGAAGACGGCCGCGAAGGCCTCCGCCGCCGCGACCAGGAGGTGGTGGTGTCCCGCGATGTGCGCCCGCTCGTGCGCGAGGGCCGCCGCGAGCTGGGCGGGGGTCAGGGTGTGGACCGCGCCCGAGGAGACGACGACCCGCCGGGAGCGGCCCGGCAGGCAGTAGACGGCCGGCCGGTCGTCGTCGAGGACGGTGGCGCGCAGCTCGGGGTCGTACCGTCCGACGAGCCGCAGCACCCCCGCGTGCCGGGTCCGCATCCGCCGGGCCCGGACGAGGCGGCGGACGAACGCGGCGGTGGGCACCGAGAGGACGAGGAGCGAGAGGGAGAACGCGAACCGTTCCCGCCCGTCCAGGTGCAGGAGCTGGTCGAGCGTCGGCGGACGGAGCGTGAACATCATGTCCGCCAGGCGGTGGCTGCTCTCGGCCGACAGGACCATCTGGGCGGGCAGCAGCGCGGTGGCGGCCGCGAATCCGGCGCCGCAGGCGGCCCAGACGGCGAGTGCGAGACGGGGCACCTGCTGCGCCCAGCGGGCGCGGCCCACCAGCCGGGGCACGGCGAAACCGGTGAGGACCACGATGCCGAGCGGGACGAGGACGTGGTGGTTCACGCGCCGGCCCCGTCCCCGGGCCGGGCCCCGTCCCCGGGGTGCGTCCCGTCCCCGGGCCGGGGCCGCTCCCCGGGCCGGGCCCCGCCCCCGGGCCGCTCCGCGGGGCGCGCGCCCTCGCGGGGGTCCGCGCCCTCGCCGGGGTGCGTTCCCTGGTCGCCCCGGGCGGTGCGGAGGGCCGCGTCGAGGGCGGCCATGTCCTCGTCCGAGATGACCTCGACGAAGCGGAGGAGGGCGGCCGGGCGGTCCTGGCTGTCGCCGAGGGCGTCCCGCATCAGGCCCGCCGTGTACTCCTCGCGGCCGCGCACCGGCTCGTACAGCCAGGCCCGTCCGGTCTTCTCGCGGCGGAGCCAGCCCTTGCGGTGCAGGATGTCCGCCACCGTCATCACCGTCGTGTAGGCGACCCGGCGTCCCCGATTGATGTCGTCGACGATCTCGCGGACCGTGGCGGGCCGCTCCCAGGCCCACAGTCGGTCCATGATCTCGGCCTCCAGCTCTCCCAGCCGGCGCACGTGCATCCCCTCCCCTTGCGGGCGGCGCTCATCGTACGGGCCGTTCCGCCTTCTCAGGTATACCCCCTAGGGGTACGGTGGCAGGATGTCGACCCTCATGAAGAACCGCTCCTGCGCGAAGGTCTGCGACTCCGGTCTGCCCGGATCGGTGGAGCTGGTGCTCCTCCGGCGGCTGCTCGGCCTCTGTCTCCGGCTGAGCCTCACGCTGTCCGCCGACTGCCCTTCACGCAAGAGCGGTTGACACTGCTTCGGTACCTCGTCACCTCACGTCGTCACGCACGCCGTCAGGTCCGGATCAGCCGGGCGATGGCCTTGGACGCCTCGCCCACCTTCACCTTCGCCTGGTCCCCGCCCTGGGCGATGGCCTCCGTGACGCAGCAGCTCAGGTGCTCGTCCAGGAGGGCCACCGCGCAGGACTGGAGCGCCGCGTTGATGGCGGAGACCTGGGTCAGGACGTCGATGCAGTAGACGTCCTCGTCGACCATCCGCTGCACGCCCCTGACCTGGCCCTCGATGCGCCTCAGGCGTCTGATGATGTCTTCCTTGTGCTGTCCGTAACCGGCCATGGCGGGCTCCTCGGGGATGGGCGCGGAAGGGGGTGGGTCAGCGGTCGGCGGCCTGGAAGCCCCGCAGCCGGAGGCTGTTGCCGACCACGAAGACCGAGGAGAAGGCCATGGCCGCGCCCGCGATCATCGGGTTGAGCAGTCCGGCCGCGGCGAGCGGCAGGGCGGCCACGTTGTAGGCGAAGGCCCAGAAGAGGTTCGAGCGGATGGTGCCGAGCGTCTTGCGGGAGAGCCGGATCGCGTCGGCCGCGGCCCGCAGGTCTCCCCGGACGAGGGTCAGGTCGCCGGCCTCGATGGCGGCGTCCGTGCCGGTGCCCATCGCCAGGCCCAGGTCGGCCTGGGCGAGCGCGGCAGCGTCGTTCACGCCGTCGCCGACCATGGCGACCGAACGCCCCTCGGCCTGCAGCCTCTTGACGACGTCGGCCTTGTCCTGCGGCATGACCTCGGCGATGACCTCGTCGATGCCGACCTCGGCGGCGACGGCCTCGGCGACCGCCTTGTTGTCACCGGTCAGCAGGATCGGCGTGAGACCGAGGCCCCTGAGGCGGCGGATGGCCTCGGCGCTGGTCTCCTTGACGGCGTCGGCGACCTCCAGGACCGCGCGGGCCTCGCCGTCCCAGGCGACCGCGATGGCGGTCTTGCCGGCCTTCTCGGCGGCGTCCTTGGCCGACTTGAGCGACGGGGTGAGCTCCATCGCCCACTCCTGGAGCAGCTTCTCCCGGCCGACGAGGACGGCGTGGCCGTCGACGACGCCCTGGACACCGAGCCCGGGGATGTTGGCGAAGTCCTCGGGGGTGGGCAGGGTGCCGACCCTGGCGGCGGCGCCGGTGGCGACGGCCTGGGCGATCGGGTGCTCGGAGGAGTGCTCCAGGGCGCCGGCCAGGCGCAGGACGTCGGTCTCGTCCGTACCGGCTGCGGTGTGGACCTTGATGAGGGTCATCCGGCCGGTGGTGACGGTGCCGGTCTTGTCGAGGACGATGGTGTCGACCTTGCGCGTGGTCTCCAGGACCTCGGGGCCCTTGATGAGGATGCCGAGCTGGGCGCCCCGGCCGGTGCCGACCATGAGGGCGGTCGGGGTGGCGAGGCCCAGGGCGCAGGGGCAGGCGATGATCAGGACGGCGACGGCGGCGGTGAAGGCGGCGGTCAGGCCCTGCCCCGTACCCAGCCAGAAGCCGAGGGTGCCGAGCGCGAGGGCGATGACGATCGGCACGAAGACGGCCGAGATCCGGTCGGCGAGGCGCTGGGCGGCGGCCTTGCCGTTCTGCGCGTCCTCGACGAGCTTCGCCATCCGGGCGAGCTGGGTGTCGGCGCCGACGCGGGTGGCCTCGACGACCAGGCGGCCGCCGGCGTTCAGGGTGGCGCCGGTGACGGAGTCGCCGACGGAGACCTCGACGGGCACGGACTCACCGGTCAGCATCGAGGCGTCGACGGCCGAGGAGCCCTCGACGACGGTGCCGTCGGTGGCGATCTTCTCGCCCGGGCGGACCAGGAAGCGGTCCCCGACCTGGAGTTCGGCGGTCGGTACGGTGACCTCGCGGCCGTTCTTGAGGACGGTCACCTCCTTCGCGCCCAGCTGCATCAGCGCCTTGAGCGCGGCGCCCGCCTTGCGCTTCGAGCGGGCCTCGAAGTACCGGCCGGCCAGGATGAAGGCGGTGACGCCGGCCGCGGCCTCCAGGTAGATGTTCCCGGCGCCGTCGGTGCGGGCGATCGTGAACTCGAAGGGGTGCGTCATGCCCGGCGTGCCGGCCGTGCCGAAGAACAGCGCCCACAGCGACCAGAGGAACGCGGCGATCGTGCCGACCGAGATCAGGGTGTCCATGGTGGCCGCGCCGTGCCGGGCGTTGGTCCAGGCGGCCTTGTGGAAGGGCCAGGCGGCGTAGACGACGACCGGCGCGGCGAGCGTGAGGCTCAGCCACTGCCAGTACTCGATCTGCAGCGCCGGGACCATCGCCATCGCGATGACGGGCACGGCGAGCGCGACGGCGGTGATCAGCCGCTGCTTCAGGGGCCGCAGCTCCTCGTCGGCCTTCTCCTCGTCGGTGGGGCCGCCGCCGCCGTCGTCGTCTGCCTTCGGCGGAGTGGGCTCCTGGGCGGTGTAGCCGGTGGCCTCGACGGTGGCGATCAGCTCGGCGACGTCGATGTCGGCGTCGAAGGTGACCTTCGCCTTCTCGGTGGCGTAGTTGACGGTGGCCTCGACCCCGTCCATGCGGTTGAGCTTCTTCTCGATGCGGGCCGCGCACGAGGCGCAGGTCATGCCGCCGATGGCGAGCTCGACCTGGGCGGTGCCCGGAGTGGTCGTGGTCATTTCCTGCTCCTCGGTGTGGCGCGTTTCGGGGGCCGGGGCCCGGGCGTGGAGGTTCGGGCCCCGGCGGCCGGGGTGGTGCGGGCGGTGTCCGCCTGCCGGGCGGACCGTCGGGTACCGGGACGGGGGACGCCGGCGGGGTGTCGGTCGGCCCGGCGGCGGATCAGGCCCGGCCGGTCAGCTCGTAGCCCGCGTCGTCGACGGCCGCGGTGACCGCGGCGTCGTCGGGCTCGCCGCCGGTGGTCACGGTCACCAGGCCGCCGGCGACGTCGACGTCGACGGAGATGACGCCGTCGAGGGCGCCGACGGACTTGGTGATCGCGGTCCTGCAGTGGCCGCAGGTCATGCCGGAGACGGCGTAGACGGTGACGGTGCTCTCGGCGACCGCGACGGCGGCGGTCTCCGGGGTGGTCGAGCAGCTGTTGTCGGGGGTGCAGCAGGAGCCCATGGCTTCCTCCTCGGTCGGTTCCACTGATCGATACCCTCGGGGGGTATCTGTTCGTGGGTCCATGTATACCCCCCGGTGGTATCCCGCGCAAGTGTCGACCCGACTTGACTTGATACCCCCCAGGGGTATGGTGAAGTGCATCGGACGCAGGAATGCCCACGCCACCCACGTACGGGAGAGCAGTCATGAACACCGGAGTGAAGATCACTGCCTTTGCCGCCGCGCTCGCCGCGACCTTCGGGACCGCGTACGGGGTCGGCAAGGGGGTCGGCCCCGTCGGGGAGCCGGAGAAGGCGGGTCACGGCGAGCACGCCGCGCAGGAGCCCGAGAAGAAGGCGGAGGACGGCCACGCGGGCCACGAGGAGGGCGCGACCACGGCCGCCTCCGCCCTCCCGGGAGGCCTCCAGGTCTCCCAGGACGGCTACACGCTGGCCCTGGACACCCCCACCCCCGCGCAGGGCAGGAGCACCCTGAAGTTCTCCATCAGGGACGCGGCCGGGAAGAAGGTCACCGCCTTCACCACCGAGCACGGCAAGGAACTGCACTTCATCGTCGCCTCACGCGACCTCAACACCTTCCGCCACCTGCACCCGGTGAAGGCCGCCGACGGCACCTGGTCGGTGGACGCGGACCTGCCGGCCGCCGGCGGCTACAAGGCCTTCGCCGACTTCAAGCCCGCGGTGAAGGGCGCCCAGGGCATCACCCTGGGTGCGGACCTCTCCGTCCCCGGCGCCTACGCCCCGAAGCCGCTGCCGGCCGCCGCCCCGACGGCGACGGTCGACGGCTACCAGGTCCGCCTGGGCGGAGTCCTCGACCCGGGCAAGGCGGGCGAGCTGCGCCTCACCGTCACCAGGGCCGGAAAGCCCGTCACGGACCTGGAGCCGTACCTCGGCGCGTACGGCCACCTCGTCGCCCTGCGCGACGGCGACCTCGCCTACCTCCACGTCCACCCGAACGAGGGCGGCCCCGGCCCGGACGTCTCCTTCACGGCGACGGCCCCCAGCGCGGGCACGTACCGTCTCTTCCTCGACTTCCAGCACGAGGGCAAGGTCCGGACGGCGTCCTTCACGGTGACGGCGGGCGCGAACGGCGGGGCCCCCGCGAAGGCCCCGGCCCCGGCCGCGAGCGGAACGGGTGAGGCGGGGCACGATGCGGGAGGTCACACTCACGGCTAGTCTGGACATTGGACTAGACCTGTAGCCGTCATTCATGGAGGAATGGGCTCGATGAGCAGCAACCGTGCAGTCCTTGAGGTGATCGCCCTCGACGAGGAAGACGCGGTCGCTGCCCAGACCGGTGGAGCCGACCGGCTCGAACTCGTCACCGACATGGCGGCCGACGGACTCACCCCGTCCACGGCCTCCTTCGCGGCCATCCGCGCCGCCGTCGACATCCCGCTGCGCGTGATGCTCCGCCTCACCGACGGCTTCGCGGCCGGCGACGTCGACGCGCTCGCCGGCCGGGCCGAGGAGCTGCGCGCGGCGGGCGCGGACGAGTTCGTCCTCGGTTTCCTCACCGCCGACGGCGAGCCCGACCTGGTCGCCGTCGAGCGTCTCGTCGCCGTCCTGGACGGCTGCCGCTGGACCTTCCACCGGGCGATCGACCGCGCCGCCGACCGCGACGGGCTCCGCAAGCGCCTCGCCGACCTGCCCGGCCTCGACACCTACCTGACGGCCGGGGCCGCCACCGGCGTCGACGACGGCCTCGCCACCCTCGCGGCCGAGGCCGCCCGCACCGGCGAGCCCGGCTACGAGCCCCGGATCCTGGTGGGCGGCGGCCTCCGCCTCGACCACCTCCCGACCCTCCGCGCGGCCGGCCTCGACGCCTTCCACATCGGCGGCGCGGCCCGCCCCCAGGGCTGGACGGCCCCGGTCTCGCCGGAGGCGGTACGGACCTGGCGCGAGGCGATCGACGCGTAGCCCGGTGACGGGGGTCGCCGCCCGCTCCGCGCGCGACCCCCTCAGCCGCCCGACCGGTCACTGCCCGGGCAGGCGGGCGCGGTTGCGCCACGCGGATTCCCAGCGGCGGGTCAGTGACGGGTAGACGACGAGGTGGCGGAACGGGGCGATCAGGGCCATGTAGACGCGGCCCGAGCGGCCGTTGGGCTTCACCAGGACCGCCATGCGCAGTTCGTGGTCGCCCGCGGGCGTCCGCACCCAGCCCAGGTGCATGATCCCGTGGACGGTCGAGTTCGCCAGCTCGCCGGCGCTCTCGTCGTGGAGCTGGTAGAGGGGCGTGAACGGGCCGCCCTCGGACGCGGGGGGAGCCGTCGCCGTCAGTTCCTCCGGCATGCGCTCGCGCAGGGGCTGGACCCGGGTGCCGAGCCCCGCCTGCGGCTTGTCCCAGCCGAAGAGGGCGCCGAGCTTCCAGCGCACCGCGAACAGGAACCGGGTGGCCGGGGACTGGCGGGCGAAGCCTCCGTCCGCCTCCATCGCGGCGAGCATCACGGGGAAGTCGTCGGGCCCGGCGCCCGGGGTGCGGAAGGACCAGACGTCCAGGGTCGTGAAGTCGGGGGCGTACGCGTGGATCCGCCACGGCCGACCGGTGTGCTCGCCGACGGGAAGTCTCATGACCGCTGCCGCCTTTCCCCTGCGCTCTATACGCTTGCGTACAACTGTGAGGTCAACGATGTCAGATCGGGTATACGGATGCGTATATTCGGGCGTCGAGTGAGGAGGGACACACCGTGGGCACCGCACGCACACCGCGTGAACGCTGGGTCGAGGAGGGGCTGGCCGCGCTCGCCGGCGGCGGGCCCGACGCCGTGCGCGTCGAGGCCCTCGCCAAGCGGCTCGGCGTCACCAAGGGCGGCTTCTACGGGTACTTCGCCGACCGCGACGCCCTCCTCGCCGCCATGCTCGACACCTGGGAGCGGGAGGCCGCCGACCAGGTCGTCGAGCGGGTCCGACAGGATCCGGACGGCGACCCCAGGGCCCTCATCACGCTCGCCGGCATGCTGACCTTCTCCGGCGAACGGCTCCGCCCCATCGACCTCGCCGTCCGCGACTGGGCCCGCCGCGACGAGGCCGTCGCCGCGCGCCTGCGCCGGGTCGACAACCGGCGCATGGACCTGCTCCGCGAGATGATCGGCACCTTCTGCGCCGACCCCGACGAGGTCGAGGCCCGCTCCCTCCTCGCCTTCTGCGTGGCCATCGGCCACCACTTCCTCGCCGCCGACCACGGGGGCCGCACCCGCGCCGAGGTCCTCGCCCGCGCCGGCGATCTCGTCCTGGACCGGCCGGAGGAGCCGAAATCCCGTGGCCCGCACCGGGCTTGATCGCTAGCCTCGCGCGCATGACATCCACCGGAATCGACACCACCCTGGTCGAGCGGCTGATCGCCGCCCAGTTCCCCGACTGGGCCGGTCTTCCCGTACGGGTGGTCGACTCCGCCGGCACCGACAACGCCGTGTTCCGGCTCGGCGACGCGTTCGCCGTACGGCTGCCGAAGGCCGACTGGGCCGTCGGGCAGGTCGAGAAGGAGCAGCGCTGGCTGCCGCACCTCGCGCCGCACGTGACCCTGCCCGTGCCCGTACCCGTCGGACGGGGCGTGCCCGGGGAGGGGTACGGCCACGCCTGGTCGGTGCTCGCGTGGCTCGACGGCGACGACGCGCACAGCGCTCCGCTCGCCGACCTCGCCCACACCGCCGTCGAACTGGGCCGCTTCGGCGCGGCCCTGCGCGCCGTCGACACCACCGGTGGTCCCGCCTCCTCCCGGGGCGGCCCGGTCACCCGCTGGGAGGACGGTGCCATGGGCCCCGCCCTCCGGGAGCTCGGCGCCGAGGGTGTCGTCGACGCCGAACTCGCCGCCGCCGCGTGGCGGTCCGTGCTCCGGCTCCCGCAGTGGGACGGTCCGCCCGTCTGGGTCCACGGCGACCTGCTGCCGGGCAACCTCCTCGGCCGCGACGGGCGCCTCTCCGCCGTCATCGACTTCGGCGCGCTCGGTACGGGCGACCCGGCCTGCGACACCATGCCCGCCTGGACGCTGCTCACCGCCGCCACCCGACCCCTCTTCCGCGAGGCCGCCGGGGTCGACGACGCCACCTGGGCGCGCGGCCGCGGCTGGGCGCTGGCCTGGGGCCTGGTGACCGAGCACCACTACCGGGAGACGAACCCCGTCCTCGCCGGGATCGCCCGCCGCAGCCGCACGGAGGCCCTCGCCGAGTACGCGGCGGAGGCCGCCCTCTAGGGGGTGCCCCGCCGATCCGTCCGGGCCCGCGGCCGTCAGTCCCCCGCCACCAGCTCCACCTCGAAGCCGTCCTCGTTCTCCAGGTACGCCGCGTAGACGCCCTCGCCGCCCGCGTACGGATGCCGGTCGGCGAACAGCAGCCGCCAGCCGTGGGCCGGGGCCTCGGCGGTGAGGGCGTCGACGGCCGGCCGGTCGCCCGCGTGGAAGGCCAGGTGGTTGAGGCCCGGCCGGAGCCGGTCGTGCCGGTCCGACGTGCGGGCCGGGGACTGCTCCACGACCAGGTAGCAGGAGCCGAGCGCCCAGCTGCGGCCGCCCTCCCAGGACTGGAAGGGCGCGTACCCCAGGGCCCCGAGCAGCCAGCCGAGGCTCCGCTCGGCCCGCGCCAGGTCGCCCACCCACAGCTCGACGTGATGGAGGGACCCGACACGGCTCACAGCGCGCCCAACTGTTCCGGGATCGGGGCCGCGTGGACGACCGTCAGGCCCGACACCGCACGGGTCAGGGCCACGTACAGGCGTCGCAGGCCGGTCCGCTCGTCCGGTTCGCCGTCGACGACCGCCGCCGGCTCGTCCAGGACCACGTAGTCGTACTCCAGACCCTTCGCGAGCGAGGCCGGGACCAGCGTGAGGCGCGACTCGGCCGTCGTCTCCTCGCCGGGGGAGAGGTACGCCAGACCGGCCGCCGTCAGCGCCTCCGCGAGCGGTGCGATGCGCGCGTCGGCGGCGATCAGGCCGATGGAACCCTCGTGCGCCAGCGCCTCGACGCAGGCGGCGACGGTGTCCCCGTCCAGGTCCTCCGTGCGGCGGACGGCCAGCGAGCCCGGGTTCTCCCGGACTGACTCCACCGCCGCGAGCCCCGGCGACACGTGCGGAAGGAGCCGCGAGGCGTACGCGATGACCTCGCGCGGCACGCGGAAGCCGGCGGTCAGCTCCTCCACCACCGCCTCCGGCTTCCCCAGGTGCGCGAGCGCCTGCGCCCAGCTCTCCGTCGCCCACGGCGTGGTGCCCTGCGCGAGGTCGCCCAGGACCGTCGCGGAGCCGGTCGTGCAGCGGCGGCCCACCGCGCGGTACTGCATGGGGGACAGGTCCTGGGCCTCGTCGAGGACCACGTGCCCGAGCGAGTGCGTCCGCTCGACCAGGTCCTTCGTCTCGTCGATGAGGACGGCGTCGGCCGCCGACCACTTCGCCGCCTTCACGCTCCGCGCCGGCTTCACCCACAGCAGCAGCTTCTGCTCGTCCTCCGTGAGCAGCCCCTCGGCGTGCTCGGCGAGGAAGTCGGCGTCGCTCAGCAGCCGCAGCACCAGCTTCGCGGGCTCGACGGGCGGCCAGCACTCCTTCACGACGGCCTTCACCGCCGTGTTCCGCGCGACCGCGTTCTGCACCCGGTCGTCGGGGGCCTCGCCGGCCTCCTCCATGCGGACCAGGACGGCGTGCGCGATGCGCTGCGGGAGGGCCTCGCGGGCGGCGCCGTAGCGGATGTCGCGGTCCAGCAACTCCTGGACCATCTGCTCCAGTTCGTACGCCGGAACCCGCCAGCGCCGCGAACCGCGGACCACCATCAGGGGCTCCGTCGGCAGCGTCACGTGCGAGCGGACCGCGCGCCGCAGCACCTCCGCCATCCGCGCGTCGCCCTTCACGACCGCCGTCGGCGCCTCGTCCGTGCCCCGCACCTCGACGTGGGCGACGAGGTCGTCGACCGTCGCCTGCTGCACCTCCAGCTCGCCGAGCGCGGGCAGGACCTGCTCGATGTAGTGGAGGAAGGAGCGGTTCGGCCCGATGACGAGGGTGCCGGTGCGGGCGAGGCGCTCCCGGTGCGCGTACAGCAGGTAGGCGACACGGTGCAGGCCGACGGCGGTCTTTCCCGTGCCCGGGCCACCCTGCACGCACACGGTCCCCGACAGGTCGGAGCGGACGATCCCGTCCTGCTCGGGCTGGATCGTGGCGACGATGTCGCGCATGGGGCCGACGCGGGGCCGCTCGATCTCGGCCTGGAGCAGGCGGCTGGTGTGCGACCCCGCGGCGGAGCCGCTGAATGTCTCGGCCTCCGGGTCGGAGAGGTGCTCGTCCTCGTACGCCGTGAGGTCGCCGCCGGTGTACCCGAAGCGGCGCCGCAGGCCGACGTCCTGCGGGTCCTTCCTCGACGCCTGGTAGTACGGCTGGGAGACCGGCGCACGCCAGTCGATCACCATGGGGTCGCCGTCGGCGTCGTGGACGTGCCGCCGGCCGATGTAGAAGCGCTGCCCCTCCTGCGTGGTGTGCAGGTAGTCGAGCCGTCCGAAGAAGAGCGGGGTGTCCGCGAGGTCGGCGAGCGCCTTGATCCGGTCCTCGATCTGGCGGCCGAGCACCAGGGAGTTGACCCAGTTCGCGGTGACGTCCTTGATGTCGAGCGCCTCGACGTCCTCGCGCATCGCGCGCAGGGCGGCGCGGGAGGAGGTCAGATGGGCGCGCTCGCGCGCGAGGGGGTCGGGAACGGACACGGTGGAGCCTCCGGGCAGGTGGATACGCGGACACGGCGAGGTGGCCGCCGGTTTCCGACCGGACGGCGGCGCTCCACGAACGGGAAGCGGGGGAAGCCGGCAAGTGTAACTCCGGGCGGGCGGCGGGGCGAACGGATATCCCCCCTAGGGGACGGGATCCGACGCGAGGGGGACCCCGGTTCCACCCCCAGACCGATGTATCCGCAATGTCCGGATTCCATGATGGAGGCATGGCAGCGACGACCTTCACCCTCGTGACCACCGTCCCCCGCCCCCACCGCCTCGCCACGGCCGTCCGCGCGATACGCGCCTTCGGCGGCGCGGCGGCCGCGGTAGCCCTTCTGGGCGACTACGGCCCCCCGGAGGCGGGCGTCCGGGACCCCCGCCCCCGGCACCTCTCCCGATCCGAGTAGGCCGCCGTCCCCGACCGCCCGGCCGCGCCCTCGAACCCGGTCTGGCCGCCCTCGCCGCTCCCCGGGACCTGATGCCGACCGGGACCCGCCCGCTACGGCGCCAGCAGCTCGTCCGCGTCGACGATCCGGTACGCGTAGCCCTGCTCCGCCAGGAAGCGCTGGCGGTGGGCCGCGAAGTCCTGGTCGATCGTGTCCCGCGCGACCACCGAGTAGAAGTGCGCCTGGTGACCGTCCGCCTTCGGGCGCAGCACCCGGCCCAGGCGCTGGGCCTCCTCCTGCCGGGAGCCGAAGGTGCCCGAGACCTGGATCGCGACCGTCGCCTCCGGCAGGTCGATCGAGAAGTTCGCGACCTTCGACACCACGAGCACGTGGATCTCGCCGTTGCGGAACGCGTCGAAGAGCTTCTCGCGCTGCGCGTTCGACGTCTCGCCCTTGATCACCGGGGCGTCCAGGTGCTCGCCGAGCTCGTCCAGCTGGTCGATGTACTGCCCGATGACGAGGATCTGCTGGCCCTCGAACTTCTTGACCAGGGCCTCCGTCACCTTCCGCTTCGTCGCCGTCGTCGCGCAGAAGCGGTACTTCTCCTCCGCCTCGGCCGTCGCGTACGCGAGCCGCTCGGCGTCGGTCAGGTTCACCCGGACCTCGACGCAGTCGGCGGGCGCGATGTAGCCCTGCGCCTCGATCTCCTTCCACGGCGCGTCGAAGCGCTTCGGCCCGATCAGCGAGAACACGTCGGACTCGCGCCCGTCCTCGCGCACGAGCGTCGCGGTGAGCCCGAGGCGCCGCCGGGCCTGGAGGTCGGCGGTGAACTTGAAGACCGGCGCCGGCAGCAGGTGCACCTCGTCGTACACGATGAGGCCCCAGTCGCGGGAGTCGAAGAGCTCCAGGTGCGGATAGATCCCCTTCCGCTTCGTCGTCAGCACCTGGTACGTGGCGATGGTGACCGGCCGGATCTCCTTCCGCGTCCCGCTGTACTCGCCGATCTCGTCCTCGGTCAGCGAGGTCCGCTTCACCAGCTCGTGCTTCCACTGCCGGGCGGACACGGTGTTCGTGACGAGGATGAGCGTGGTCGCCTTGGCCTGGGCCATCGCCCCGGCCCCGACCAGCGTCTTGCCCGCGCCGCAGGGCAGCACGACGACCCCAGAGCCGCCGTGCCAGAAGCCGTCGACGGCCTGCTTCTGGTACGGGCGCAGCGACCAGCCGTCCTCGGCCAGGTCGATCCGGTGCGCCTCCCCGTCCACGTACCCGGCGAGGTCCTCGGCCGGCCAGCCCAGCTTCAGCAGCGTCTGCTTGATCTGCCCGCGCTCGGAGGGGTGCACGGCGACGGTGTCCGCGTCGATCCGCTCCCCGACCAGCGGCTGCACCTTCCGCGACCGGAGGATCTCCTCCAGGACGGGCCGGTCGGTCGAGGTCAGCACGAGCCCGTGCGTGGGGTGCTTGGAGAGCGTGAGGCGCCCGTAGCGGGCCATGGTCTCGGCGATGTCGACGAGCAGCGCGTGCGGCACGGGGTACCGCGAGTACTCGACGAGCGCGTCGACGACCTGCTCGGCGTCGTGCCCGGCGGCCCGCGCGTTCCACAGACCCAGCGGCGTCACCCGGTAGGTGTGGATGTGCTCCGGCGCCCGCTCCAGCTCCGCGAACGGCGCGATGGCCCGCCGGCAGGCCTCGGCGAGCTCGTGGTCGACCTCCAGGAGCAGCGTCTTGTCGCTCTGGACGATGAGTGGCCCATTCACGTGCGATCGGTCCTTCCCGGGCCGCTCCGACGACGGCCAATCCTCCAGTCTGCCCGATCCGGGGCCGTGGTGGACCGGTCAGCAGCGCTAGACCTGGTCGTCGGCCAGTTCCGCGACGCCCGTGATGCGGTGCAGGGGGTACGTGCGGACCTCGTCGGCCGTGTGGTCGTAGCCCGTCACGAAGCCGCCCTCCACGCGGACCGGGGCGATGACGCGCTGGCTCGCCGCGCCCTCCGCGTTCACGTAGCCGATCCAGACGGCCGAGCCGGTCATCGCGGCGGCCTGGACGGTCGCCAGGGTCTCGGCGGCCGAGGTGCGCGGCAGGCCGCCCGCCGCCGTCGCCGGGGCCGCCGGCTCCTTCCGTACGGCCGTCGCCGCCCGGTCGCCCGCCCGGATCGCCTTCACCGCCGCGCCGAGCAGGGTGGTGTCGGGGGCCGGCGGGCCGTCGGGGACGGGCACCGGGGCCGTACGGGCCGGGGTGCGGTACGCGTCGGCGCGGGTGATCAGGACGTCGCCCTCGGCGGACTCGGCGGCCGGGGCGTACCCCATCGACCGCAGCCCGTCGAGGAGCGAGGCCGGGTCGGCCTGCGCGGCGAGCACCGTCGGCGCGAGCCGGCGCAGGCCCAGGGCGGCGGAGCGCCGGTCGGCCAGGATCTCGCCGAGGACGGTGTCGTCGTCGCAGCGGACGTACGCGGAGGCCGCCCCGATCCGCAGGTGCCCGTGTCTCCTGGCCACGTCGTCGATCAGGTACGCCAGCGGCTGCGGCACGGGCGTGCGGGAGTGCGCCGTGAGGAAGTCGTGCAGGTCGGACGCCGACCGCCCGGAGTCGAGCGCGCGCCGCACAGAACCGGGCGTGAACCGGTAGACCGTCGCGCCACCCTTCGATTCCACGTCCGCCAGGACCGCCAGCGCGTCGGCCAGCGGCCGCCGCAGCGGTCCGGGCGCGACGGCCGTCAGATCGGCCTGGAGCAGCACGTGGTCGACGGCCTCGGGGAGCAGCGGCGCGAGCAGGGTCGCCGCCCGCCCCGCGGCCACCGACAGCTCGACCCGCCCCCCGTGGTCGGCGGGCGCGGCGGCCTCCGCCAGCGGCAGGTTGAGCAGGGCCCGGGCGGGACCCGCGAGCGCGCCCCGGCCGGTGAGCCCGAGCAGCTCCGCCTCGGCGAGCGTCCAGCGGGCGAGCCGCGACCGCAGGTCGCCGGGGAGATCGGGGCCGTAC
Source organism: Streptomyces sp. NPDC059695 (assembly GCF_042733785.1). Lineage (NCBI taxonomy): Bacteria > Bacillati > Actinomycetota > Actinomycetes > Kitasatosporales > Streptomycetaceae > Streptomyces > Streptomyces sp. NPDC059695. The sequence continues at coordinate 12,818 of NZ_JBHWFF010000039.1, read as the reverse complement.
CCGGGCGCCGCGAAGCCGTCGGCCGTCGCGCCGAAACCACCCGCCGCCGGGCCGGAGCCCGCGGCGGGCGCGGACGTCTGCCCGGGCGCCGTCCCGGCCGCCGCCGGCCGCTGCGGGGCCGTCTGCGCGGCGCCCCGCGGCGGACGCTCCCAGCGCAGCCGCGCGAACAGCGACTCCGGGTCCGCCGCCGCGCCCGGCGGGAGCGTCGCGAGGAGTTCCAGGACCCGGTGCCGGACCTCGGGCGCGGGCGCCCGGTCCAGGTCGGGGCCCAGCACGGCGAGCGTGCGGCCCTTCGCGTCCGCGCCGCCCACGAGGCCCGGCGTCCGGGTCGACATGAGCCAGGGCGCGACGAGCCGCGCCCAGCGCTCGGCGGCGGGCAGGTCGAGCCAGTCGTCGTACGCGGGCGTCGGCGCGTACCGCTCGTCCGCCTCGCCGTCCGAGGCGAGCAGCCCCGCCCCGAAGCACAGCTCCAGCCAGAAAGCGGCGAGCTGCTCCGTCACGTCCAGGGTCGCCGCGGTCCGCTTGAGGTCCCGTACGGACATCCCGCCCGCCCGCAGGACCTGCGGGCCGCCCTGGTCCCAGGACTTCAGCAGCTCCTCGACGGTCGCGAGCGTCGCGTACGCCTGCCCGGCCGCCGCGCTGTCCACCACCTGGGGACGGTAGTCGCGCGCCACCCCCAGCACCGGCGCCACCGGCTCCGGGACCCGGTGCGCCCGCCCGCCCCGCAGGTGCAGCGCCACCTCGCGCGGCAGCACCATCGTCCGCGCGGACACCGGGAGCAGCAGGCCCCGGTCGCGCAGCCAGCGCACCGGGGGCGCCGGGTTCGCCGTCACCTCGCCGTACGGCGGACCCCACACCAGCCGGTCCAGGACGGACAGCGCCTCCGGGGACGCCTCGTCGAGCAGCGTGCCCATCCGCGCCCGGTCGGTGAACAGCTCCGTGAGCACCACCACCGCCGACACCGGGTCGTGCGTCGCCGTGAGCCCGGCCGCCGCGATGATCTCCTGCACCCGGCCCGGCGACATCCCCGCCGTCGCCTCCGCGACCGTCGGCCCGAGACCGGTCGGCGAGGGGTGCTGCGCCGAGGGCGCGAGCAGTTCCCGCGCGGTCCGCACCAGCCGCAGCCGGTCGTCCTCGCCCCACAGCAGGGCCTGCTCGCGCAGCAGCGCCACCGCCCCCGGCAACGCGGCCTCGATCTCCGGATCGCCCTCGTCGCCGGTGAGCAGCCCCAGGAGCACGGGGTACGGGGCGGGGTCGGGGGCGACGGCGAGCGCTTCCGCCGTCTGGAGCGCGAAGCGGTCGAGCCGCTCCAGGGCCCGCACCACCGAACCCCGCGTGCCGGCGCGGGTCGCCAGCTGCGTCAGGTCGTTCGGTACGGGGCTGAGCAGGTCGGGGCGGGCGCGCAGCAGCGCGGAGAGCCCCTCGTCGCCCCGCGCGCGGAGTGCTTCCGCGAGCGTGCGGGGCGCCGCGGCGGCGCCAGTTACCTCGGGCACGTGCGCCTCCCGGTCGAGCTCACCGATCCCCATCCGGACCACGTTAGCCGCTGTCCAGGCGCTAACGTCGGGCCGTACCGGGCGAACCGGCCGTGGAGGGGCACCGTGGGGATCGAGAGCGACCGTCTGGTCTACGACTATCTGAGCCGTGTCGGTGATCTGGCACAGGAGCGGCACCTGCCGGCGAGCGACCGGATGAAGCTGGTGTCCGGGCTGCGGAACGAGATCGACCGCAGGCGCGCCACGCAGGGCGAGGAGAGCCCGGGGGCGGTACGCGGCATCCTCGGCGCCCTGGGCACCCCCGACGAGGTCGTGGACCGGGCGGGCCCCTCGGGCGGGCGGCCGGTGCCGGAGTCACGGGCGGGGGAGGGCGGGCCGCGGGGCGGTGCCGGAAACCCGTCCTCGGCTTCCGGCGCGTCGGTCGCGATCCCCGCCCAGGACGACCGGGGGCCCGACGGCGCGGGCGCGCCCGCTTCCGCGCCCGCTTCCGCTCCCGCGGGGGACTGGTGGCGGACGGACGCGGACGATCCCACCGACGACGACGGGTTCTTCGGGTTCGTCGGCGGCATCGAGCGGCCCGACCTCTTCGCGCCGCCGCCCGCGCCGGAGGAGGACGAGGAGGACGCGGCTCCGGCCACGGCCCCGGGCAGGGCGCGCCGCCTCGCCCGTCTCCTGCGGCGCCGCAAGGCCCCGGCCGCGGCCCCGGCCGGGGAGGCGGAGGTGCCGCGGGCCCGCCTCGCGAACCCGTTCGTCCTGCTCGCCGCGCTGCTCCTGCTCGGCGGCGCGGTCTTCGGCTCGCTGGTCGCCCTCGCGGCGGGCTGGCTCCTCGCGTACGCCTCCCGCCGGCTGACCCCGGGCGAGGTCAAGGGCGCCGTCCTCGTGATCCCCGGCCTCAGCGCCGCCGCCGGGATCCTCTGGCTGTGGGGCCGCGTCGAGGGCCGCTGGGGCGAGGCGGTGGCGCCGGGCGGGGAGGCGATGGGCGCGGCGATCTCCGAGACCTGGCCCTGGGTCCTGCGCGGCGCGGCGACGGCCTCGGCCCTGTTCCTGGTCTGGCGCTCCCGCCGCCACTGAAGCCCCCCGCCGTTGTGGGCTGCGCCCCGCCCGTTGTGGGCAGGCGTTCCGCAAGGGGCGGAACGGGTGGGCACAACGGACGGCGCCCTTGCCGGCGCCAGAGGCTGCTGAGCCTGAACCCGCACCCATGGTGACGGCGCCCCGGTGGTGCGGGTCCAGGCGCGGAACGCGGAGGCGCCGCGAGAGGGCGCCGTCCCGTGTGCCCACCCGTCCCGCCCCAGCGGGACGATTGCCCACACGGGCGTGGGCGGAGGCACCCACGCGGGCAGCGGGGCACCGCCCCGCCGGGCGCGGGCGAGGCGCCACACGGGCACGGGCCCGCGCGGGCGCGTCCGGCGCGTCAGTGAGGTGCGGGTGTCGCCGCCTGCCACGGTGCCCCCGGGACCACCAGGGGGGAGCCCGTCACCGGGTCCGGGACCACGACCGAGGACAGCCCGAAGACGTCCCGTACGAGCTCCGCCGTGACGATCTCCGACGGCGGGCCCTCCGCGACGACCCGGCCCGCCTTCATGGCGACGAGGTGGTCGGCGTACCGGGCGGCCTGGTTCAGGTCGTGGAGGACGAGGACGACGGTCCGGCCGCGCAGCCGGTTGAGGCGGCGGACCAGGTCGAGGACCTCCACCTGGTGGGAGATGTCCAGGTAGGTGGTGGGCTCGTCGAGGAGGAGCAGGTCGGTCTCCTGGGCGAGGGCCATCGCGATCCACACCCGCTGCCGCTGCCCGCCGGAGAGCGCGTCGACGGAGCGGTCGGCGAGCGCGGCGACGTCCGTGCGGTCCATGGCGTCGGCGACGGCCCGTTCGTCCTCCTCCGACCACTGCTTCCACCAGGCCTGGTGCGGCTGCCGGCCGCGGGAGACGAGGTCGGCGACGGTGATGGCCTCGGGCGCGACGGGTGTCTGCGGCAGCAGGCCGATGGAGCGGGCGATGCGCTTCGTCGGCAGCTTGGCCAGCGACTCCCCGTCGAGGAGGACCGCGCCGCCCGCGGGCCTGAGGAGCCGTCCGAGCGCCCGGAGGGTGGTGGACTTGCCGCAGGCGTTGGGGCCGACGATCACGGTCACCTCGCCGTCGGGGACGGCGAGGTCGAGCTCCTCGACGACGGTGCGGTCCTCGTAGGCGAGGGTCAGCCCGCGGGCCTGCAGTCTGCTCACGACGTTCCTCCAACGGCTCGGCTCCGGACGATGAGCCAGATCAGGTACGGGGCGCCGACCGCGGCCGTGAGGACGCCCACGGGCAGTTCGACGGGGGAGAGGAGCCGACGGCCGAGGAGGTCGGCGACGACCACGATCACCGCGCCGGTGAGCGCGGAGCACAGCAGCGGGATCTGCGCCGTGCGGGTCATGCGCCGCGCGATCTGCGGGGCGAGCAGCGCGACGAAGTCGACGGGTCCGGCGACGCCGGTCGCGACGGAGGCGAGGACGACGCCGACGGCGACGAGCCCGAGCCGGACCCCGCCGAGCCGGACGCCGAGCGCGGTCGCCGTGTCGTCGTCGAGGGAGACGGTCCGCTGGGCGCGGGCCGCCCACAGCACGGCGGGCAGCAGCAGGAGCAGTGTCCAGCGGATCGGGGCGGACTCGTCCCAGCCGCGCCCGTTGAGGGAGCCCGTCATCCAGATCTGGGCCTGCTGGGCGACGAGGTAGTCGCCCTTCGTCATGAAGAGCGTGATGAGGGACCGCAGGGCGATCGAGATGCCGATGCCGATGAGAACGAAGCGGGTGGCGTGCAGTCCGCCGCGCCAGGCGAAGGCGTAGACGAGGCCGGCGGCGAGGATGCCGCCGGCGATGGAGACGTACGGCAGGACGGTGTACGAGGCGAGGCCGAAGGTCATGGCGGCGACGGTGACGGCCCCGGCGCCCTGGCTGATGCCGATGATGTCGGGGGAGGCGAGCGGGTTGCGGGCGACGGTCTGGATGAGGCCGCCCGCGATGCCGAAGGCGGCGCCGACGGCGAGCGCGGCGACGAGGCGCGGCTCGCGCAGTTCCGTGACGACGAACGCCGACGGCGACGGCTCGCCGAGGAGGATCCGTACGACCTCGCCGGGGGAGACGGACTTCTCGCCGAGGCAGAGGTACGCGACGGAGGCCGCGGCCAGGAGCAGCAGGAGGCCGGCGGCGACGAGGGCCGAGCGGCGGTGGACGAGGAAGGATCCGCGTCCGGCGCGCACGAGTCCGTATCCGGCGGGGCGGAGGTTCAGGGTGGTCACGCGGGCACCGCCTTCCGCCGTACCAGGGTCACCAGGAACGGCACGCCGATGAGGGCGGTCATGACCCCGGCGGGGATCTCGCCCGGCGGGAACAGGATCCGTCCGGTGACGTCGGCGACGAGCAGCATCACGGGCCCGGTGAGCGCGGCCATCGGCAGCACCCAGCGGTGGTCGGAGCCGACGACGGCGCGGGCGATGTGGGGGACGGCGAGGCCGACGAAGGCGACGGGCCCGGCGGCGGCGACGGCCGCGCCGGTGAGGACGGTCGCGCCGAGCCCGCCCACGATCCGTACGGTCGCGACGCGCTGCCCGAGGCCCTTGGCGACGTCCTCGCCGAGCGCGAGCGCGTCGAGTCCGCGGGCCACGGAGAGGACGAGGACCGCGCCGAGCAGCAGGAAGGGCCAGATCTGGCCGACGATCTCGGTGTCGCGCCCGTCGAGGGAGCCGATCTGCCAGAACCGGAACTCGTCGAGCGCCGAGGCCCTGGTCGTGAGGACTCCGGTGGTGACGGACAGCAGCAGCGCGTTGATCGCGGCGCCGCCGAGCGCCAGCTTCACGGGCGTGGCCCCGCCGCGCCCGGCGGCGGCGATCGCGTAGACGGCGACGGAGGCGAGGGCGGCGCCGGCGAAGGCGAACCACACGTACCCGCTCAGCTCGTGCACCCCGAGGAAGGCGATGGCGAGGACGACCGCGACCGACGAGCCCTGGCTGATGCCGAGGATGCCGGGGTCGGCGATCGGGTTGCGGGTGATGCCCTGGAGGGCGGTCCCGGCGAGCCCGAGGGCGGCGCCGACCATCAGCCCGATGAGGGTCCGGGGGACGCGGAGCTCCCGGACGACGTCGGCGTCGGTGCCGGTCGCGCCGTGCAGGAGGGCGTCGAGGACGGTGGACGGCGCGATGGGGCGGGCGCCCACGGCGAGGCTGAGCAGGACGGCGAGGAGCAGGGCGACGAGGGCCGCCGAGGTCGCGAGGACCCGTCTGGTACGGAAAGCGGCTGGCATCGGGACCCATCGGGGGAGTGCGGGTTTGGTGAGGCTTACCTGAGTGTAGCCAGCACTCATGTGCGAACACCGGGGCCCGGGGTCCCCCGACAATGGGTCCATGACGACCACGCCCCCGCACGCGCCCACCGTCGGCTTCGACCTCGACCTGACCCTGCTCGACACCCGCCCGGGGATCAGGGCGACGTGGGTCGCCTTCTCCGCCGAGGTCGGCGTACCGGTCGACGCCGACCTCGTCGTCAGCCGCCTCGGGCCGCCGCTGGAGCAGGAGATCGCGCACTGGTTCCCGGCGGAGCACGTCACGGAGATGACCGCCCGCTACCGCGCGCTCTACCCGGCGTACGCGATCGAGCCGACGGTCCCGATGCCGGGCGCGAGGGACGCCATCGAGGCCGTGCGCGAGGCGGGCGGCCGCACGATCGTCGTCAGCGCGAAGAACGGCCCGCACGTCGAGCTGCACCTCGCCCACCTCGGCATCGAGCCCCACGCGGTCGCGGGCGGCCTGTGGGCCGAGGGCAAGGCGGAGGCCCTGCGCGCGCACGGCGCCGGGGTGTACGTCGGGGACCACGTCGGAGACGTCCGGGGCGCGACCGCGGCGGGCGCCCTGTCGGTGGCCGTGGCGACCGGTCCCTGCCCCGCCGAGGAGCTGCGCGCGGCCGGCGCGGACGTGGTCCTGGCGGACCTGACGGACTTCCGTGCCTGGTGGGAGGGGTACCTGGCCTGAGCGTCAGACGGTTTGGCCGGAACGGGCCTGCCGCCGCTGGGCCGCGACCGACCGCAGCACCCCGGCGGCGGCGAGCAGGAATCCGGCGCCCATCAGCATCGACACCAGGTACGCCACGGTGGGGAACGGGTCCGTCCCGAGGAGCAGCGGGGCCACGGTGACCAGCGTCGCGACCGCGCCGACCGCGAACACGATCACACCGGCCTTGACGAGTCCGTCACCCGGGGCACTGTCGTCCACGGGCACGGCGGGGGTTTCACTACGCATCCGGCCAGGGTAGTTCCCAGGCCGGAGGAACACATCGGCGACGTCTTGTCACCGGCCTCCTGCCCATTAGCCTGGTGCCGGCGGGTCGGTCGACCCGCCGTTTGCCATCCCCATCGACGAGGACGAGGACGGACGTGCCTACCGGCAAGGTCAAATGGTTCAACAGCGAGAAGGGCTTCGGCTTTCTCTCCCGCGACGACGGCGGCGACGTCTTCGTGCACTCGTCGGTGCTCCCTGCCGGAGTCGACGCACTGAAGCCCGGTCAGCGGGTGGAGTTCGGCGTCGTCGCCGGTCAGCGCGGCGACCAGGCGCTCTCCGTCACGATCCTCGACCCGACCCCGTCCGTCGCCGCCGCGCAGCGCCGCAAGCCCGACGAACTGGCGTCCATCGTGCAGGACCTGACGACGCTCCTGGAGAACATCACGCCGATGCTGGAGCGCGGCCGCTACCCGGAGAAGGCCGCGGGCAAGAAGATCGCCGGCCTGCTGCGCGCGGTCGCCGACCAGCTGGACGTCTGACCCGCGGAGCCCCTCAGGGGAACGCGAGCGCGTCCGGGCCGAGGGGCGGTACGAGTCCCTCGGCCGCGGCGCGCGTGAGCAGCCCGCGGACCGCCGCGTAGCCGTGCTCGCCGAGGTCGGCCGTGAACTCGTTGACGTAGAGACCGATGTGCTGGTCGGCGACCTTCGGGTCCATCTCCTGGGCGTGTTCCAGGACGTACGGCCGGGAGGCCGCCGGATCGTCCCAGGCCATCCGCACCGAGGCGCGGGCGGACGCGGCGAGCCGCTCCAGCGTCTCGGCCCCCAGCGAGCGGCGGGCGACGATCGCGCCCAGCGGGATCGGGAGTCCCGTCGTGGACTCCCAGTGCTCGCCCATGTCGGCGAGGCAGTGCAGCCCGTAGTTCTGGTACGTGAAGCGGGCCTCGTGGATGACGAGCCCCGCGTCGACCTTCCCGTCCCGCACGGCGGGCATGATCTCGTGGAACGGCATCACGACGACGTCCCCGACACCGCCGGGCACCGTCTCGGCCGCCCACAGCCGGAACAGCAGGTACGCGGTCGAGCGCTCGCTCGGCACCGCGACCGTCTTCCCGGCGAGGTCCGCGCCCGTCGCGGCGTCACGGGTCAGGACGAGCGGGCCGCAGCCCCGGCCCAGGGCGCCGCCGCAGGGCAGCAGGGCGTACTCGTCGAGGATCCAGGGCAGCACCGCGTACGACACCTTCAGGACGTCGTGGGTGTCCGTGCCGCTCTCGGCCCAGCCGTTGGTGACGTCGATGTCCGCGAAGGTCACGTCGAGCCGGGGCGCGCCCGGGACCCGGCCGTGCGCCCAGGCGTCGAAGACGAAGGTGTCGTTGGGGCAGGGCGAGTAGGCGATCTTGAGTTTCACGGGTGCGGCTCCCACGACTCCACGAGGACGGTGCTGCCGAGCAGCTCGAAGGTGTGCCGGAGGGCGCCCAGGGCCTCGCCGATGCGCCAGGCGGCGCGGTCGCGGGGTCCGACGGCGTTCGACACGGCCCGGATCTCGACGGCGGGCACGCCGTGCGCGGCGGCGGCCTCGGCGACGCCGAAGCCCTCCATCGCCTCGGCGGCGGCCGTCGGATGCCGCCCGGCGAGCTCGGCGGCGCGGCGTGCGGTGCCGGTGACGGTGGAGACGGTGAGAACGGGCGCGAGGGTGTACGAGGAGGCGTCGAGAGCGGCGGTGAGCCGCCCGGTCAGCGCCTCGGGCACGGCGTGGACGGAACGGCCGAAGCCGAGCTCCTCCACCGCCAGGTACCCGTCCGGGGTCTCGGCCCCGAGGTCGGCGGCGACGATCGCCGAGGACACCACGACCGAACCGACCGGCGCGGCCGGCTGGAACCCGCCCGCGATCCCGGCGGAGACCACGAGGCCGTACGGGGCGCCGGTCAGGGTCCCGTGGGCGAGCGCCGTCCCCGTCGCGGCGGCGACGGCCGCGGGTCCGACCCCGCCGACGAGGACGTCGACGCGGTCCCGGTGGCGGCGCAGCGCGAGGCCCCCCGGCAGCGGGAGGAGCACGGGGCCGCCGAGGCCGAGGCCGGCGGAGACGGAGTCCGCCTCCGCCGCCACGGCCGTCACGATCAGGATCCGGTGGACCACCGCCGGATCAGGAGTCCTTCTTCAGCTCGAAGTGCCAGATGCCGGTCAGCTTCTTGCCGGTGTTCTCGACGATGGTCACCTGGGTGCTGTCAGGGGTCTCGCCGGTCTGGGACTGGGAGAAGAAGGCGCTGGCCGGGATGGTCCGGTACGTCTTCTTGTACGGCTCGGGCTCGGCCTGCTGGCCGCCCAAGAAGATCGTCCAGCCGTTGTCCGCGATCTTCGGGTCGACCCCGAAGCGGATCTTGTCGTCCGTGGAGACCTTGATGGTCTTCTCGGCCTTCTTGTTGAGGCACTGCTGGATCTGCGACTCCTTGATGGCTTCGCCGTCGTTGTAGCAGGCGGCCTCGGAGTTCACCGATTCGGTCCCGACCGTCAGGGTCGCGAGCGGAGTCGGCTTGTCGCAGGCGGAGAGTACGAGGAGCCCGGCGGAGACGGCCCCGAGGGCGACGGCGGCCCGGCGGCGCGAGCCGGAGAAGAACGCAACGGTCATGAGCCGAAGGCTATCGGGCCGCCGCGCCCGCGCCACGCGGGGGTACGGCGTGCCGCCCCGGCGTACCGCTTCCGCACGGTGCGCCACGCGCTCCGGAGCAGGCCGGAGGACACTGCCTGGGGGGTGTCTTGTCGATCGGGCCGGGCTCGCGGCGTCTGGCACCGCGCCTCGCCGCGTTGTCGTCGGTCCACAACGCTCCGCGTTGCCTCCCTCCTCCGCCTTGCGATGCACGGCACCAGACGCCGCTCCCTGATCCGGCCCGATCGACAAGACACCCCCTAGGCCACCTTCGTCCTCGGGCGGCCCTTGGGGCCCTGGCGGCCGCGGGGCGCCGTCAGGAGGCCCCGGACCGCGAGGACCCAGCCCAGGGCCAGGATCCCGGCGGCGACGGACATGCCGAGGGTGCCGTTCAGGGGCAGCGCGATGCCGATGCCGCCGCCGACCACCCACGCCATCTGCAGCGCCGTCTCGGAGCGGGCGAACGCCGAGGTCCGCACCAGCTCCGGCACGTCCCGCTGGATGAGCGCGTCCAGGGACAGCTTCGACAGGGCCTGGGTGAGTCCCGCGACCGCGCCGAGGACGGCGACCATCAGGCCGCCGAAGAAGATCGCCGTGCAGATCGCCGTACCGCACACCACGGTGAGCATCGTGGCGATGATCACCTCGGGGGCCTGGCCCCGGTCCCGCAGCAGCGAGGCGGCCGCCGTGCCGCACGCGTTCCCCACGCCCGCCGCCACGCCCACGATCCCCAGCGACACGGCGGCGCTCTGCCCCGACAGCGGGTGCTCGCGCAGCAGGAACGCCAGGAAGAAGATCAGGAAACCGGACAGCATGCGCTGCGCCGCGTTCGCCTCCAGACCGTGCAGCACCGACGGGCCCACCGTCCGCAGGCTCGGCTTCTTCTCGCCGTGCGTCAGCAGGTGCGCCCGCCGCTCGCCCTTCGCCGAGTCCACCTTGTGCGGCATCCGCAGCGCCCAGAAGGTGCCGAGCAGGAACAGCGCGCACGCCCCGTAGAGCGGCCAGGTCGGCCCGATCAGCTGGAGCCCCGCCCCGACGGGCGCGGCGATTCCGGTGGCGAGGAGCCCGGCCAGGGTGACCCGCGAGTTCGCCTTCACGAGCGAGAAGTTCGGTGGCAGGAGCCGGGGCACGACGGCGCTGCGGACCACCCCGTACGCCTTCGAGGCCACCAGGACGCCGAGCGCCGCCGGATACAGCTCCAGGCCGCCCGTCGCCACGGCTCCCGACATGATGACCGCGAGGACGGCACGGGTCAGCATCGCGCCGGCCATCGCCGCCCGCCGCCCGTGCGGGATCCGGTCCAGGAGCGGACCGATCACGGGGGCGAGGAGGACGAAGGGGGCCATCGTGACGGCCAGGTAGAGCGCGACCCGGCCGCGGGCCTCGTCGGTCGGCACGGAGAAGAAGACGGTGGAGGCGAGGGCGACGGTGATCATGACGTCGCCGGCGCCGTTCACGGCGTGGAGCTCGATCAGTTTCCCGAGCCCGGATTCGCCCGCGCCGTGCGCGTGGGTGGCCTTGCGGATGCCCTTCGCGGTCCCGGTGAACGGCAGGTGCAGGGCACGCCCGACCCTCCGGCCCGCTCGGCGGAGCGGCCCGGCGGGATCATGCGATCGTACGGGGGACCGTGCGGCTGCCACTCCGTCATAGTGCCCCACGGGCGCGCCCGGCGAACCGTGCCACGACGGGCGAGCCCCGAGGAGGGGCCCGGGAGGAGCCGGTGCGGGCGACGGGCCCCCGGACGGGCCCGGGGGCGGAATCCGGCGCGGTACGGGGCCGGTGCGGCGGCGCACACGGGCACGGCCGGGGGCGGCCGCGGGGCCGGGCGGGGCCGGCCTGTACGGGCGTGTCGCGGGTGCGGCCCGGTGCGCGGGCCGGGTGCGTCGGGGCGGGCGCCGGAGCGCTCGTCGGAGGGTGCGTACGGGGGTGCGTACGGGCCGTGCGGAGGGTCCGTCCCCGGGCGGTTCGGCGGTGCGGGGCGTCCGCGATCCGGGCCACTTGGGTCGGGCAGGTGGGCGGAGGCCCGCGAACGGGGTAGCGTGCGTAGCGCGTCACCGGCGGAATCTCTCGGCCGCGCGCCTCTTCGGCATCCCGCAGAATGGATGACGTTAGGTGTGCCCGAGACGCGCGAGACAAGTCGGGTGCGGACGTCGATGCGGCCCTCTGGTCCGCTCCGCCCGCGGCCCGTGCCTTCGCTCCCGCCCCTCGGCCGGCGCACCCGTGAGACGGCGTAGGAGAGAAGCGAGACCTGTGAGTGCTGCGACGACGCGAAGCGGTACCCCGCGTACCCCGCGAGCCACGCGTATCCCCGACCGCCTGTGCGCGGAGGCCGTAGACCTCGCGCGGGAGGCCGCCGAGGAGGCGGCCGCGCCAGGCATCGTCGGCGCGCACGTCGAGGTCGTCGCGGAGGGCGACCGGGTCGTCACGCACTACTTCGAGTCCAAGGAGCCCGGCTACCGGGGCTGGCGCTGGGCGGTGACGGTCACCCGTGCCTCCCGCGCCAAGAACGTCACGCTTGACGAAACCGTCCTGCTGCCCGGCACCGACGCGCTCCTCGCCCCCGAGTGGGTGCCGTGGAGCGAGCGGCTGCGGCCCGGCGACATGGGGCCCGGCGACCTGCTCCCCACCGAGCAGGACGACCCGCGCCTGGAGCCCGGCTACTCGGGCGAGGACGTGCCGCCGCCGAACTCCGCCGTCTCCGAGGAGATGGAGGAGCACCTCGACGAGGAGGACGCCGAGCTCACCTCGCGCACCCCGTCCCGCGGCGCGATCGCCGCGGTCGCGGAGGAGCTCGGCATGCGCCGGGCGAGGGTCCTCTCCCGCTACGGCCTGCACACGGCGGCCGACCGCTGGGACGAGGCGTTCGGAGCGAGGACGCCGATGGCCCTCGCGGCGCCCGCGTCCTGCGAGTCCTGCGCGTTCCTGGTGCCGGTGGCCGGATCCCTGAAGCAGGCCTTCGGCATCTGCGCGAACGAGTTCTCCCCGGCGGACGGCCGGGTCGTGTCCCTCGCGTACGGGTGCGGGGGCCATTCGGAGGCCGCGGTCATGCCGAAGCCTCCGCGGCCGGCGCCGCCGGTCCTGGACTCGATGGCGGCGGACGCGTTCCCGCTCCGCCCCGCGAAGGACTCGGGCTCGACGACGGAGCCGGACGCCTCCTCGGACGACCTGGGCCACTCGTAGCCCCCGGGGCCCGCGCCACCGCCTGCGCGGGCCCACCCCGCGACCCGTGTGGGCGTTAGCCCGTTGCCCGTGCACGCCCCCGCCCGGCGGGGCGGCGCCCGCGTTCGGCGGGGCGGTGCCCCGCGCCCGTGTGGCGCCTCGTCCACGCCCGTGTGGGCCCGCCGCCGCTGCCCGTGTGGGCAATCGTCCCGCTGGGGCGATGGGGGTCCCCCCTGCTCGAGCGAAGCCGAGAGCTTGGGGGAGGGTGGGCACACGGGACGGCGC